>JAOACF010000066.1 GCA_026417995.1 Negativicutes bacterium
AGATGTGTATAAGAGACAGCCACTACACCGTCGTAGTCGCCGCCTTCCGGGACTGTGTCGAGATGCGACCCGGTTACTACTGCCGGTGCCTGCTCATCAGTTCCTTCCAATCTGCCAATAACATTGCCAAATGCATCTATCCGGACAGTCATGCCGATTTCTTGCATTAAGCTGATCACATAATCCCGCGCCTCCTTCTCTCCCTCAGTAAAAGCCAAACGGTTGGCGCCGCGCATTCCCCGGCCATATTGTGCAATTTGTTCAATAATTGCCTTTACTCTGTCTCGCTCCATATGGGTCTCCCCCCTTCGCTCTTGCTCCTAGTAACAGTATACCCGGGTGTGAAATTTTATGCTAGCACTCTATAGCCCTCGGGAAATGACTAAGCCTCACGTACTTAATATTCCTTGCTTCACCGCCTCAAAGCCAAGCCGGTCAATTAACATACCCATGCGTTCGAAATTGCGGGCATTGGTCTTATAATACTCCACAATTTTGTCAGCCATAGGCAATACGTCTTCCGGCGCAATGTTCTCCATCAATACGTTGCCAAGTCGCGGTCTTACGCCGGCATTGCCACCGATAAGCACATGAAAACCCTTAGGCGTGCCGATAAAGCCCATATCTTTGACAGCACACTCTGAACATGAGTTCATGCAACCGCTGATGCCAATTTTAAATTTAGAAGGAAGTTTCATGCTATGGTATTTCTCGTCCAGTGCCAGTCCAAGCGTGACGGCATCCTGCTGCGCTCGCTTGCAGAAGTGGGTAGCCGGACAAATTTTAACGCTTCGCACACAGAGGCCAAGCGCCGCACCAGGCTTCATGCCGAGATCTTGCCATGCCTTATCAATATCCTCAGGCGCAATGCCTACAATAGCAATGCGCTGCGCCGAGGTTAGCTTAAGCGCCTTAGCCTGGTATTTTTCCGCGATATCAGCAATCTGCCGCAAAATATTAGGATCAAGGATAATTCCCCCCGGAATGTGGGGTACAATGGCATAGGTTTCTCTGTCCCGCTGCAGCACGGCGCCTTTATCCAACAAATCGGTTTTAGCCTCAAGTTTTATTTGTGTAGTCATATTACAATCTCCTTCGCCATAGAATGTCGGTTTTACTTAATTTGCTGGCATATCGGCTAAATCCTGCCATTTCTAAGAAAATGTCGGATAGCCAAAGCACTACGAAAAGAACATCCCTCATAGAGTAAAGCAGAAAAAACAACCCACAGGCAATAGTGGGTTGTTTTTTTATGTTTAATGTTATTACTTTTTTTTAAAACGCAGAAACAATCATGACAAGCAAAATCAATGCTGCCACGGCCCCCCCAATCATCAAGGCTGTCCGATTTACCTTGTCCATATCCTGCCGGTGGTATTCCCGCTTGCTTTTTGGCTTTGCCACAGCCAACCCTCCTTGCAATAGCCATGATGGATTAGCAAAACTGCTTCTTGCCGAAAGGTTTCGCCGCAATTCTGAAAACTCCTCCTTTTCTGTTACCATAAAAGAGTTCAGGCGTCAAAAGTCAGGAGTCGGAATGGGGGCACGTCGGACTTGACATATTCTGAATTCTGAATACCTGCTACTGACTGCTATACAAACGCTGATACACTCCCTGACAACTTATAAGCTCCTTATGCGTCCCTTGCTCAGCAACCCTCCCCTTGCTTAGCACAATGATTCTATCCGCATGCTGGATGGTTGACAAGCGATGCGCTACAACCAGCATTGTTCTGGTTTTGGCAATTCTTTCGAGCGCGGTCTGGATGAGCGCCTCGGTAGCACTGTCAATGCTGGAAGTAGCTTCGTCCAATATAAGGATGGAAGAGCGCCATGCGAGCACCCGGGCCAGGGAAATTAATTGACGCTGTCCGGACGAAAGCAGGGCACCGTGATAACCCACAGGCGTTTCGTATTTTTGCGGCAATTCGCGCACAAATGCGTCCAGATTAGCGGTAGTAGCAGCAGCCATTATTCTTTCTGCCGGAATTGATTGGTCAAAGAGGGTTATATTATCCCGTATCGTTCCCCGAAATAAATGCACATCCTGGAAAACTACGCCGATTTGATGCCGTAAGACAGATAGAGGGATGGTTTGTATATTTTGCCCATCCAAAAAGATAGCTCCCTTTTGCGGTTCATAAAACCGGAGCAGCAAACTAATTACCGTAGTCTTTCCCGATCCGGACGGACCGGCTATACCAACAAACTCTCCGGCATTTATCGTAAAAGATACATCCTGTAATACCCAGTCTTCATCCTTATAGGCAAACCAGACATTTTCAAAGCGAATATGTCCCCGGAAAGATTGGTGACCCGTGGCAGGCGGCTGATCTTCTTCCCCCCCGCCGCCGGCCGCAATCAGTTCATAAATACGCTCGGCAGCAGCCAGCGCCGATTGCAACAAGCTGTACTTTTCCGATATATCCTTAATTGGCCAGAAAAATTTCTCCACATAGCGGAGGAAGGCCACAACGACACCGACTTCCAACGCACCTGCGGCATATTCCCAACCTCCATAGCTGAGCACGGCGACTGTGGCAACAACATGCAGCAAATCAACAAAAGGGCGGAAGATGGCAAAAGTCCTCATCTCCCTGAGGCCGGCCGCCATGTATTCTTTGTTTATGGCACGATATTCACCTGCAGTGCGCTCAAAACGCCAAAATGCTTTAATCACACCAATGCCATTCAAGCTCTCCTGGAGGTAGGTGTTAATAACCGCCGTTTTTTCCCGAACCCGGCGATAAGCCTCGCGGGCAAAGCGCTGATAAAGAATCGTCAGCAAAAACATAGGCGGAATAATGGTAAAAGCCACAAGGGCAAGTCGCCAATTAATTGACAGCATAACAACCACAATGCCGCTCAGAATAATAATATCGCTCGCGAACGCGACAAGTACGTCGGTATAGAGTTCCTTGACGGCATCGGTATCATTCGTAACCCGGGTAACCATGCGCCCTACCGGCTGACTTTCCATTTCGCCGAAACGCCGATATATCAATTTTTGAAACACTTTAGCCCGAATATTATATATAACCTGTTGTCCAATATACTGAAGCACAAATGTTTCCGCATACGATACCGCAGCACTAAAAACCAGGCTCGCTGCATACAGATAAACGACTCGCCGCAATCCGTCCGGATTGAATTCGGCAATGTAATCGTCTATAGCTACTTTCATCAGATAGGGGCGCCAGAGATCTGCCGCCGCAGCGAGCAGCATAAGAACAAGCGCCAAGGCCAATAAATGCCGGAAAGGTTCGGCAAAAGCCCAGAGCACCCTTAGCAGTCTTCTGTCCAGCGACATTTGCCGCATTGCCTCACTATCATATTCTCTACCCCGGTAATACATTGCCATTATGCTTCTCCATCAGCAAATTGCTGCTCATACAGTTTATAATACAGACCTCGCTTAGTCACAAGCTCAGCATGCGTTCCCCGCTCGACTACCCTACCCCGGTCAAGCACAATAATCAGATCAGCCTCTTTAACCGCCGCAATTCGCTGTGAAACAATAATAGAAGTTCGCCCAGCCAAAAACTCATTCATATTGGCAAGCACTTGGGACTGCGTTCGGTAATCCAAAGCGGAGAAAACATCGTCTAACAAAAGTATCGAAGGCTTTTTAATAATTGCCCTGGCGATGGCGACGCGCTGCTGCTGTCCGCCGGAAAGATTTTTTCCCTTTTCATTGAGCGTACGGCTATACCCCTCCGCTTTCGTATCAATGTCTTCATTAACGGCGGCGATCTGCGCCGCCCTTATTACCTCATCGCGGGAGTAATCGCCATCAAAGGCGATGTTTTCACCGATAGTTTGTGAAAAAAGCATCCCGTCCTGCGGCACATACCCGGTTGAACGGCGCAAGGCAGCAAAGCTAATTTTATGGATCTCTCTTCCATCAATGAAAATCGACCCTGCCGGCGGGTCATAAAGCCGGAGCAGTAGTTTCAAAAGGGTGGATTTGCCAGCCCCCGGGCGTCCGACTATGCCCACTCTGACACCAGCAGGTACGTCGAGATCAATTCCGTTTAAGCTGGGAGTTTCGCTTCCCGGGTAGGCAAACGTCAAACCGCTAATTTGGATATATCCGTTAAGCATACACTGTTCCGCGGCCTTCTCATCTTCATAAATCGGGATGCTCATAAAATCACCCAGCCGGGTTAGTGAAGCCGTACCACGCTGAATCGTATTGATCAAGTAGCCAATTCCCATGACCGGCCACAAAATTAAGCCAAGATAACCGATAAATGCGGCGAAGTCACCAACCGTTATTGCGCCGCGAATAATCAGATTGCCGCCAATAAAAAGCGTTATCGCGTATGAAAACAGCGGCAGCGTATGGGTCACCGGAATGTACGCTGCCTGCAGCCGGGCCATCGCCAAGCTGGCTTCGACATTAGCGCCGCTAATAGCCTGAAACCGTTCTGTCCAGATTGATTCCGCAGCAAAGCCTTTAATCACTTTCACTCCGGCAAACGCCTCTTGCACAAACTCCGTCAAAGCGCTGAATTTCTCTTGCACGTTACGAAACCTGTCATGCACCAAGCGTCCCATAAGAGTAGCAATCAGCAGTGTAGGAAAAAGTGGAGAAATGGCCCATAAAGCCAGGTCCCAGCTGATAACCCGGACCATAATCACCATAGAGGCGGCACCCATAATAACGGCGTCTACCAGCAGCATGATACCCAGTCCGACCGCCATTCTAACGGCGGTAATGTCATTCGTAGTCAGCGCCATAATTTTGCCCGGCCCCTGTTTATCGAAAAACGAAAGGGAAATACGCTGGGCGTGTAAAAATAATTTTTCACGCAAATAAAATTCCAGCCGCCGAGTAGTTCCCATAATGCATTCGCGATAGACATAACGCAGAACGGCAATCAGCCCTGCAACACCAAGCATCTGCCAAAGGTAGTGCATAAAATAGGCATTTTGTATAATGCTATCTACCGTCTTCCCAATCAGACGCGGTATAATCAGATACAGCAGGTCTACGCATATAAGCACCAGTACGCCGGCGGCATAAACCGGCCAATGAACCCGGAAAAAGGGCTTTAGCAGATACAAATATTTCATGGTCCGCTCCTTGTAGAAATCCTTCAAAATAACTTTAACCTTGCCGACTAAAAATCCTCCATTTTGAATTCAATACCGGGAGATGAATTGAGTGAGCAGTTTATCCGCTTTAAAAACCCCCATTTTCGCTGTGGAAGGCATTCTGCATATAACCCCTGCCGACTACCGTCTCGAAGTATGCGGCTTGGTCGAAATGCCGCGCATATTTTCACTCAAAGAACTTAAGACGCTTTTTACCGCCCAGACGATCAACAGCCGTCTGACCTCGGTCAGCGGCTGGTCGGTGCGCGCCGACTGGCATGGCATTCTGTGGAAGGATTTTCTTGACAAAGTCAGGCCATTGCCTGAAGCACGCTACGTATTATTTACCAGCGCCGGCGATTATACTACTGCCGTTTGGCTCCCCGACCTGGCTGACAGCAAATCAATGCTCGTCTGGGAGGTAAACGGACAGCCGCTTGAGGACGAGTACGGCGGCCCGGTCCGTATGATAATACCCAACCTCTGGGGATACAAAAGCTGTAAATGGCTAACCCGCATTCAGTTTCTCCCTCGCTACGAGACCGGTTACTGGGAACTCAGAGGCTACAGCCACCGCGGGCAAATCGAGCCAGGCGAAACATTTGACGTTAACTCGCAAAAGTGGCGGCTAATCAGCGGCGGCGAAGTAACTGAATTTTAGACGCAAAAACCCCGAGAGCTTTATGCTTTCGGGGTTTCGCCATGACTGTTTATTCGCAGTGGATCATATTACGCTTATACTCGGTATATAGCGCTTTCAGTTCATCCATCTTGGCCGCCAGTTCAATCTGCAGATCGGACGCGGCCGCGTAGTCGCCGTTTTTAAGCGCTTCTCTGATTTTGCTAAACAAGCTCTTCTCCGCCAACTTGTCTTTGGCGATATAATTCCGGAGAGCGTCAATCTTGTTCCAAAGGGCATCGTCAAGATCTGTGCCTGTTTCCGCATCGTGCAGTTTTTGAGCGGCTTTTATAACCTCACAATGCTCGGGAATAATCTTGTTAACCAATTCGGTCCGCCAACGGATCAGCGCCCCGGCAACGAAGGCATCAATAATTTCCTGGCGGATTGCGCCGCCGGCTTTCAGCACTTCAACTTTTTCCGGAAACTTCTTGAGGTTCTCCATATTTTCCCAGACAGTTGCCGGGGGCTTGCCGAACAGCCGGTCCCGCTCTTCCGGCGTGTAATCCTCGAAAACATCATGCTCGCTGCGATATGCCCGGGCTTTTTCCAAATAGAAACCAGGCACGCCTGGTTCTTTGGATAATTCGGCTTCCAATTCTTTCGTCGTTTTTCCAGAGGCAACAGCTGCCTTGATCCCGTCCAGCATGGTAATATAAAAAGCCGATATTGCCATGTAGGTATTGGTATAAGGATTTGGCGAGCGTACTTCGAAGCGGGTAGCCAAGGGATTGTCGATATCACGAACGAGACCGGCAAGAATTGTTCGATTACGCGAAGGAACTTCCGGAGTATGACCCAGTGAAGTCACGATGCATACCGGTGCTTCGAAACCAGGCTTCAAGCGATTAAGTGAGTCGTTAGTTGCAGATACAAACGGATTAACTGCTTCATAATTTTTTAGGAGCCCCATTATCGCACCATAACCGATGGCACTCAAGAAATCCTGCCGCATATCGGTAGGAGCGAACAGATTGACAATTTTACCGGATTTCAATTTTGCAGCTATGCCTACATGCGTATGCTCACCGTTGCCTGCCACACCAATAATTGGCTTAGCTTTGAAGGTAACCTCCAGGCCATTGGCTCTAAATACTTCTTTCACTAAAATACGGGCCTGAAGTTCATTATCGGCCGCTTGGCGAGCATTGGCAAAACGCCAGTCAATTTCCAGCTGTTCCATAACATGGGTAAGATGTCCGGAGGCATCGATCCTGGCTTTTACACCGCCCACTTCTTTATGGCCCATTTCTGGTTCCAAACCATAATTGGCCAGAGCAATAATTGCCTGTTCCATAGCTGTGCGGACTTCACCGCGGGTACGTTGCCAGTATTGCTCCTGCATAACCTGTGAAGCCGACAGTTCAGAAACGTCAGCCTTGTTTGCAGGTGTTTTCACCCAGAACTCAAGCTCAGTCCCTGCAGTAAAAATAATATCTTCTATATCGTCAACATTCAGGTGCTCCAAGCCAGCTACCTTAGGATGTTTTTTCAGCAGGTTTATTAGCTCGTCTTTAACATATTTCAGGGACTGTGCTAAAATGGAACGCGAATCCACCTTAACCCCATTATGGATAAGAAAACAAGGTATCCGCAATGTTCCTACAGGTTTTCCGGTCACCTCATCAATGTGCTCATAATTGTAATCGACAAACCAATTAACGCTAGCATCAGCTACCATATCGACCCTAGCATCGTTTAAAGTAGCTATACCTGTAAGCACTACAGAAGAACCGTCTGTTTGAACCGCACCATTAGTAAAAAAGTCTTCAAAATCTTTAATAAACAGATTGATCGGTATTTTTTCGTCAGTATCATTGCCAGCCAGATCCACACCAACGACAGAAACAAACTTGATTTCCGGATGCTCTCTCAGAATATTGAGTACAGTTTCCTTATCATGTTTCTCAGGGCCAATCACATAAATTAAGTCTTTCATCTGTACCACCTCACAATATATTATTAGATCTTAACACAATACTAGTTTTCTACCGTAAGTATACTTTATCCTTATTCTAACTACACAACCTCCCCCCAAACAGTTTTTGAAAATCAAAAGCCGGCATCGCGGATCTTTCCGCGTATACCGGCGTCTTTGCCAATGCCCGCTAAACAAAGAAACTCCCGGTTTACTTGCACCGAAAGTCATCGTTGACTTAGCTGATTATTTATATGTATATTACTATACCATTAAATTTTACTATTGTCTAGGGGAGTACTAAAAATTTTTTAAATTGGTGCGAAGGACCGGAATCGAACCGGTACGGGATTTAGTCCCGGCAGATTTTAAGTCTGCTGCGTCTGCCTGTTCCGCCACCCTCGCATTATGGTAAATAAGTATTGGAGGCGGCACCCAGATTTGAACTGGGGAATAAAGGTTTTGCAGACCTCTGCCTTACCACTTGGCTATGCCGCCGGATATGGAGCGGAAAACGAGATTCGAACTCGCGACCCTCGCCTTGGCAAGGCGATGCTCTACCACTGAGCTACTTCCGCATGTAATGGTGCCTCAGGGCAGAATCGAACTGCCGACACGAGGATTTTCAGTCCTCTGCTCTACCGACTGAGCTACCGAGGCAAAATGGCGACCCTGAACGGATTTGAACCGTCGATCTCCGCCGTGACAGGGCGGCATGTTAGACCACTACACCACGGGGCCTTTATGGTGGGCGATGACAGGATCGAACTGCCGACATCCTGCTTGTAAGGCAGGCGCTCTCCCAGCTGAGCTAATCGCCCGTGTGGGATATTAGTCATTGGACTTTGGATCCGATAACTAATATCTAATTGGTAGGTTGGTGACCCGTAAGGGATTCGAACCCTTGATACCGCCGTGAAAGGGCGGTGTCTTAACCACTTGACCAACGGGCCGATAACTGGTGACCCACGATGGACTCGAACCATCGACACCCTGATTAAAAGTCAGGTGCTCTACCGACTGAGCTAGTGGGTCGCCTGACAAGATTAGATTATATAGCAATAACGCGTTACTGTCAACTCTTTTTGTGTTTGCAGATAGTGGAAGTGATAATTATCTTCCCGCCAGCAGGATTTCCGGGTTCTGCATGTAAATAATCCCTGGTAAGACAACACGAAAGGACTGAGCTGGAATTGTCTTCTACCAGCAGCCGTAAACCTGTCCGGGCTTTTTGGCTCGGCGCCTGGGCATCACTCTTTCTCCTGCTCGCTGATATTTCCTACGGCGGCTATTTATTAGAGCTGCACCGTTTTGCGCAGGCTGCACCCATCTATGCTGCGGTAAAAGCCCGCTTCGGCACTTCACTTGCCGCGCTGGGGTTTGTCTGCCTTGCCGCTTTGGCGCCAATGTCGCTGGCCGGGCTGTGGCTGGGCATTTCCGGCCTGGGACGGGACGGCTTTGTGGCTAGGCTAGCCTGCCTGACGGGCCTAATGTTGTCGGCAGGGGCGCTTTGGTATGCCGCGTCAGGGCTTCTGCTGATCTACGCCGGTATGATCGTATTGCTGTGTTCGCCTCAGGCGCCATCTGTTTGGGATAAACTATTCGCTGTTTTTTTCCTGTTGCTGCCCTTAACCGCCTTTATTTTTTGTCACCTAGCCGGACTTGCCCGCAAGGTGCGAACAGCACCCCAGCAAAACGACCTCTGATTGCTCAGAGGTCGTTTTTGTATTAGAACATTTCGTGCAAGATCATTGTTTGTTCCCGTCCCGGTCCTACCGAGACAATGCCGATCTTGATGCCGGCAACTTCACTGAGGCGCTCAATATAGCGGCGGGCGTTGAGCGGCAAGTCTTCATAGCGGCGAACCCCGCTGGTAGACGTTTGCCAGCCCGGCAGTTCCTCATAGACTGGTTCCACTTTGGCCAGCACCTTCAGGCTGGCCGGAAACTCTTTGAGGAGCTGCCCCTGGTATTTATATCCGGTGCACAGTTTCAGCACCGGCAGTTCATCAAGAATGTCCAGGCGGGTAATTGCCATATAGTCGATGCCGCTGATAATGCCGGCATAGCGTACGACCGCCGCGTCCAGCCAGCCGCAGCGGCGCGGCCGCCCGGTGGTCGTACCGTATTCATGGCCGCGTTCGCGGATATGATCGCCGGTTGCGTCCTTAAGCTCTGTCGGGAAGGGGCCCTCGCCCACACGGGTAGTATAGGCCTTGACGACGCCAATGACCTTGCTTATTTTCGTGGGGCCGATACCCGCGCCGATGCATGCTCCCCCGGCTATCGGATGTGAAGATGTAACATACGGATATGTTCCGTGGTCAAGGTCCAACAGCGTTGCTTGCGCGCCTTCAAACAGCACCTTTTGCCCCGAGCTTATGGCATCATTTAATACGGTTGCCGTGTCGGCGACATAAGGACGGAGCTGGTTGGCGTATTCCAGGTATTCCTTTTTGACAGCCTCATAGTCAAAGCCTTCCACGCCATACACAGCCTTAAGCAGATGATTTTTCGCCTCCAGGTTGCGTTCCAGTTTGGCGCAAAAATCTTCTTCGTCCATGAGGTCCACAACCCGGATGCCTTCGCGCGCGTTTTTGTCCATATAGCAGGGACCGATACCGCGTTTGGTAGTTCCCAGCTTGAAGTCTCCCCGGTATTCTTCCTCCACAGCGTCAAGTAGCCGGTGATACGGCATGATGACATGGGCCCTGTTGGAGATCTTAAGTCCGGAGGTATCAATTCCTTTTTCTTTCATGCCGTTGATTTCTTTCAGTAGGACTTCCGGGTCAATAACCACGCCGTTGCCGACAATGCAGATCTTTTCCTTGTATAAAATACCGGAAGGCAAAAGATGCAGTTTAAACTCCTTGCCGTTTACCACCACGGTATGTCCGGCGTTATTGCCTCCCTGGTACCGGACGACAACATCCGCTTTTTCGGCAAGGTAGTCGACTATCTTGCCTTTTCCTTCATCTCCCCACTGGGTTCCAATGACTACAACAGCTGACATAAGCCAACCCTCCTATAGGCCAAACCGGGCCATTATCGTATCAACATGCCGGAGAAGGTGTGACGGATCAAAGCAATCCTCAATTTCAGCCGGCGTAAGATATTGCTTGATATCCGGGTCATGAATCACATTAGTTTTGAAATCAGCGCCTTCCAGCCAGCGCGCCATGGCATTGCGCTGCACCCAGCGGTAGGCTTCCTCCCTGACTACGCCCTTGTCGACAAGCGCCAGCATAACCCGCTGGCTGAAAATCAGGCCGCCGGTTTTGTTCATGTTTGCTTTCATCGCCTCGGGATAGACGAGCAGCCGGTCAACGATATCGGTAAAAATCTTCAGCATATAGTGAACCAGTGTCGTGCTGTCCGGCAAAATAACGCGCTCCACCGAGGAATGGGAAATATCGCGCTCATGCCATAAGGCCACATTCTCCAGCGCTGCCTGGGCATTGCTGCGAACAAGCCGGGCCAAGCCGCTCACGCGCTCACAGGTAATCGGATTGCGCTTATGCGGCATAGCGGATGACCCTTTTTGGCCGGGATGAAAATATTCTTCCACTTCGCGAATGTCGGTGCGCTGCAAGTTTCTGATTTCGGTAGCGAATTTATCCAGCGAACTGGCGACAACGGCAAGCGTACAGAGAAACTCGGCGTGGCGGTCGCGCTGAATGACCTGGGTGGCAAGCTTTGCCGGTGTTAGGCCCATTTTGGCGCAAACGTATTTTTCTACATAAGGGTCAATATTGGCATACGTGCCTACCGCCCCGGACAGCTTGCCAACCGCCACCGCCTTTTGGGCGCGCTTCATCCGCTCAATATTGCGTTCGGTTTCATCCAGCCAAAGCGCGAACTTCAGCCCCAGGGTAAGCGGTTCGGCATGAATGCCATGCGTACGACCGATCATAACGGTGTGCTTGTGTTCCGCCGCACGACGGCGAAGCACTTCGCGAAAATGTTCCAAAGACTCGATAATCAGCCCGGCGGCTTCTTTCATCATGGCGCCCAGCGCCGTATCCTTCACATCGCTCGAGGTCAGACCCATGTGAATGTATTTTGCTTCATCCCCCACGTTTTCCGCAACGGCTTGCAAAAAAGCCAGTATGTCATGGCGGGTTTCGCGCTCGATTTCCCGGATGCGCTCCACCGTGAATTTGGCGCGCTCTTTTATGACCGGCACAGCCTCCGCCGGAATATGCCCCAGCTCGGCCATAGCCTCACAGGCATAGATTTCAATGTTAAGCATGGTCTGAAATTCATTCTCATCCGTCCAGATGCGTTCCATTTCCCGGGTGGTATACCGTTTTATCATCGGAATCCTCCTCTGCCCCTTGCTTACCGGAAACCTTACATTTTATTCTGCCCCATACCACAAAAATAACTCAAACGAGGCGTCGTTGCCTTGATTTGAGTTAGTGAGGAAAGTTTTGCACTTTTTTCCCTTGATTATAATAGCATTTACGCTCCCATAAGTCAATGTTTCGGCGAATATTTATAGCTTTTTTCATTATTAATGTTCGAATTATCCCGATTGATTCTTCATCTGATCACATGGTAGGCTTAAGTTAGTAAAGTTTCCATAGATCTCGGCCATAGCTTGCTGTCACCACTAGCCTGCATGACCTATATAAAAAGAGACAGCCTGAGATTACTCATTCTGTCTCTGTTCATGCTTATTATCCCTCCCGGCTGGTTTACCCGTCAAGGCTGTTCATTGCCGCCGGGACTGTTTCATTTACCCGCCCATTCCCGGTTTGGCCAGGTCGCTGAACTTGGTGAATTGTTTATGGAAGAACAGCTCCACCGTGTCGACCGGACCGTTACGGTGCTTGGCGATTATAACCTCGGTAATATTCTTTCGCTCCGTGTCGGGATTGTAGTAATCTTCTCGGTAGAGAAAAGCAACAATATCCGCGTCCTGTTCCAGTGAACCCGACTCCCGGAGGTCGCTGAGCATGGGCTTTTTTACTTGGCGCGCCTCTACGCTCCGGCTGAGCTGCGACAGCGCGATGACCGGCACTCCCAGCTCCCGGGCAAGCGACTTGAGCGAGCGGGATATCTCGGAAATTTCCTGCTGGCGATTTTCGCTTTTGCCGCCTCCACCCTGCATAAGCTGCAGATAATCGATGATAATCAGTTTCAGGCCGTGTTCAATTTGCAAGCGTCGGGCTTTGGAGCGAAGCTCAACTACGTTAATGCCTGCAGTATCATCGATATAGATGGGTGCAGACGATAAACGGTCGGCACCGCGGATAAGATTGGTCCAATCCTTGTCCTCAAGCTGGCCGATGCGCAGGCGCGAGGCGTCAATCATTGCTTCGGCGCACAGCATCCGCTGCACCAACTGCTCTTTGGACATCTCCAGACTGAAAAATGCTACCGGCTGTTTTTCCTTAATCGCGATATGCTGAGCAATGTTCAGGACAAACGCCGTCTTCCCCATGCTGGGTCGGGCCGCGATCAAAATAAGGTCTGACGGCTGCAGTCCGGCCGTGAGGCGATCAAGGTCACGAAAGCCTGTCGGCAGGCCGGTGATACCGCCCTTGGTGGCGTAGAGCTGCTCGATCTTGGTGAAGGCGTCAAGCACAATCTTGTTGATCGGCGTAAACTCCTGCCCGACCTTGCGGTTGGCAACCTCCAAGATCATTTTCTCGGCCTTGTCCAAAATCATTTCGACCTCTTCACTGGCTTCGTAGCCCATGCCGGCAATCGCGGTAGCCGAGTTGATAAGGTTGCGCAAGAGAGCCTTTTCCTCGACAATCCGCGCGTGATAGACGACATTGGCGGCGGTCGGGACGCTGTTGGCCAGGCCGGCGACATAGGATATGCCGCCGGCGGCTTCAAGTTTGTTTTCCTTGCGCAGATATTCGGTTATGGTTATGAGATCAATCGCATCATTGCGGGAATATAAGTGCAGGATGGCATCAAATATAACCCGATGCGCTTCGCGGTAAAAATCGGCAGCTTTAAGGAATTCAGTCACTTTTGTAACCGCTTCCCGCTCAATCATGAGCGCGCCGAGTACCGATTGTTCGGCCTCAATATTCTGAGGCGGCACTCGATCTATCAGGGGAATCCCCTCCCAAAAAACGCTTGGCCGCTAAAAACGGCCAATATCATATGTGGCTTACGCGCTTCTATCTATGCTTTGCGCGTCGGCAAACAGCAGGTCTAACGCTGCTTCCACGTTATTAACCGGACAAATGGTTAAGCCCAAATGTCCCGGGGGAATATCTTTTTCGTTTTCCTGCGGGATAATCACGGTGGAAACGCCGGCTTGCTTGGCGCCGTAGGCTTTTTCAAAAACGCCGCCGACTGCCTTGACCTTTCCCCGGATCGAAACTTCGCCGGTGACGGCGACATCCTGGCGGATGGCCCGACCCGTAATGGCCGAAATGATGGCTGCCAGAATAGCCACCCCGGCGGAGGGACCGTCAATGCGGCCGCCGCCGATAATATTGACATGAATATCATAATTGGAAAGATCTTCGCCGGTAACCTTACGCACCACGGCAGCCGCGTTGAATACCGAGTCTTTTGCCATGCTGCCGGCTGTATCATTGAAACGGATGCTGCCTTTGCCTTTTTCCGCCGGGAAAGCAACCGCCTCAATTTCCAGCACCGAGCCTAGATACCCGGCCACGCCGAGGCCAAAAATTTTGCCAACTTCCGCGGCGGGCGAGGCCTTCTGACTAACATACGGGGTCAGACGGCTCACCTGGAAAACGCGATAGACGTCTGCGGCGGTTATCACTAGTTTGTCCTTGTTTTCCTCACGGTATAGCGCCATGCTGTAGGCGTCCGACAGAATATTCACCGCTTTGCGGCCTTCAATGGTATATTCGCCGATCAGCCGCGGCACATCGGGTTCGATGCCGACGCCGAGCTTGACCGCGGCGTTAAAGACGATTTCTTCAATATGTTTCGGCGTGAGCGGTTCAAAGTAAATCTCGGCGCAGCGCGACCTGAGCGCCCCCGGCAGTTCCGCCGCTTCGCGGGTGGTGGCGCCGATCAGGACAAAGTCGGCGGGAGCGCCCTCTTCAAACAGTTTTTTCACATACTTGGGCACATTGGGGTCGGTGGAGTCATAATAAGCGGAATCAAAAAAGACGCGTTTATCTTCCAGCACCTTGAGCAGCTTGTTTAAAAGCATGGGATCCATCTCGCCGATTTCGTCGATAAACAGAATGCCGCCATGGGCATCGGTAACCAGTCCGGGTTTTGGTTCCGGCACGCCGCCGTCGGCAAGGTCGCGCTTTGCCCCCTGGTAAATCGGGTCATGCACCGAACCTAACAGCGGATTGGTCATATCGCGGGAATCCCAGCGCAGCGTGGTACCGTCCACTTCAATAAACGCGGCGTCAGGCGCAAACGGCGTATAGCGCAGCTTTTTGGCGGCTTCAAGC
>JAOACF010000067.1 GCA_026417995.1 Negativicutes bacterium
TTTTATTGGTGGAATAAAGGAGTGGCCGTGGTTGGGCCCAACTGCGCGGCCATTTTTATTAACATGATGCCGGTTTCGGGCATGATATTTGCAGCGCTGTTTTTACGTGAAACAATCAGTATCATTCAGATCGTCGGCGCTTTATTAATCATCGCCGGAGTGTGGCTGACAACACAGGTTAAGATCATAGAAAGCGTAAGCGGCTAGTTTTCGGCAGGAGTTTTGCTGTATAAAGCGAATATAAACTAAGTATCCAAACACAAGGAGCATGTATCAGTGACTTTAAAATATGCCATCTACGGTCTGTGTTTTGGCTGGCTGCTGATGCCGCGCTGGAAGAGCCGCAAATGGAAAATTCCCATGCCGGTTATGGCTTACGGCGCAGCGGTTATCGTATCGCTGTCTGTTGCTTATTATCTTGATTTTAGTCAGGCAGCCTGGTCTTTTGTAATTGGAATGTCGGCGCAACTGGCGGTGTTCGCCGTCGCCAAGTGGATGCGGCATGGCTTTAGGATATGGGACCGTAGAATCCGGCGCTAGACAGGGAGAGAAAACATGGAGTTTAGTCAATATACAAACATTGTGGCGATCGGTTTTCTAGTGTGGCTGGTAATTGCGCCGCGCACCCGCAGTCCCCGGTATGGTGAATTATTACTGGCGTATATGACGGCATTGTTGCTTTCATTGATTGGAACCTCCGAACTTATGATGGTGAAACCAAGTGCATTTTTTTTTACTGTCGGTGGTGTACTGGCTTTTTGCTACATCCTGGCACGTCGCGCAATACGTATCAGTATTCGTAAATAATTTTGGGTGAAAATGCCGCAAATAGCGGCATTTTTCTTGCGAAATAATAATAAAAATTCTTAATTAAGAAGGGTTTTTTTAACAAATAGTTAATATACTATTTGTGAGAAACATATAGGAGGGAAATTTATGAAATTTGCAGACGTATATCAAAGCGCTGACTGGAAAGCTGAAAAGCATGTGCCTGTTATCGAGGCGCCGGAAACGGTAAAGGCTGGGGAACGGTTTACCGTTACCGTCAGTGTCGGTAAAGAAATACCCCACCCCAACACAACCGAGCATCACATTCGCTGGATTAAGCTTTATTTCAAACCGGATAACGGGAAGTTTGTATACGAAATAGCTAATTTTGAGTTTAATGCTCATGGTGAATCAACAGAAGGCGCCAATAAAGGACCTGTCTACTCTGAACCATCGGTCGTCGCTGTTGTTAAGCTAAGCGCTTCCGGCACGCTGCTGGCATCGGAATATTGCAATATTCACGGTCTTTGGGAGAGCGCCAAAGCCATTAAAGTAGAAGACTAAAAAATGTCCCGGGCAACCGGGATAATTTTTTTGTAGATGGTGTCCACCATAAGAAGGAAATTGTATTTGTGCAGAGAATAGATAATGTCATTGCCACAAAGACATTTGTAGTTAGGAGGATGACAATGACGTTAATTGTCAAAAAATTTGGCGGCAGTTCAGTCGCGACACCGGAAAAGATAGTGAATGTAGCAAGACGCATCCTACAGGAAAAAAAAGATGGAGAGCGAATTGTTGTAGTAGTGTCAGCAATGGGGGACACTACAGACGAACTGATTGATTTAATGAAATCGGTAAACGACCGGCCCAATGGCCGTGAAATCGATATGTTGCTATCAACCGGGGAACAAGTCTCAATTGCTCTCTTAGCAATGGCTTTTGCCAGGCTGGGGCATCCGGCGATATCTTTAACGGGCGCGCAGGCCGGCATTGCTACCACGGTTCAGCATAATAAAGCAAAGATTCAGCGGGTTGAGCCAGGCCGAATTTTAGCTGAATTGGCAAAAGGACAGATTGTTGTTGTAGCCGGATTTCAGGGAGTGAACGCAGCAGGCGATATTACAACGCTGGGCCGGGGCGGCTCGGACACCACGGCTGTGGCGTTAGCCGGGGCGCTCAAGGCGGATGCGTGTGAGATTTTTACCGATGTTAAAGGTGTTTATTCGGCTGACCCCCGCCTAGTGCCCCGCGCGAGGAAGATGCAGGAGATTACATACAATGAAATGCTTGAAATGGCCCGGCTGGGAGCGGTGGTTATGCAGCCCCGCTCGGTTGAAATGGGAAAAAGCTATGGGGTGCCAATTCATGTTCGCTCAACGTTCACCAGCGAACCAGGAACATATATCAGGGAGGAGTATACAATGGAAGAACGTGAATTTGTTGTCCGGGGTGTAGCTCATGATCTCAATGTCGCCAAACTTGCCGTATTGGGGGTTCCTGACCGTCCGGGCATCGCCTACAAGCTATTTTCCGCTCTGGCCAACGCGAATATTGATGTTGACATGATTGTGCAGAGTATTCGCAATGCGGATAAGAATATTAACGATATTTTGTTTACCGTATCTCAGCAGGATTTGCCCCGGGCTAGGGAAATCGTGGAACATACAGCCAAGGAGCTTGGGGCGCTTGGAGTAGTTGCCGACGAGAATGTGGCCAAAGTATCAGTTGTCGGCGCCGGCATGCTTGGTAGCCCGGGCATTGCCGCCCAGATGTTTGGCGCGCTTGCTGACGCTGGTGTCAATATTGAGGTCATCAGCACATCGGAAATCAGTATCTCGTGCCTTATCCGGGCCGACCAGGTGAAAGAAGCGGTAAACTCTATCCATAGCCGCTTTTTCCCGGACAAATAGAATACCAAAGGCAAAAAGCGCCGAAGGAGATTGCCGGTGACGTGGAAGTAGTCCGGTCGGTGATCTGATCTATATGAACTGCCATGCCAGTTGCGCGGCAGTTTTTTTATGCCCGATTTTTTGTATACGTAATAATGGGAAAAATTGCCTTAAATGCCAATTGACCCAATAATTGACAGCAATTCTGAGGAGTGAATATGCAGGAATTATGTCAACAAAAGAGAATTTAATAAGCACAAAAGATGAACCGTTTGCTATCGGCCGCAGGCAAACGGAATAGACGGCCTTTGTTCTGCCAGAAGACGGTATGAGGAAACATGGACACTCATATATACAGCTTCTCAATAACAGCGGACGGATATCAATCTTAATCAGCGCGGTCCATACAAATCTTGAGGAGGAAAGACAGATGAAAAAGAGACTCTTAACTGCCGCTGTCCTGGCTTCCCTGACTCTTTCCACTGCTGTTGCTTTCGCTGCTCCTACTTTCTCCGGCGACGCTAACATCGAATATCGCAACCAAGATGGTAGCGGTGACTACCTCACTAACCGCATCCGCCTGAATGTTGACGCTGATATTGATGGTACTTTCTACATTCATGGCCGCGCAAAAATGAATAATGACCTTCGTAATACTACAAACGGGGGAAATGTTTCCTTTGACCAAGCTTATATTGGAGCAAAAGTAGGCGCATCTGATGTAAGAGTTGGCCGTCAGTCTCTTGCTATTGGTAAAGGTCTTCTCATGGATGATGATAACTTCATTGGTGCGCAAGTGACCACTAAGGCTATTGAAGGCCTCAGCCTGGCAGGTTTCTACGGTAAAGATAATAGCAGTGCTTCGGTAGAAACTACATTTGTTGACATGGGTACTTCTTTCAGCGGCGTGAATGTTGGCGCCAGCTACCTAAAGTCCGGCGATAAATACTACGCTGTGAACGCTGATACCAAACTGACTGAAAACGTGGTGTTGAACGTTGAATATGCTAAGAACACCACCGACAAAGCTGATGGCTTCCTCGCAGAAGTTGCTGTAGGCCAAGCTGCTAAGAAGGGCGACTTTGCATACAAAGTATCATACCGTGACATCGAAGCTAATGCGCTGCCTGATTTCACTACCGATGGTTGGTACAAGAACTCCAAAGGTTTCCGCGTAAAAGGTATATACAAAGTATCTGATAAAGCTACGCTGACTGCTTACCAAGACATTGCCGAAACCCAAGCTGGTGCTGACCACAACCGCACCAACGTTGAATTCAGCGTCAACTTCTAATAATGCTGTAAGCGCGCAAGCGGCCCAGAAAATGGGCCGCTTTTTCGCTCCATTTTTTACATTGTATTAAGTTAGCGTTTCAAGCCATGCTATTAATGGGTACCCAAAAATTTTTAAACGGAGGTATTGCCAAATGTCGAGAAGCAGAAAACCTGTGAATCCCTCGGCGCAACAAGGCCTCGACCGTCTGAAGATCGAAACCGCTGCCGAACTTGGCTTGAAGGACTACCAGAACACTTACAAGGGCGCCCTGACTTCCGCTGATAATGGACGCGTAGGCGGTCATATGGTTCGCAAGATGATCGAAGCTCAGGAGCAAAAGTTTGGCGGCAGCGCGACAACCACTACTGGCCAAACGCTGACAGCGAAATATGACGCTAACAAGCAACCTTAACGTTGCGAAAAGCAGGCCGCACGGCCTGCTTTTTTGTTGATTTTTTTTGGTTTTATAAAGGAAAACGCAGCCAATGGCAAGAAATTGTATACAGAATATTTATATAGAGGAGTGGTCATCTTATGCCGAAGAAGGCAATGACCGAAGCGGAAGCGCTGCACTTTTTAACCGGCAATAATACCGGGCACCTGGCTACTGTTGATGCTGACGGAACGCCCTATATTGTACCTCTGAACTATATATTTTATAATGGGGGCATTTATTTTCACTGCGCGCATAATGGCAAGAAACTCGACAATATCAAGCGGCATGACAAAGTATGCTTCGAGGTGAGCCGTACGGATAAAACTTACTTAGGCGATAAGCCTTGCAATTGCGCGACAAGGTATACTTCAATCATTGCGCAGGGCAGGGCGCAGGTCGTCGAGGATAAGGAGGAAAAAATCAAAGCGCTGAATGCCTTGACGGAAAATTTTGCTACAGGCAGACTGCATGGGCAAGTTGATGAAACCATGGCCGCAACTTGCACAGTTGTCCGCATCGAGATTGCCAGCCTTACCGGCAAGCGAAACGTTGATCCTGATTAGGTTTAGCAAAGATTATCATGGATACACTAAAACTGGATAATTTGAGTTTCAGGGAGTGACACGGATTGCAAACAGCACTGATTAAAAACCTGGCGAGGTATGCCGGTAGCGAGGTGACTGTCCAGGGGTGGTTATATAACAAGCGCTCATCAGGCAAGATCATTTTTTTGATTGTGCGGGATGGTTCCGGTCTGGTACAATGTGTGTTGGTTAAGAAGGAAGTGAGTGAGGATGTTTGGGCAAGTGCGTCCAGACTGACCCAAGAAAGCTCGCTGAAAATTACCGGCCTTGTTCGGGAGGAGCCTCGCTCGGTCGGCGGCTACGAAATTCAGGTAACCGGCCTGGAGGTCGTTCAAATCGCTGAAGAATACCCTATCACGCATAAAGAACATGGTGTTGATTTTCTTGCCGAGCACCGCCATTTATGGATTCGCACCCCACGGCAGACAGCCATTTTACGTGTTCGTTCCGAGATCGAGCACGCTTTCCGCGATTTCTTTTACCAACGCGATTTTGTGCTTGCCGATGCGCCGATTATTACTCCGGCTGCCTGCGAAGGCACGACGACGCTGTTTGAAATTGACTATCACGGCGACAAGGCGTTTTTGTCGCAGAGCGGACAATTATATAATGAAGCAACTGCACTGGCATTAGGACGGATCTATTGCTTCGGGCCTACCTTTCGGGCGGAGAAATCAAAAACCCGGAGACATCTATTGGAGTTTTGGATGATTGAAGCGGAAATGGCCTATTTTGATATTGACGACAATATGCGCCTGCAGGAAGAAATGGTGTATTACGTCATTCAACGCGTGCTGGAACGCTGCTCTGCCGAGCTAAAGGTTTTGGAAAGGGACGTGGAAAAGTTAAAATCTATTCAGCTTCCTTTCCCACGAATCAGTTACACCGAGGCGGTGGAAATTCTCAGGAAAGCAGGTGAAGATTTTACCTGGGGCGATGACTTTGGCGCACCTCACGAGACGATCATTTCCAATCATTTCAATGCGCCCGTTTTTGTTCACCGCTACCCGACAGCAATAAAAGCGTTTTATATGAAGCCTGATCCGGAAAATCCGGCTGTTGTGCTCGGCGCAGATCTGCTTGCGCCAGAAGGCTACGGCGAAGTGATTGGCGGCGGTCAGCGTATCGATGATTTAAAACTTCTGGAGCAGCGTATTGCTGAACACAAACTCCCGCCGGAAGCTTTTCAGTGGTATCTTGACTTACGGCGGTATGGCTCGGTTCCGCATTCCGGTTTCGGTCTTGGGATAGAACGTACTGTCGCCTGGATTTGCGGGCTGGAACATATCCGCGAAGCAATCCCATTCCCGCGGATGCTGCATAAAATGTATCCTTAGCTAGGTGGCCAATTTATTGTATAATCCAAAATTTATCTGTATAATCAATTAATGGATGAAAAACAAAGTAGGAGGAGATTATATGACTTTCAGTATGGCCGCATCCCATTCCCGCGGCAAGTTTGCTCAGGATAAGATTTTCGGGGCCAGTGCCGCCGCGAATAAGGCTGCTGCTCAATTCGGCAAAGACAAAGTGGTTAATGCCACTATCGGCGCCCTTTTGGACGACAACGAGAAGTTAGTCTGTCTGTCAGTTGTTGAGCGAGTATTTCGCAACCTTCCCACGCCCGAAATTATCAACTATGCGCCAATTGCCGGCTTGCCGGAATTTCTTGAGGCAGTTGTCGAGGAAGCATGCGCTGACAATAAACCGGACGCATACATACAAGCGGTGGCGACTGCGGGCGGCTCAGGGGTTATTCACCATACCATCTGGAATTACTCGGAAATGGGAGACACGATACTGACCGCCGACTGGTACTGGGGGCCGTATAAAGTGTTGGCGGACGCGCTGGGCCGCAAGCTGAGTACATTCCAATTATTCAACGAGCAGCAGGGTTTTAACATTCAGTCATTTGAGGCCAAAACCCGCGAGATCCTCGCTAAACAGGACAGCGCCGTTATTTTGCTGAATACTCCGGCGCATAATCCAACAGGTTATAGCCTGACTGACGGTGAATGGGATCAGGTGCTGGATGCGCTCAAGGCATGCGCCAAAGATGAGAGCAAGCGAATTGTACTGATGGTAGATATTGCATATATTGATTACGCCGGCGAACGCAATGCCAGCCGCGCTTTTGTCCGCAAATTCTCTGCCCTGCCGGCCAATATTCTTGTCATTCTTGCTTACAGCATGTCCAAAGGTTATACTGTCTATGGCCAGCGTACCGGAGCAATGATCGGCATATCGTCCCATAAGGACGTTATCACTGAGTTTGGAGACATCAATCAGTATTTGAGCCGCGCTACCTGGTCCAATATTAACCGCGGCTGTATGAGGCTGCTTGCGACCATCTACAGTGATCCGTCATTAAGAGCCGAAATTCAGCAGGAACGCGCCAAATATTATCAATTAATTCAGGAGCGGGCGCAGGTATTTACCCGGGAAGCGCGAGAAGTAAATCTCGGTATGCTGCCTTTCCGCGCTGGATTTTTCCTGTCGCTCCCTTCGGATAACCCGGATGCCGTATGCGAAAAGCTGCATGACGACAATATCTTTGCCGTACCATTGGCCAAAGGCGTACGTATTGCCGTTTGCGCTGTGCCGACAGCTAAAATCGCGGGCATGGCCGCAAAAATTAAAAAAGCAATGGATGCAATTAAGTAAACTAAAAATGAGTAAGAACCGGAAATTAAATCCGGTTCTTTTTTCTATTACAAAGCGGTTTTTCGGAGATACTACAGACAAAGGCAGGTGAGCAAAAATGAAGCATGACGATAAAATCATGGATGAAGGAAGATGTATGTCAATGTCCAAAGGCGTGTTTTGGCTCGTTCACATTCTCGGTCCGTTGGCTATCTTTCTAGCCGGTGTGCGGGTCGGCAAACGTATCGGTCTGGCATTTCCCGGCATAGCGTTTCATTTTTTGCGCATGATGCTGGCTCGGAGATAATATAATTAGTGTATCAAGGCAAAAGGGTGAACGACGAGATGCGGAAGTTCACTCTTTTCGTTTATGTTATATTGTATACAAAAAAAAAGAGTGCTATAGTTAATTTATGCAAAATTTTCCGTCGTTATTATCTGGTTTATTGTTGGCTGTTTTTGCCGTTTGTCCACTTAAGACGGAACGCTGACACGGTGAGCATTTACTGCTATACCGGCAACGCAAGGATGCTGAATAATTGCAGACGATAGGAGGTACAGCATGGGAGAGTATGTTTCGGTACAGTTCATGGATGGGACTGTGAAACAATATCCGTGCGGCACTACGCTTTTGGAAATTGCCGGAGAGGTCCAGCCCCTGCATACGGCGCCGATAGTCGCGGCAAAGGTAAATAACGACTTGAAGGATTTGCAATCACGCATAAACCATGACTGCAGAGTGGATTTTGTTGATCTGACGACTGATGCCGGGATAAAAGTATATCAACGCAGCTTGGCATTTGTTATGATTACAGCGGCGCAGGACGTTTTTCCGGAAGGGGAAGTTACTGTTGAACATTCACTCAGCAAGGGCTTCTACTGCGAGCTTCATCTAGGCCGTGAGATTTCGGCTGAAGATGTGATGAAAATCAAACGCAGAATGCAAGAGCTTATTGCGGGCAATATACCTATTGTCCGGTGCAGCTATCCGCTCGAAGAAGCCATCCGCCTATTTGAAAGCAAGGGGCGTCCGGAAAAAGTAAAACTGCTTAAGCAGTTAAAGCGCGACAAAGTCAGCATATATTACTGCGGCAACGCCTATGACTACTTTTATGGGACTATGGCGCCGAACACTTCCTATCTGAAAGTGTTTGACTTGACATATTTCGCCCCCGGCTTTATCTTGCGGTTTCCGGAAAAGGAGCAGCCAGACAAACTACCTGCTTTTGTTGCTCAGCCAAAGCTGGCCAGAGTTTTTCGCGAAGCTGAACAGTGGGCAAAAATACTGCACTGCGATTATGTTGCTACGCTCAATGAGCATGTGCAGTCTGGCCAGGGCGGAGATATCGTGCGCATCGCCGAAGCGCTGCATGAAAAGAAGATTGCCCAAATTGCCGACTACATCGCCGAGCATCAGCGCGAGGCCAGAGTCATACTGGTAGCAGGACCGTCGTCGTCGGGAAAAACAACTTTTGCCCAGAGGCTGAGCATTCAGCTTCGTGTCAATGGGCTAAGGCCAGTTCCCATTTCTATTGATGACTATTTTATCGACCGGGATAGGACCCCGCGCGATGAAGCCGGCAACTATGATTTCGAAAATATTGAAGCAATTGACCTTGAACTGTTCAATCAAGACATCACCAGCCTGCTGCGTGGCGAAATGGTTGAACTGCCTTCATATAATTTTACAAAGGGCGAGCGTGAGTACAAGGGCCGCCGTATTCGCATTGATCAAGATCAGCCGTTGATCATTGAAGGCATTCATGGTTTGAATGAGCGTCTGACAGAAGCTGTTCCCCGGGAACAAAAAGTAAAAATTTATATAAGCGCTTTAACCCAATTATCGATAGACAGCCACAACCGAATTCCGACCACCGATACCCGGCTTATTCGGCGCATTGTGCGCGACAGCCAATTCCGGGCGCATGACGCGCTGGCTACACTTAAGCTTTGGCCTGCGGTGCGCAGAGGCGAAGACCGCAATATTTTCCCTTTTCAGGAAGAAGCTGATATTATGTTCAATTCGGCGCTCATTTATGAACTGGGCGTTTTAAAGAAATACGCTGAACCGTTGCTTGGGCAGGTGCAGCAGGAACAGCCCGAATACTCCGAAGCGCGGCGACTGCTTAATTTTCTCGAGTATTTTGCGGATATCGCTGACGAAGAAGTGCCGGCCAATTCAATCCTGCGAGAGTTCATCGGCAACTGCTGCTTTTACCGATAATTAAAAAATCCCCTTTCAGATTTAGAAACTGAAAGGGGATTTTGGCTACATAGCTCTATTTCCGGTTGGCTTCAAAGAACTTAAGCGCTACTTCCGGGAAGAGTGCGTAAGAGAGCACATCTTCGGTGGAAGCATTGGGATAGCCTTTTGCGGCCAGTTCTTCACGCAACGCCTGCATTTGCGGCGGTATATCATCAGCAGGACGGTGAGTGATAATCGGCTCATCGCCGACAATCAATTTGAGGACTTCGGGGTCGACCGGCGCCGGAGTCCGTCCGTATTTGCCGCGAGCCAAATCCTTTACTTCACGCGGCACAATCTTGTATCTGCCAAGCATTACGTTAAAAGCAGCCATAGAACCGGTAATCTGGCTGGTCGGAGTAACAAGCGGCGGATACCCCAGCTCAGCGCGCACCTTCGGCATTTCTTCCAGCAGTTCCGGATATTTGTCGGCCATGCCCTGTTCTTTCATTTGATTTAAGAGGTTGGAGAGCATGCCGCCGGGGATTTGGAAGGTCAATACTTTCGTGTCAATATCGATCGCGGTATTGAGTTTGAAGGTTTCCGCCAGGTCTTTTTTGACAGCGCGGAAATGATCGGCAATCGGGAAGAGCTTTTCTTTTTTGATGCCGGTGTCGCGTTCATGTCCTTCAAGAGCGGCTACCAGTGCTTCGGTAGCAGGCTGCGAAGTTCCCAACGCGAAGGGAGATAACGCGCAGTCCAGAATATCAACGCCGGCTTCAATCGCTTTGATATAGGTCATCGAAGCCATGCCGCTGGTGTAGTGTGTGTGCAGATGCAGCGGAACGGGTATATCGGCTTTTAGTGTTTTGATGAGTTCGTAAGCGGCATAAGGTGCGAGCAGTCCGGCCATATCTTTAATGCAGATGGAATCAGCGCCAAGTTCCACCAGATCTTTGGCAACCTTCAGAAAACTCGCATTGTCATGATAAGGGCTAATAGTATAAACGAAAGAACCTTGCACGTGGGCGCCTGCTTTTTTGGCAGCCCGCATCGCCACTTCGAGATTGCGAACATCGTTAAGGGCGTCAAAAATCCGGATGACGCCAATGCCGTTATCTACGGCGCGATTGACAAATTCGGTAACCACATCGTCGGCATAGTGATTATACCCGAGTACGTTTTGGCCGCGGAGCAGCATCTGAATCGGGGTTTTCTTTATGTATTTTTTTAGTGTGCGCAGGCGCTCCCAGGGATCTTCGTTGAGAAAGCGCAGGCAGGAGTCAAAGGTTGCGCCGCCCCAGGCTTCAATCGAGAAATAGCCAATCTCGTCAAGCTGCTCCAATACGGGGATCATGTCAGATGTACGCATGCGCGTTGCGGCAAGGGACTGGTGGCCATCGCGCAGCACTGTTTCCATAATTTTAACAGGGTTTTTGCCGGACATTTTCTTACCACCTTTCTCAGTTATACGCATAGTGTAAAGTTCTGTTTTTTTACTTGCAGAACGGCAAGCTTAGGAACACAATGTATCGGAAAATACATTGGACACTGTATATAAGTATACATTATACATATTCGTTTTGTAATCCTTTTTGTTCTAGAAAATTTATTTAAAATTTAGTTTTCGTGCCAATAATTTACCAATAGGGCTTTCGCCGGTGAGTTCGGGCAGATTGGCGTGGCCGAGGCGTAGCAGAATTTTATATACATGGGGGTTTTCGACAGGAGTTTCAGCGCCCGCTTTTGCGCCGTAGTCGTTGACGTGCCCGGTTCCTTCCCCTGGCGGTAGCAGCCTGCCCGGGCCGCCCACACAACCTCCTTTGCAGGCCATGCCTTCGATGAAGTTGGCGGTAAGTTCGCCAGCGCGAATTTGTTCGAGCAACTTTTGACAGTCAGGTATGCCGTCTACTTTAATTGGGTTGAAGCTTTGAGCGCGGCGCGGCACGAGCTTTTCGAGCGTCCGGCCTACCGCTTCGCTGACACCGCCCGTTCTGGCATATATTCTGCCTCCCCAGGAAGCCTGCGAATTCTCCTCGTCAGGCTGGTTTGCCGGGTTGACTCCGGCCGCCTCAAAGATAGTGACAAGCTCCTGAAAGGTTAAGACAAAATCGATCGCACCGGCCAGACCGGGCAATAAAGCTTCCTGCTTTTTTGCCACGCAAGGGCCGATAAACACGACTTTGGCTTCAGGTTCAAGCGTCTTAATGACGCGTGCGGAGGCGATCATCGGCGAAACAGACGGCGAGATATGAGGCGCAAGATCGGGGAACTTGTTTTCAATCAACTTTATCCAGACCGGGCAACAGCAACTGGTAATCATGAAATCTGATGCCGTCTGTACGTGATCGTTGAACTCAAAAGCTTCTTTCATGGTAATTAAATCAGCATACAGCGCTGTCTCCACCATATCGGCAAAGCCTAGCTGCAATAGGGCTGAGCGCAATTTGCCTGCGGTGACATTGGGCCCGAATTGGCCGGCAAAGGCAGGAGCAACTGAAGCGTAGACCGGATGAGTGCGCTGCCGCAGCAGATCAATAAGCGGAACAAATTGCGATTTTTCCGCGAGCGCCCCAAAGGAACAGGCATGGACGCAACTGCCTTCTCCCAGGCACCGGGAATGATCGATATGAACTTTTCCTAACTCGTCTTGGGTGATCGCGCCGATAGGACAGTTCCGGATACAGGCGCGGTCGTCCTCCGGGCAGTTAAGACAGGCTTCAGCATCGGCGATGCTGATTGATTCGCTTCCCAGGCCCATAAGCGCTTCGTCATCATGTTCGCCAATAACCGTGTCGTTGTCATGCGGCTCAAGCCCCATGGCCAGCCGGATCTGATTAGCTACGTGCCGGCGTGTTGCCCGGTCTTGAAATTCCTGATAAACCAATTGGCAGATTTCTTCCCTTTTATCAAACAGGTTGCCTTCCCAGGCCGCTTTGGCAACCTGAAAAAGCACGCGGGGTCGAATGGCCAGGGAAGTAGGTCTTTCCTGCATTATACGAACACCTCGCAATAAAGATAACGTTTATTCTTGAATTAGCCAGGCGTCATTTTTTCCCTGCATGCCGGGGTAAAGCCTGGTCGATATTTTTTCGTTGTCGCTATTAGTATTGCTGCCCAGATATTTTACATGCAGGCTTTGTCTGTTGGTTAAACTAAACTGGTCAGCAAATAATAAGGGGCGATTAAATGGAATTGGTATGCCCGATTTGCAACGCTCTAAAGGAAATTACAACCATTTGTCCGCTTTGCGGACAAACTATGGCCGATGGCGGCACGCTGGAAAACTATTTTGGACCGTACAGCCCGTATATGGAGGAAGAGGGGATAAACCGCGCTGCCGCATCTCATTGCGTCCATTTGCTATACTGTCCGCACTGCCACTTCGACATGAGGGCAGCGTGGGAACTTAAACTTGTTTAGAATAGGGCAGAGACATATGGCCAATACTATAAAAAATTATAAGGGGTGAGATAAAGCGATGGCCACGCAAAACCCAATGGTAAAATGCACCGTTGATCAGTGTACCCACTGGATGAATGGTAACCAGTGCATGGCTGCCCGTATTAGCGTCTACAACGATGAAAGTTCCGGCACATCCCGCAGCGCTGATGATACTCAATGCAAGTCGTTCCATGAGCGCAAAACGGTGGGCGACATGGTCGGCGCTCTGCACAACGCCAATGTCGGCGGCACCATGATGGCCGCTTTTGCCGATGGCAAGCAAATCATGCCTTCGGTCGAATGCTTTGTAAATAACTGTGTTCACTGGAGTTCGGGCAATATGTGCCATGCCGGCACAATTGAAATTGCCGGCAGGAACGCCGCCAAAACGCAGGATACCGATTGCGAAACATTCAGAGCTAAATAGACAAGAAGCCGAGTGATCGGCTTCTTTGTTCTATGTACGCAATTTTCAGCGGGCAGATTGTTTGACCGTATTTACAGGGGATTTGTCCGGAGTGTTTTCCGGAATCCAGCATGCCAGCGGGATGGCGGCAGCCAGCGTTGCCTGCGTCCAGAGCATAGCCGGCTTCAGCCCGATGACGTCGGCGGCTGCTCCGGTCAGCGCGGTACCTAGTCCGCCCAATCCGAAAGACAAGCCAAGCATCATGCCGGAAGCCATAGCCGCGTTTTCTGGTATCATCTCCTGGGCCCAGACGATCGACGCCGGAATAGTTCCCTGTAGTGCTCCGCCGCTGATGCATAAAGCAATCCAGGTAAAAATATTGATTTGATCGCTGACGATAAGGTAATACATGGCTGGAAGACATATTGCGAATGAGCTTGTGATGGTAATTCGCTTTCCTAACTGATCTACGGTGTAGCCGCCAATAAAACTGCCAATTGCGCCTGCGGTCAGGTAAACGGTCAGCATGCCGCCGGCAAGAGTAGGAGGGTGACCCTGCTGCGTCAGCCAAATCGGCAGGAATGTGGGCAAAGCGATTTGTGACCATGACTTGAGACCCATAGTCAAGTTTAACTTCAGCAAGCTGACAGATTTATACCAGGCAGGCCCGGGAGCGTAGCCGCCGGCTGCAAGCGTATTGCCGATGCGGTGAAGGCCGTTTTTGTAGAAGACAAATGTGAGCAGAATACCAGGGAGCATTAGCCAGGGGAGGCTATAGACGCCGTAACGGACTAAGACAAATATAACGGCTGCCGGCGCAAGCGCAAAGCCGAAATTGCCTCCCCCGATAAAGACGGCCATCGCCAGACCCCTATTGGCGGGAGCGGTCACTTTGCCAACCATGCTGGAGGCTAAGGGATGAAATAAAGAGTTGCCTAGACCGGCTATCAGGACCGCAGCAAAAAGCAGCGCCTGATTTCCTGATAGTCCGGCAAGCGAGATAAATACGGCGCTGAGCGGCAGTGTAACGAGAATTAACCAGAAGTAGCCGCTGCGGTCAATCAAATAGCCAAAGACCGGCTGCATAGCACTGGCGGCAAAAGACTGTGCCATAACCAGAAGGCCGCCGGTAGTAAGTGAAAGTCCAAGTGTGCTGATCATGACTGGCAGCAAGCCGGGCAGGAAATTGCTGTAGAAATCGCTGATAAAGTGACCAAGTGTGAGCAGGGCCACCCGGCAGGAACTCGAAGGTTCCGGCTGATTGTTCATATTCGTTCCTTTCACCATTCCGGACCAAAGATCATACTATAGTATGATTTAAGCGAAAAGGATAGAATAGTAATAGCAGGACTAATGCTTGGCGTGGCAGCCGCACCCGCAGCCGTGAGCGTGCGTGAGCTGCTGTCTCTTATACA
>JAOACF010000068.1 GCA_026417995.1 Negativicutes bacterium
ATATAACGCCGGGCGGTTGCCGGGTCCTGTCCCAGCGGGCTAAACTTCCCGCCGACGGTTTGGCCGCCATTTTCCGTTTCCGACGGGCGCTTAGCGGCAACAGTTGCTACTGCCACTTTTAATTCATCTGCTCCTTGCTCATATGCCGCCTGAGCCCGGCCGGGCTCAGGCACGCTTATTAGATAAACAAACTGCAGCGTATGCTTTAAATGGTCAAATATCACAACCAGCCGGCAAAACAAGAGACGCATTAATTCGTGATCCGGTGGCAGGCGGTAGCCTCGCACCCGCTCGCTGGCAGCGATCAGGTCATAGGCAAAATAACCGACGCCTCCTCCCCAAAAGGGCGCGTGCGCAGGGAAAGCAGGGGTTTTAAAAGCGTTTAGAAACCGGCGGAGGACGTCCAGCGGCTTGCCGGGGATGATGGTTTTTTCGCCCTGCTCGCCCGTCAGCTCAGTCTGTTCCGCACGAGCCGCCAGCTCTGCCAACGGCCTATAACCGATAAACGAATACCGGCCAAAATTGCGTCCGCTCTCGGCACTTTCCAGCATAAAGCCGGTTTGCCCACCGACAAGTTTTAAATAGAGAGAAACAGGCGTTTCCAAATCACCCGATATTTCGGTGTATATAGGTATCAGGTTATGCGTTGCGGCGAGCCGGGAAAACTCTTCGAGCGGAGGATATATCTTCATTTATATTCCCCGCCCGTCTAGGGCCTGCCGTATCGTTTCGACAAACTCCCGCACGGCGTCAACTCCGCCTGTCATCAGCCGTTCGATTACGGCGCTGCCGACAATTACCGCATCGGCATGCTGCGCCGCCCGGCATGCTGCCTGCGGGCTGCCGATGCCAAAACCTATCGCAGCCGGAATATTGCTATACCGCCGCGCCTGTTGAACAACCTCGCCGATTGCACTGTAGTCAACATCGCGGACGCCGGTAACGCCGGCAACAGAGATGCAGTAGAGAAATCCGGCGGCCTGCCTGCCTATAGACGCGATACGGTCTTCGGTGGACGTGGGCGCGACGAACTTAATAAGATCAAGGCCGTATTTGCGGCAGACCGGCTCTACTGAGCCGCTTTCTTCAATCGGCAGATCAGGTATAATAAGACCCTCAATGCCGGCGGCGCTGAAATCGCGGACGAATTCTTCCGAACCATACTGCAATACGGTGTTGATATAGGTCATGACTGCCAAAGGAATGGGGGAATACCGCCGGATGCGTTCAATAAAGCTACGGGTTTTGGCCGTAGTGGCGCCGCCTTTCAAGGCCGCGGCAGCCGCCTTTTGGATAATTGGCCCGTCGGCCAGCGGATCGGAGAACGGCATGCCGATTTCAATTGCATCGGCTCCCGCTTCAGAAGCGGCCAGCACCGCCCGGAAAGCAGTCTCGTAGTCGGGGTAGCCCGCTGTCAGGTACACGATCAACCCTTTGCTGCCATTTTCTTTTTGTTTGTTTAAAGCGGCCGTTATTTTGGTCATACTGCTCCCTCCAAAAGCCGTGCCGTCATTTGCACGTCTTTATCCCCCCGGCCGGAAAGACAGACGACTACCGTTTGCTCCGGTTGGGTCTTAAGCATGAGCGTTTCCAGATAAGCCAGCGCATGCGAGCTTTCCAGCGCCGGAATGATGCCTTCCAGCCGCGAGAGGCGTTGAAATGCGGCCAGCGCTTCATTGTCAGTAACTGCAGCATACTGTACGATACCGGCATCATGAAAATAGGCATGCTCCGGCCCTACCCCGGGATAATCCAGACCGGCAGAAACCGAGTAGGCCGGGATGATCTGACCGTCGTTGTCCTGCAGCACATAACTGAGCGCGCCGTGCAGCACTCCCGGCTTGCCTTGCGTCAATGAAGCAGCGTGTTCGCCGGTATCAAGCCCTTTGCCCGCCGCCTCAATGCCGATTTTCTTAACCCCAGGTTCGGTGCGGAAGGGATAAAACATCCCCATGGCGTTGCTACCCCCGCCGACGCAGGCAACCACGTAGTCAGGATAGGCGCCGCGAATTTCCAGGATTTGCACCTTTACTTCCTCGCCAATCACCGACTGAAAGTCTCGCACCATCATCGGATAGGGATGCGGCCCAACCACCGAGCCGATGATATAGTGTGTGTCCCGCACATTGGTCACCCAGTCGCGAATAGCTTCGGTGGTGGCATCCTTCAGCGTGCCGCTGCCGCTGATGACGGGGATTACTTTGGCGCCCAAAAGCCGCATGCGAAATACGTTAAGCGCCTGGCGCTCCATGTCTTCCTTGCCCATATACACCGTGCACTCCAGTCCGAACAGCGCGCAGACCGTCGCTGTTGCCACGCCGTGCTGTCCCGCGCCAGTTTCCGCTACAATGCGCTTCTTGCCCATGCGCCGCGCCAGCAGCGCCTGCCCCAGCGCGTTGTTAAGCTTGTGCGCGCCGGTGTGCAGCATGTCTTCCCGCTTGAGAAAAACCTTCGCCCGGCCATAATGCCGGGTAAGGTTTTCCGCAAAATACAGCCGGGTGGGACGTCCGGCAAACTCGCGCAGATAATGACGAAATTCCGCCTGAAAAACCTCGTCCTGTTTCAGTTTTAGATATGCGTCCTCTAATTCAAGCAGCGCCGGCATGACTGTCTCGGGGACGAAGCGTCCGCCGAAACGGCCAAAGCGTCCATGTTTATTCGGCATATTGTTTATTCCTCCCTACTGTGCTGCAAACTTAGTTCCCGCACCTTACGCGGGATATTGTCCGCCTTTACCAATCCTTCGCCAACCAACGCCCCCCGAACGCCGGCTGCCTTCAGTCGCTCAGCGTCGCCTTGCGTTTGAATGCCGCTCTCGCTGATCAACAGTCGGCTTGGGTCGCAGAAAGGCAATAACGCGAAGGTTTTATCAATACTGGTGGCAAATGTCCTGAGATCCCGGTTGTTGACACCGATAATCCGGGCCGGCGTTTGCTGTACCCGCTCCAGCTCCTCCCGGCTGTGCACCTCTACCAGACAATCCATGCCAAGTTCCGCGGCAATAGTCAAGTAACGCTTCAGTTGGCTGTCCGCTAAAATGCCGGCGATTAGCAGTACGGCGTCGGCTCCGGCGGCGCGCGCCTGATACAACTGGTATTCGTCGATGATAAAGTCCTTGCGGATAACAGGCAGCGTACTTGCTTTTTGCACATCGGCAATATGCGCCACTTCACCTTTAAAATGTCTGTCGGTTAATACCGATAATGCTGCCGCGCCGTTGGCCTGATATATTCCGGCCAATTCGCCGACGCTCAAGTCTGACAGCTGCCCTTTGGCCGGTGAAGCCAGTTTGCATTCGGCAATAAGGCTCCACTCCTTGGTTGCCAAAGCCTTATACAAGGCGTGATTGCCTTGCTGCACACCGGCGATAAGCGCTGCTATCGGCATTTTTTGTTTTTCCTGCTTTACCTCTTGCAACTTACTGTTAATAATCTGCTTAAGCATGAGCTGCCCTCTCCCCGCGCACCGCACTGATAAAGCGCGCTATCTTGTCAGCATCTTTTGCGCCGTTGGTCTCTACCCCGCCGGATACGTCAACGCCGTCAGGCGCAAGCAGCCGGATGGCTGTACCCACATTGCCGCAGTCAAGTCCGCCGGCGATCAAAAGCGGCCTAATAATCTGCTGCCTGAGCTGCTGCAATCCTTCCCAGTCGAAAGGAATGCCTGAGCCGCCAAACTGGCCGTTGGCAAAACTGTCAAGCAGCAGCCATGCTGCCGGAAAGGCATTTAATTCCACGATTTTCGCAGGGTCGCCGGCAAGTTTGTCAGCCCGGACGGCCTTGATTGCCGGAACGCCGACCTGCCGGCAATATTCGGCGGTTTCTCCGCCATGCAGCTGGACAAAGTCAAGACCGCACTCGCCGGCAATTTCCCGGACTGCAGCGGCAGGCGCGTTGGCAAATACGCCGACCTTGCCGACCCCTTTCACTTCCCGGGATATCCGCCGTGCGACCGCTAAATCGACATGCCGCTTGCCGGGAACAAAGACCATTCCGATGAAATCAGCCCCGCTCTCTTGCGCAGCCCGGGCCACCGCCACCGTGGTTATACCGCATATCTTGACTAGCATACTAATCCCTCCCCGTGCACCCGCTGGGATAGATCCCGCAGTTCTTCCAGCTTGGCGAGCGCCGCGCCGCTGTCAATGCTTTTTTGGGCCAACATCAGCCCTTCGCGCATATTTTCAGCCTTTTCGCCCACTACCAGCGCTGCCGCCGCATTAAGCAGCACAACATCGCTCCTAGGCCCCTGCTCTCCGCGCAGGATAGCAAGCGTTATTTGGGCGTTGTCTTCCGGTGCGCCTCCCTGATATGCCTTCTGGCAGCATGCCGCAAAACCATATTCAGCCGGATTAATGAGATAGGATTGCAAAATACCGTTGTCAACCTCAACCACTTGCGTCGGTGCGGCAGTCGATATTTCATCCATACCGTCCAGGCTGTGCACCACCATAGCTCGCTTCACGCCCAGTCCGGCCAGCGCCTCGGCCATTCGGGGGACCAGCTGCCCGTCATAAACGCCGACAAGCTGGCGCGATGCACGCAGCGGATTGGTAAGCGGCCCCAGCACGTTGAAGACGGTGCGAAAACCCAGTTCCTTGCGCGGATTGGCCACGTACTTCATTGCCTGGTGAAAGGCGGGCGCGTATAAAAAGCCAATACCGCTTTGGTTAATTATTTGCGCCACCGCCCCCGGCGGCAAATCCACCCTGATCCCCAGCGCCGTCAGCACGTCGGCGCTGCCGCAGGAACTCGAGATGCCCCGGTTGCCATGCTTGGCAATGGCGAGCCCGGCCCCGGCCAATACAAAGGCGGCGGTTGTCGAGATATTGAAGGTACCTTTGCCATCCCCGCCTGTGCCGCAGGTATCCATTAAATCTTCCCTGTCGCACGCGATTGGCAGCGAATGCCGCCGCATTGTATCAGCGAAACCGGTGATCTCGGCGCTCGCTAGCCCCTTCATCTGCATGGCGGTAAGAAAAGAGCCGATCTGCACTTCGCTCGCCTGTCCGGACATGATAGCGTCCATGGCCTGCCCGGCCTCCTCGCGGGAAAGATGCCGCCCCGCAATCAATTGCCGCAAATAGCCTTTTAACATGTCGTTTCCCTCCTTGCCAAAATAAAAAACCATTCCACCCGGCAAGGGGCGAAATGGTTCGCGGTACCACCCTAATTCGGAAAACCTCGGTTTTCCCTTATTTCAGATACGGGCGTAAAGCCGATATCCCAGCCTTGTTAACGGCGGCAGCCGGCCTATCCTACTAAGCAATCCGTTCGGCAGGCAGCTCACAGGGCCATTCGATGCGCTCGCCAGGCCGGTCATCGCACCTCCGGGATATTCCCGGTCACCGGCTCGCTGAACTGGATAAATCGCATGTACTCGTCCTGATCATTGCTTTTTATCTCTTCACTTTTCAACAAAATAAAAAAACCATTCCACCCGGCAAGGGGCGAAATGGTTCGCGGTACCACCCTAATTCGGAAAACCTCGGTTTTCCCTTGTTTCAGATACAGGCGTAAAGCCGATATCCCAGCCTTGTTAACGGCGGCAGCCGGCCTATCCTACTAAGCAATCCGTTCGGTAGGCAGCTCACGGGGCCATTCGATAGGAACTTTCAGGCTGGCCATTACACCTCCGGTTGCCCGGTCGCCAGCTCGCTGCGCTGAAGTTTTACTATGTACTCTTCCCGATCATCGCTTTTTGTTTTTTCTATATTCTATGCCAACAAGTTTACAAAGTCAAGGCCGATTCGAAAAAATTTATAATTTACTTTACACTCCCGCGGCGAACATGGTCTGCCCGGTTGAAAAGCAACCTTCCGGCACCACTGACAAAAGCCGTTCAAGAACAGCCATCAGTATAAGCAAACCAGACTTCGCTTGTTTGCCTCCGCGCCGCGGCAGCAAGCAGCTTAGGGCTGGTAACAAAATCTACCTAATTATGTAAACAGGGTTTTGACGAAAATTGTCGAATATTTATTAACAGTTCCCCAGACTAAAACGAAAGGTTGATGCACGTGATACGCAAGCTAAGCAAGAACATCGTCTCGGGCATTCTCGCCCTATCACTGCTTGCTACGTCATTTAGCGGCGCCTACGCGCCCGTCGCTTATGCTGATGCACCGGACGAAATCGCTAGCGAGGAGGCGGTACATAATGCCAAAACCGATAAAGGCATTCTGGCCGGTCTCCTCGCCGTCGGCCTTCTCGCGGCGCTAACCGGCCACGGCGATTCTGCCGACAGCCCTGCTCCGAGTAAGTCTACCGCGCCCTCCACTAATCCCGATTCCAACTATCCAACGCCGTCCCAGCCGACGACAAGTTCGGCTTCTGACGAGCAGTTGGCCTTCAATCTCCTTAACCAGGACCGGGCCAAATACGGTTTGCCGGCGCTAAAGTACAACGCGCAGCTTACTGTTCTGGCGCGAAACTATGCCAGAGACATGATCAACCGCAACTTCTTCGCCCATACTGACCCGGACGGCCTGTCACCATTTGACCGCATGTCCCGAGCCGGCATTAGCTACCGGACAGCCGGCGAAAACCTGGCGATTAACAGCAGTGTAACTGACGCGGAAAAGGCATTTATGAACAGCCCGGGACACCGCGCGAATATTCTTAGCGCCAACTATACCGAAGTCGGTGTCGGTGTCGTCCGTGCTGCGAACGGACAGGTTTATGTCGTCCAGGAATTTATCGGCAGATAAGTAAAGCCAATGACTGAAAGGAGATGGCCGCGCGGCCATCTCCTTTCAATTTGTTGCCACTATCCTCGACTTTTGCAGCAATCTGTGCAATCAAAACACTATATAATGAACTTTGGTAAAGGCTATGGGCAAACAATGATATTTCGCGCCCACAGGCAATCGCCGCATGACGGTTGATTTCCCCAGCAATCGCCTTCATTCGTTTGCGCCATAACACACCCATCGGCCTGACGGCAATCGATACAAGAAGGGAAACGATTATTACGGACGGCCCACCGAAAAGATACATACGCTTCGTCCGTCCAAATTTCTTTCACTGATTTTTCTAAGATATTGCCAAAACTATGAGCCTGCATCTTCTTTTCACGTCCCAGGATGTAGCAGGTATAGCTATGCATAAAGGCATAACAGGGGCTTACTTCTCCCCTCCAGGTAATAGTGGCAGCTTTATCGTTAATGAACTTGCAGGCCCGTTCGGTGTATAGCTTCATATTGGGAGCAGCTTTAAGCGGCGTGGTCATCGTCAGCAGGCTTAAATCCGCCGTTTCAGTCGCGCCGCCGTATAAAATCTCGTCTTTAATGCTGCTATGATAGGGTAATACATTGGTAATAAGCAACTGATCAACCTGCAAGGCGCGAATGATCTGACGCATACCCGAAAGTTTAGTATGATTTGCTCGGGCAACTACAAATTCAACCCCCAGCCGCGGTAACATTGTTCCCTTTTGCCGCTTTATGCGCTGAAGCTCGTTTATGTTCGCAGTTATCCGTTCAAAACTACTGCCGGGACGGATTTGCTCAAACGAAGCAGCATCCGACCCGTCAAGCGAGACATATAGCCAGTCAAGTCCGGCATTTACCAGTTGCTCACTTGTCTTAGCCGACAAAAAGGAGCCGTTGGTTATCATCTCTACCTGGTAGCCGGCTTGTTTACTGGCTTGTATCATGTTAAGTATATCCGGATTAGTAAATGGTTCGCCAAACCCGCCGAAATGAATCGTCGATAAGTTGGGCAATTCCCGCGCATCATTAAGAAATTTCACAAACGTATTCCATGACATATGTCCCTGGCTGTCTTCCCAAGAGTGACGGATGCAGGTAATACAGGAGAAGTTGCAGCGACTGGACGCTTCGATATATACTTTTCGTATATCAGCAACAACAGGCAGCAAAATAATTTCCTCACCTGTATGAATACGATGGTAGTACATGTCGCATACAGCCCCCCTGCCAACTAACTGGCTTTTCTTGCCGCCAACTGTTCTTTAAGGTTGTTTATGATGCCTTCCATCATCCTTCTCCCTTGTTACCATTGAATAGTTGGTATTTTCCATAATGATTTACTTAAATCCTTTCTCGCCATCCTCACCGCTGACACAAAAAATACTTTGCAGTAATTTTCCATAAATTAAAAAAATATTGCATTGTATTATTATATTATCATATAATAATATTGAAGATAAAGTTCTGAATTCGCTTTATCTTCCTCTCTGTCAACTCCCCCACATTGCTGGGGGAGTTCTTAACTTTTGGAACATAAAGCCACCCGCTTGACGCGGATGGCTTTATGTTCTCCCTGGATTTAGGAGGGTATAGACGGCTTGGTTTCATTATAAACACAGTAATCCTTGATCTCGGTATTCATTCCTATTGGCTTTTCGCTCTTGGCAAGGTTGAGCCACACCCGGATACAGTCGAGCAAAGTGACGACCACTAGTACAATCAGTACTACGCTGACTGTTCCATTGATATTGCCCAGCGTATCGCCCCGCTTAAAGAACATGCCCACATTCATGATGCCGGCAGAAATTACCGTGACAGACAGGAATGCGAGAGGCGTTAACGTGACCAAAGAATATGATTTTTTCGGAGCGATTTTGAGAATTACGGTGGTGCCAATTGCCAGCGCAACTACAGCGAGCAATTGATTAGCCACGCCAAAAAGCGGCCAGATCGAGGCCACGTCGCCGCTATAAAGCAAGTAACCCCAGGAGTAAGTGACGATTGCACTGGTAAAGAGAATGCCAGGCCACCAGCCGGTTTGCTTCAGCGGAGGGTATACATAGCTGCCTAGAATATCCTGGAGAATATAACGGGCAACCCGTGTACCCGCATCAATAGTGGTCAAAATGAACAGCGCCTCAAACATGATTGCAAACTGATACCAGTAGCTCATCAGATGTTTCATGCCGCCGATACTGGAAAAGATATGCGCCATACCGACAGCAAGCGAAACGGCGCCGCCTGGACGATGGGCAACTTCCATGCCTACAAGCTTAGATAAATCTTTCAACTCAATCATCGGAAAAGCACTGCTGATTTTGGCGTATACTGCTGCCGGCGTATTGATTGCGAAATAATCGCCAGGCATCAAAACGACTGCGGAAATCAGCGCCATAGTAGCAACAACGCCTTCGGTCAACATCCCGCCATATGCCACCATTTTCGCCTGAGTTTCTTTTTCTAACATTTTGGGCGTAGTTCCGGAACTAATCAGGGAGTGGAAACCCGAAATGGCGCCACAGGCTATGGTCACAAACACATACGGCCACACCGGCCCGGGAATAATCGGTCCCCCGCCGGCTGTAAATTGTGTCGTGAGCGGCATATTGACTGCCGGCTGAACAATGAGAATACCGAGAGCCAGTGCAATTACTGTACCTATTTTCATATAGGAGCTTAAATAATCGCGGGGAGCAAGCAACAGCCACACAGGCAAAACTGCCGCCGCAAAGCCGTAAATTGGCAGAGCAATCGCCAGTTGATTTTTGGTAAGGTTAAAAATGTCTGCCAGCGGCGACCCCGGAATATAGTGCCCCGTGAAAACTGCAAAAAGCACTAAAATAAAGCCCGCAATAGAACCGGAACGAATAGAACCCGGGGCAATTTTAAACATATATAGGCCAACGACAATTGCAATTGGAATGGTCATGAACAGCGTATAGACGCCCCAAGGGTTCTTAAACAGGGCATTAACAACAACGATAGCCAAGCCGGCCAGGGCCACGATAATGATAAATAGTATGGATAGAGACGTCGTGATGCCTGTAACCGTGCCCACCTCCCTGCGGGCTATAGTGGCAAGGGATTGTCCGTTGTGCCGGACAGATGCAAAAAGAATAATAAAATCATGGACTGCTCCGGCAAATACTGAACCAAGCATAATCCACATGAAGCCGGGACCCCAACCGTATTGGGCAGCTAAAACCGGCCCAACAAGCGGCCCTGCTCCCGATATCGCGGCAAAATGATGCCCATACAATACCCACTTGTTTGTCGGCACAAATTCACGCCCATCATTGCAGCGGTAAGCTGGTGTTACATGGGCGTCATTAAGGGCCAGCACTTTGGCAGCAATAAACGCAGCATAGTACCGGTAGGCCAGGGCAAACACGCAAATCACGGTGATGATAAGGTACATAGAGTTCATCTTGTTTTTCTCCCCTTTCTAAATATGGACTAAATTTTGTGGAAAATGCCTCCTCTCGTTTCAGAATAGGAGCTTTATATTATCATATTATAATATTGTAAATTTTTAGTCAACTAAAATGCCTCCGCTAAAACCGCACAAATCCCAAAAAAAAGACCTCAATTTGTGAGGTCGCAAACCAACAACTGCCGGCATAAAATTAGACGTCGCGCATGCCACGCCCGGTAGCATACTTTACCAGATCCGACCGCTTCTTGCACTGCAGTTTTTCCATAATCCTATACTTATACGTTTCCACTGTTTTGACGCTAAGCAGCATTTGTTCAGCAATTTCCCGATTGGAGTATCCTTCAGCGATTAGCGACAATACCCTCTTTTCCTGCTCGCTAAGCGGTTTCGCCGGAGCATATTCCGGCTTTCTGTCTCCTTTCAATTCCCCGACCAGTGTTTTCGTCATGCTTTGATGCAAATACATTTCACCCGCATTGACCATGCGGATGGCCTCATACAGAACGTCATCCGCCGCCTTTTTGAGAATATAGCCCATGGCGCCTAAAGCAAAACCTTCTTTAATATACCGGCTATCTTCATGCATGGTAAGAAGTATAACTTTAGCATCCGGGCAAATTTCCGGCAAGGCTTTCAAACACTCTAACCCATTCATTTCCATCATAGAAATGTCCAACAAAATTACATTAGGCAAACTCATAGCTGCTAACTTAAGTGCATCTTTGCCATCCGCCGCCTCGCCCACAACCTCAATATCTTTCTGACCGCTTAATAATGAGCGCAGGCCCGCGCGCATTAAGGTATGGTCATCGACAATTAAAACTCGAATTTTACTCATCTGTACCTCCAAGCGGCACGCGTAAAAAAACAGTCGTGCCTACACCAACGGAAGATTCAATAGCAAGACTTCCTCCAACAAGCATAGCCCGCTCTTTCATGCCGAATAAACCCAGTTGATTGCCGACAGCGATTTCCTTTTGCAGCGCATCGGCGTCAAAACCAACCCCATCGTCTTCAACAATAACTTCCAGGCCTTCCTCGTTGCAGGAGAGAATGACGCAAACATTTTCCGCTTCGGCGTACTTTGCTACGTTCGTCAGCGCTTCCTGAACAATACGGTAGACGGTAACTTCGACTTCGCGCGGTATTCTGGCCGAACAATTCCACTCCAGGTGAAAGTCGGCGTCTATGCCAAAATTAGTCTGGAATTCCGTTACATATTTTTCCAGCGCCGGGATAAGTCCCATATCATCAAGTATGCTTGGCCGCAAATCAACGGCTAGCCGGTGAACGGCATCAATCGTCTTCTTTACCGACATTCTCATTTCATCCAGCCTGCATCCCTGGTCGCCTTGCGGGCAGGTAGCTGCCAGGCATTTTAAGCCCATCATCAGGGAGGCCAAAGTTTGCCCTGTTTCATCGTGCAGTTCCCGAGCAATGCGTTTGCGCTCTTCTTCTTGCGCGCTTATCACTTTTTGCAGCAAATGCGTTCTTGCTTCTTCTTTGACTTTAAGTTCATGCATGGATTTTTGCAGGTAATCGGTCATGGCGTTAAACGCTGCGGCTAACTTGCCAAATTCATCGCCGGTGGAAACTCGGGCTCGCTGGGTTAAATCGCCCTGCGTAATCGCTCCCGTGACTCTGACCAGTTCCTTAATAGGCCTGAATAAATGCCGCGTAAAGACTGCGGTAAAAAAAATGCNAAGCAGCACCGCTAGGAAGGTATCCAGCATAAGTTGCTTGGTCATATGGTTCAGTGTACTTATAAGACTGGCATTGCTTAAACCAATATGAACCACACCTAAACGCCCATCGAAGATTGGAACGGCAAAATCTCGTATAGTACCTTCTTCCGTTGTTAGTTCGACAACTTTGAATTTTTGGTTAGGCTCCAGCACATTAGCCGTGAGCAAGCCCTTGGGAAACCCCGTGGGAAAAGAATGGGCCAATAATTCACCCTGATTGCTAACGATAAAGACATACCGGACGTCATCGCTGGTTGCTTGAGTATCTTTCGCCAATTCATGCAAATCATAAAAGTTGTTCACTAATATCAAATTAGCTGCGCGGGCGGAAAGCATATTGGCTATCGACAGTCCCCGCTTTTCTTGTTGGTCAGTAAACAGGTTGTTCATCATCGACTTAGTCTGAACAATATTTGCCGCGCCCAATACCAGCAACACCAACATTACAGAAATAACCATTTTGATGAAGAAACTTATCTTATGGAATTTGTTCATAGTTTACCTCTGACTGCGCGCCATGTTGATCTAAGCTCGGCATACGCGTCCGACTCCGGCGGTACAAATCGATCATACATGATAGACCGGAGCACGGCCTTGCCGGCGTTTTCTTCATGCATGGTGAGCAGCAGAGTACGCAGCTGCTCCTTAAGCGCAGGATCCGTGTGGGTGCTTACTACGACCGGCGGGTTGCCAGCCATGAAGGAGCGCTCTATGACCTTGGTGCGCTTGGCTAAACCCGGGTCTTTTTCCAGCGCGTTATCGTAGATCATGCTATCGACAGCAGCGCCGTCCGCAATACCATCGGCCACTGCTTTTATCGAATTGTCATGGCTGTACGTAAAAAAAGTGCGGCTGAAAAACGTGTCGCTATCAAAGCCTTTTGCCAGTAATAATTGTACCGGAGCGATCCTCCCGGAAAATGACATAGGATCAGTAAAGGCAAATGCTTTGCCTTTCAAGTCGGCTATATTCTCCGCTGAACTATTTGCCGGCACGATAATATAGGACTGGTAAACCTTTTTCCCTTTCACCGCCGGTTGCGCCAGTAATTCCATGCCAAACAATTCGCTCCCCGCTACATAGCCGCCGCTGCAGACAAAGGCAACATCAGCCGTGCCGTTTCGCAGCAAGTCATTGACTTCCTGATACGTTCTCCGTTGCAGCAGCACTGCCGGCTTTTGCAATTTTTGTTGCAGATAGTCAAGTAACGGCTGATAAACCGTTAATGTTTCTTTGGGCGACAGTATTGAGGATACGGCAACCCGAAGCGGCGGCTTATCCGTCACCCGCTGCGTCGCTGTTACCAGTGAGGGATCAACATCTGAAAGGCGTATTTCTTTAGGGGCCGGCTGCTGTGAACACCCCGCCAGAACATACAAGCATAACAAAAGCATGAGAATGCGGCCTTTCACTACTCCCCCTCCTAACTTACTTTAATTATCGCAAAGCTTGTTTAGTTGGGCAATAGCCAAAATTGTGAAGCGGGGCAGCGCCCCGCTTCCTGTTATGCTTTGACTAATTTGACTTTTGTATCATAGAAGACGATGCTGCCGCCGACAACATCCTGCAGTCCGGTATTTTTCAAGACAGGGTCTACCCGCATTGCCGCGTTGGCATGTATGCCGGCGCCGCGCCGCTCGTCACCTTTGATCGTAGCACCGTCCACGGTGATGTCTTTCGCGCCGTAGGCAAAGTGGCCATAACCAAGCGAGAACGAAATTACACCCGGCCGGATTCCTTCCGTAATGATGACTTTTCCTACCAGCGGCTTATCCCCTAATGGACCTAGTTTCCAGAGGCCATCCGGGCAAGTGGCTGAAGTCACCCTAACACGATCGCCTTCGTTAAGTCCAAGCTTTTTGGCGTCGCTTGTATGGATGAGGATGCCGTTTTCATTATCGATTGCCATTAACCAGGGATTGGCTGCTGTGCGTGATTTAGTATGTTGAATCACTTTATTGGTAATCATCGTCAGCGTATAGCCATCTTTTTCATCCGTGATGGCTTTGCCGGCACAGTCTTGAATTTCGGACACGTAGGTGGCCATGCCATAAAAATTCTTGCCGGTCATTGCGTTTTTCACGACCGCCGTTTTTTCAGCATACATGTTGACAAGCGCGCCATACTTATTCTTGAGTTTTTCGCCGTCATAGGCCGATACATAATCTTCAAACCGGCCGCCCCTGTTTAAGACATAAATGACCTTGCGCCAATTCGCCTCGCCGCAAGCAGCCTTCCACCGGTCGGCGTCAAATACGGTTTTAGGCAAGCCCTTACGCGCTTCCAGGAAAATCTTCACTTCTTCATCGTCGGCATCAGGAACCGCCTTACCATCATAAGCGACGTTGGCTACTTCTCTCAGATACAAGTGATCGAAGTGCGTCAGCGGCTGATTGTTGCCAAAGCCGTTGGGGCCGAAGCCAGGCAGATTTAATTTTTCCGCTAAACCCAGGATAAAGGCCTCCAGTCCGATAGGCATTTCTTCGCCAAAAACTTTCACCGTATCGGTAAGCGGTTTTGCGGCCGGTTGACGAATCGACATCATCTTATACGGGATGCTCGGATGTGCACCATGCATTTCCCAGCGCTCCAGATAAGTCATATCCGGGATGATATAATCTGCATAGACTGAAGTCTCACCTACCGTGGTATCAATCGTTACAAACATAGGAATTTTGCCTGGATCTTTCAAGGTATCAATAACAGCTTGCGCCGCCGGCAGGGAATATACTGGGGATCCCATGTAAAGGAATAATGATTTCACCTGATAGGGATACATATCCATCGCTGAAGGAACAACTTCCTGATATATATCACTCAAGTTAGGGAACCAGGGGCGCTTGGCCGGATAACCGGCGAATAGCGTGCTGTCTTCATACTTGATGCCCGAGCGAATAATGGTGGTGCCAAAGTTCGGCAGTTTTTGGGGATGGGCGCCTATGCTGAAGGGCTGTCCCGGTTTACCGCCGGTGATGTTGTAGTTGGAAAGCGCAATGAAACCGCCGCGCCAGTCATAGTTGCCGTTCAGCAGATTCAAAGTATTCCATGCA
>JAOACF010000069.1 GCA_026417995.1 Negativicutes bacterium
GGTTAATTCAGGCGTCAGCCTGACGCAAAAAGTGATCCAGCAGCTCCGAGAAGCTATTTCCCGGGGCGACTACAAGCCGGGTGACAAGCTGCCGTCCGAAAATGAGCTGGCAGAAGCTTTCGGTGTCAGCCGCACATCAATCAGGGAAGCGATCAAGGTGTTGGCCGGCCAGGGTTTAATTGAAGTTAAACGAGGGATCGGGGCGTTTGTAATCGCGCTCAGGCCCGAGAGTTATCGGGGAATACTAAGCGATATTCAACTGCATAAAGAAGAACTGCTGGAACTGTTTCAAATACGCCGCATTCTGGAAGAGGAAGTGGCGGCGCAGGCGGCGGAAAAGGCTACTGCCGAGGATATCAGACGCTTGGACGCCATTATTGCCGCCGCTGAGCAGACGGCTGGCGACGCGGGCATGCAGTATGAGGATTTGAATAAAATAAATGCCGAATTTCATTTTGCCCTGCTGGAAGTAACCCGCAACCGCACGCTAAAGCAGATTATGAACAGTCTGATTGATACTCTGACGGAGAGCCGGGAGCTAACGCTCAGGCTGCCGGGGCGGCACAAGGTTTCGGTTGCCGGCCACCGGGAAATATTGAACGCGATCGCCGCCCGCAGCGCGGAGCGGGCCAGGGAGGCGATGCGCCGCCATCTGCGCGGCGTGGAAGACACCATAAAACGCATGCGTTAATTATCCGGCAACAAATGAAGCCACAGCCTTATCTCAGGCTGTGGCTTCATTTGGTTTATTGGCATGCGGCGGGGCGCTTGCCCGGGGGAGGCCACTTACCGCTGCCATTTATCCTGCGCGCCCGGGCTGCTTGCACTATTTTTGCCGTACCGCAATCTTACTGGTTATTGCCACGCCTGCTGCATGCGGGCGATGGCGGCAAATTCGTCCTGCAAGTTCCAGTAGATCCGCTCGTAAACGGCGTACAGCTCCAGGTACCGCTGGTGGTTGCTGTCATCCGGATAGTAACGCTCTTTAATATTGATGAAATTACCGACTTCCTTAACATCTTTTAAAATACCCAGTGCATGCATGCCGAGCACTACGGCGCCAAAGGCCGAACCTTCCGGTTCTCCGGGCACGTTGATGACCTTGCCGAACACATCGGCCATAATCTGAACCCAGAGCTTAGAGCGGGTGAAACTGCCGCTGACCCGGATTTCATTAACCGGACCGGCTACCTGGTTGAGCGCCTGATAGATGCTGAACATGCGGAAGGTTATTCCTTCCAGCGTCGCCCGGATGATATGGCGCTTATCGTGATTGAGGTTTAAGCCGAACAGCACGCCGCGGGCGCTGGCATTCCAGTATGGCGCGCGTTCCCCCGCAAAGAAGGGAAGCAGAATAAGGCCGCCGGATCCTACCGGCACTTTCTCCGCATAGCCGCTGAGGATTTGATAGGCGTCCAACCCCAGTTTTTCGGCAACCCGCTGTTCGGTTTCGGCAAATTTGTCGCGCAGCCAGCGAAAGGCAATGCCGCCGTTATTGATCGCGCCGCCGGCTACCCAGTACTTGTCGGTAAGGTTATAACACCAGGTCCGGCCTTGCGCGTCAATTGTCGGCCTGTCGGTAACCAGCCGGACGGCGCCGCTGGTGCCGATCATCGCGGTGAGCTGACCGGGGTTGACGGCTCCGGCACCGACGTTTGACAGCATACCGTCGCCGGCGCCAATTACGATACTGATGTCGGCCGGAAGATTTAGCTGTGATGCGATTTGCGGCGCAATTGCCTGCTCGACGTGGGTGGTGGGAACAACCGTTGAGAACATATTTTCTGCGATGCCGAGGATGGCGAGCAATTCCCGGTCCCAGCACAGGTCATGGATATTGTACAAGCCGCTGCCTGAGGCAAGCGAGCGGTCAACGGCATATTTTCCTAAAAAGCGGTGCAGCACATACTCCTTAATGGTTATGAACTTGTGCGTGCGGCGGAACAGCGCGGGCTCTTCCTGTTTAAACCAGAGGATTTTCGAGGGCATATACATCGGATGCAGCGGGCAGCCTGTCCGGGCATAAATGGCTTTGGCGTCATGTTCGGCCTTCAGCTTTTCCGTGTACGGCTGGCTGCGGTGATCCGCCCAGTTCAGCATGCGGTACAGTGCATTGCCGTCCTTGTCAACGGGAATAAAACTGTGAAAGGCCGCGCCAAAGCACATCCCGGTAATTTCGTGCGCCGCCGGGCCGGCCTGGGCGACGGCTTTTTTTATGGCCGCAATCACTGCCTGAAAGATTTCCTCCGGATCCTGCTCGACCCAGGAGGGATACGGGGTATATAAAGGATAGTCTACTGACTGATTGGCAAGAAGCGTGCCGTCGGTACGATGAATAACCGCCCGGCAGCCTGTGGTACCGATGTCGATGCCGATAATGGCTTGCATAATAGTAATAAACCTCTTTCGCTAAAGTATCAAATTAAATTGCCCTTGTCATCAAACGCCATATCCTCAGGCTCGCCAAGGATTGTTACATTCGGCAAGCTGGCGGCTTCGGCGACGAGCGATTCGGAAATATAAAACTCGCCAAGATGCAGCGTGTCCTTGATGCGGACAACCCGCGCCTGCTTCTGATCGCGGGCATAGCAGGTCTTGATGGCGGCCTTAATTGCATCGCGGTCATCGTCGAGTATCATGGGCAGTTTGGTGGGGCTCACTTCGGCGGAAGTCAGTCCGTTGGCATAAACCTTTTTAAAATCAACCTTATCAGCCAGTTTGCGGGTGCTGAAATCTGCCGCTCCCATGCCGTTGGCATTGCCGTGGGTGCGCTCGGTGAGATCCAGCACGACAATTTTGGCAATTTCGGGACCGCCGAATGCGTATGGGGTGGGGTACCGTCCCGTGATGTTGGGATCCATGCCGTCGCCGGATATGTCTTTGCCGATCTGGTCGACGATGAGCACATCCAGTTGGTTGAATGGGAGGCGCGGCATATTCGCTTTGGCTGCGAGCAAAAGCTCGCGGTCAGTTTCAATCAGCGTTTCGGCTGGGACAGCGACCAGTTTAGCCGGCTGATCATAAGCGTTTTCCACCGAGGCCACGCCGAAGAGGATGGGCGCTTTGGCGAGCGATATGCGCGCCATTGCGACGATGTGCTCGGCCATATGCTTAAAGCTGTAGGCATGACAGGATTCGGCGCCTTTTTGCTTGCCTAAGCCGATGGTGATCATTTTGACAAGGCCGCTTTCGTTGGCGCCGCGAAAAGCGGTATGCGGCTTGACCCGGCAAACTATCACGATGCCGTCCGCATCATATGCGTTTTTGTCGATGTATACCGGGAGGCCGTTATCCAGGCGGCCGATTTCCACTACCTCCATCGAGGAGAGAATGGGACAGCCGGCAGTTTCTTCGGTAACGCCCAGATCGGCCAAAACCTGTTTTTGGCCTTCGGCCGTAGCGCCGCCGTGGCTACCCATAGCCGGTACGATAAAAGGCGCAGCGCCTTTGGCATTAAGTTCGCTGACTACCGCTTTGACAATGGCGGGAATTTCGGCTATGCCCCGGCTGCCGACGGCAATGGCGATGCGCATGCCCGGACGAATGCGGGAAGCGATCGCGGGTTTAGCCAGTTCTTGACTGATGGTTCCGGGAATATCCGTTACAATTGGCGCGGGAAATGTCTGCCGGACTTTTACCATTCGCGGCAGCGGCACCGGTTTTAACAATTCTTTGATTATATCCATACACACACCCCTAAAAAATAGTCCTCTGCAGAAATGAAAGATTGAAAATAATTTCCAAAACCATTATAACGCGCTGCCGAAAACAATTGCAATATTTTTCCGCCTATTTAAACGAAGGGGATAATGGCGCGTGGGAAAAAATGCTTGTTGGTTACGTAGCATTTTTGCTAAAATTGAAAAGAAACGGTCTGATTGCGACAGAGGAGGAGCAAGACAGTGAGTGCTGAGGAAAAGATAGGGGGATGCTTGCCGCGGCTGCGCAGCCTTTACGCAGTGCTCACCAAAGCGGAGCAAAAAGTCGCCGATTATATTTTGGAATATCCCGGGGAGGTCATCCACCTGTCCATCACCGAGCTGGCGGATGCTGCCGGCAGCGCCGAAGCGACTGTTTTCCGTCTCTGTCAGAAAGTTGGCTTCAAAGGATACCAGCACTTTAAAATTGCGCTGGCGCAGGATGTGTGCTCACCGGTGGAAACGGTTTACCGGGAGTTTGTCCCGGGCGATACGGCGGACATCCTGACCAAGAAGGTTTTTGCCAATATCAGCGAAGGGCTGCAGGATACTTTTAAAATTATTGATAATAAGGCGCTAGAACAGGCTATTGCGCTTTTGGACAAGGCTGCGCGCATTGAAGCCTACGGTTCCGGCGGCTCGGCGGTGATCGCCGCCGATGTTGAGCACCGGTTCATGCGGTTTGCCGTCCCGGTGCGCGCCTATGCCGATCCGCACATGCAGATCACCGCCGCCGCCTTGCTGCAGCCAGGCGATGTTGTGATAGCAATTTCCCATTCCGGGTCGAACAAAGACCTGCTGGACTCGGTTGCGATGGCCAAAAAGAGCGGTGCGGCTGTCATCGCGATTACCAGCCATATGAAATCGCCGCTGACAGGGCTGGCCGACATAAGCCTATACGGGGTGGCCCGGGAGGCCGAAGCCGGCGGCGAAGCAATGGTATCCCGCATCATCCACCTGGCGATTGTCGACGTCTTATATATGGGAATGATGCTGCGGCGCAAGGAGCAGCAGGTTGAAAATATGCAGAAGATACGGGAGGCCATCGCGTTGCGGCGAATCTGACGGCAAAGTGGAGTTGCCGGCGGGATGTGCCGCTTATTGGCGGGCAGGGATTTGAACTTAAAAAAAAGTGGTCTAACCGCTTAAGCGGGTTAGACCACTTTTTTCTTTACCTGCCGTGTTTGCGCGTCAAATCTGCCAAGCGGTGCGCCAATGCCGGCGTGAGAAATTCCTTGCGGCAGCGCCAGTCCCAATTCCCCCCGACAGTGCCAGGGCGGTTCATGCGGGCTTCACTGCCAAGACACAGGATATCCTGCAGGGGAATTATCGCGACGCAGGCTGGCGAGGCCATGGCGAATTCAATCATACCCCAGCAGACAGCCGCGGGAGCGGCATCGTCCGGCAGCCCCAAAGCCTGCTTCACGGCAGCGGCCGTCGCCGGCGGCGTTTGGCGGTACCAGCCCAGCGTGGTGTCATTATCATGGGTACCGGTATAAACGATAACATTTGTTTGCGCAAAATTCGCGGCATTTCCTTCGAATAAAAAATGCAGCACTTTCATGCCGGGAAAATTGAACATATCCCGCAAAAGCTCGACCGAAGGGGTAATGATGCCCAAGTCTTCGGCAATAATTGGCAGCAAGCCTAAGTCGCGCTCCAGCGTCGCAAAAAAATCCGCCCCCGGTCCGGGGACCCACCTGCCCTCTTGAGCAGTCGCCGCATCCGCCGCAACCTGCCAATAAGCGTCAAAGCCGCGAAAATGATCGATGCGGATTACGTCAACCTGCTGTAAAAGCCGACTGATTCTGTGCCGCCACCAGCGGTAGCCGTCCGCAGCCATTGCCTGCCAATTATAGTGGGGGTTGCCCCAAAGCTGGCCGGTTGCGCTGAAGTAATCGGGCGGAACACCGGCAACCGACGCCGGACGGCCGTCGGCGTCAAGATCGAACAGATGCTGATTGGCCCAGACGTCACTGCTTTCATAAGCAACAAAGATGGGCAGGTCGCCGATAATCTGAATGCCTTTGCTGTTGGCGTATTCCTTCAGGCTCCGCCACTGCCGGAAATAGATGTATTGCACAAACATGTGATAATTTATCCTCTCCGACAGCATGCCGGCATAGGCAGCGAGCGCAGAGTTATCCCGCGCGGCGGCCGCGCCCCACTCGCGCCAGGGCTTTTCCCGAAAATGCTCCTTAAGCGCCATATACAAAGCATAGTTTTCCAGCCAGAGCTGATTATCGGCCGCAAAGCTGAGATAATCCGGCGGGGTTTTAAGCCGCCGGAAGCGGGTGAAAGCCAGCCGGAGCAGGTTTTCTTTATATGGCTCAATGCTGCTAAACGCAACTTTATCCTGGGGAAAGGGCGGAGGGATAACCTCGTCCGTCGTGAGCAGACCGTCGGCAACAAGCAGATCAGGCGAAATCAGCCAGGGACTGCCGGCGAAAGCAGAGCAGCTTTGATAGGGTGAAGCGCCAAATCCCGGCGGATTCAGCGGCAGGACTTGCCAATATTTTTGTCCGCCCGCGGCCAGCCAGTCGACAAAAGCATAAGCCTCCGGTCCCAAATCCCCTATGCCGTAGGGCGAAGGCAGCGAGGTCGGATGTAAGAGGACGCCGCTGCTGCGGGCAAAAGCCTTGCTGGCGGAAATTGTTTGCAACAGCAGTTTACCTTCCAGCGGCTTAAGCTCGACCTCCAGTTTGCCGTCCGGCAGCGGCAGCCGCGCGGCGGTAAGCGCATCGTATACAAAATCCCGGCAATAGCCCGAAAGATCGAGCGAAACGGCGGCTGACGCTTCATGGCTCCGGTTAAAAAGCACGATGGCAACATTATTTCGGCGCGCCTGGCCAAAGACATCTAATCCTCCGGCTATGCGCCGGATGTAGCCGTATACGTCGTCGGCAGCAGGCAAGGGAAGCCATTCACCGGTGCTGAGCGCCGCATGCCGGCGCCGTAAAGCCGTGAGTTTTTTAAACCAGTCAAGCAGCTCAGGATCTTCGTTGCCCCAGGGATACGTTCTCCGGTTAAAGGGATCGGCGTAGCCTTCCAGGCCGGCTTCATCGCCGTAATAAATGCAGGGCACGCCGGGAAAGGTCATTAGCCAGAGAGCCATAAGCTTTAGCCGCGCCGCTGCCAGCGCGCGCTTGTCCGGGGGCAGGCGGTAATTAGCCTGATCAATAATCGACATGGTTTCCTGCGGCGGCGCCTCGCCCAGCAGGGTAAGGATGCGCGGCACGTCGTGACTGCCCAGCATGTTCAGTGTGCTGTAGAAATGTTCCCGGGGATAATTTTCATAAAGACTGAGCAGCTTGCGCTGCGTGTCGCTCGCCGTAGAGTTCCTCAGAATAAAATCAAGCATGATTGAACGCAGCGGGTAATTTGTTACCGAATCAAGCTCATCCCCTAACAGATACTGCCGTGTTACCCCGTAGCTTATCTTGCGGGATGCGTCTTCCCAAACCTCACCAATGAGAATGCTTTCCGGGCTGCGCGTTTTTGCCGCCTGACGCAGTTTTTTGATGAATTCATCCGGCAGTTCGTCCGCAACATCCAGGCGCCAGCCGCTGACTCCCTGGGAAAACCAATAGTTCAGTACGCTGTCTTCATTATTGATAATGAAATCTAAATAGGACGGCTCCAGTTCGTTGACATTGGGCAGCGTATCGATGCCCCACCAGGATTCATACTTATCCGGGTGGCGGCTAAACCGGTACCAGGCAAAATACGGCGAAGCCGTCGACTGATAAGCGCCGAGGCCGGGGTATCTGCCGGCCTTATTAAAGTAAATGCTGTCGCTGCCCGTATGGCTGAAGACGCCGTCAAGGATGATCCTGATGCCCCGCGCCGCCGCTTCGGCGCACAGCCGGCGGAAAAGCTCATTATCGCCGAACATGGGGTCAATTTTTTTATAATCGCCGGTATCGTATTTGTGATTGCTGGGAGACTCAAAGATTGGATTGAAATAAATCGCCGTTACGCCCAATTCCTGAAGGTAAGGCAGCTTGGCAATGACGCCCGCTAAATTGCCGCCAAAAAAATCGTAGGCAAAAATACGGCCGGTCCGCGTATCGCGCACATAAAACGGGGTGTTATCCCAGTAGGCGTGCAGCAGGCTGCCTGGGGGTGGGGAGTTGATTTTGCCGCCCTCATTGCTGTTATAGAAACGGTCAACGAATATTTGATATACAATGGCGTCTTTATACCAATGCGGGGTTGCAGCATCCGGCCGGTAAACCGTGATCTGATAAGACGCGGGGTCGGCGGCGTACAGCTGGCCGCGGCCGCCTAGGCCCCCGGGAGATGCACCGTAATATGCGGCATAACCTTGCGCCGTTAACTGGAAGTGGTACCACATCAGGCCAGGGACGGAGGCGGCCGCAAACTTACACTCATAGACGGCATTGCCGCCGTCGGGGTGAAGTTCCAGCGGATACCACTCTTCGCCCCTAGCCTCGCTCCACAGCCGCAGCCGGACAGCATCAGGCAAAGCGGACCCTACGGCCCGCAGCCGCAGCGTAATTACCGTGCCGCAGGGTACCGCGCCAAAAGGATTACGGAAAAAGGCATCGTGAGAGTCGTGCACGATATCGCAGCGATCCGTTGGCTTCACCACTTTGCGTCCACCTCAAATTCCCGCAAACTGATGAGAAACAGGGAGAGTTGGATAATCATGGTAAAGACGCTCCGGGCGTTCCCCGTCTGAGTGGTAACAAGCGGCGGGCGCGGCGGGACGGAGTTTCCATATATCGGCAGCATACTCGGCAAAAGTGCGGTCACCGGAGAATTTGCCGGAATGGGCGATGTTATAAAGACACATCCTGAGCCATTGCCGCTGGTCGCGGTAACGCCGCTCGACCTCTTTTTGCGCTTCGGCATAAGCGCTAAAGTCTTTGAGGACAAAATATTCATCGTTATGATGGAGAAAAGCGTCGAACAGCGGCCGGAACTCATCCGGACCGGCGGGAAGAAAGCCGTTTACCAGTTGATCAAGCGCAGTTTTTACCCGTTCGTCGCTGTTGTAAATTTCCCAGGCGTTGTAGCCGCCGTAGCGATAGTAATTCATTACTTCGGCTGCTGTGAGGCCAAAAATGATAATGTTGTCGTCGCCCACGGCATTGCGAATTTCAATATTAGCGCCATCCAAAGTGCCAATTGTGACCGCACCGTTCATCATGAACTTCATGTTGCCTGTGCCGCATGCTTCCCGGCTGGCGGCGGGTATTTGCTCGCTGACGTCCGAGCCGGGGATGATCAGCTCTGCTAATGAAACATTGTAGTTTTCCAGGAAGATAACCTTAAGCTTGCCTTGAATTGCCGGGTCATTGTTGACTAAAGCGGCGACCGCGTTAATCCACTTGATCGTACGTTTTGCCTGCTGATAGCCTGGCGCCGCCTTGCCGCCGAAGATAAAGGTTCGAGGGATGATATCGAGCGAGGGGTTGCTGCGCAGCAGGTTATACATATGCATAATATGCAGGATATTCATCGTTTGGCGTTTGTAGCCATGAATTCGTTTAATCTGCACGTCAAAAATCGAATCAGGATCGATGCTCAACCCATAATGATCCTTAATGTAGTTCGCCAGCTTAAGTTTGTTTGTCCGCTTTACCGCTCCCAGCCGATCCAGCAGCGAATGATCGTCAGCATGATCTGCCAGCCTTAAGAGATCGCAGGGCGAACTGAGCCAGCTTGTGCCAATAACGTCATGCAAAAGTCCGGCCAACGGTGGATTTACCTTGTACAGCCAGCGCCGGTGGGCAACACCGTTGGTCTTATTGTTAAATTTGTCCGGATAAATCACGTTAAAGTCTTCCATAACGCGGGTTTTCAGTATTTCCGTATGCAATTCCGCCACCCCGTTAACGCTGTGGCTGGCGATAATTGCCAGGTTGGCCATGCGGATGCGGTTATCGGCGATGATGGCCATAGAGCTGATTTTGTCCCAGTTGCCGGGATACCGGTTCCAAAGTTCACGGCAAAATCTTTCGTTAATTTCGTTGATAATAATGAAAATCCGTGGTAACAGCTGTTGGAAAATCTCCACCGGCCATGTTTCCAGCGCTTCGGGCAGCACGGTATGGTTGGTATAGGACATGGTGCTGACGGTTATTGACCAAGCTTCATCCCAGCCCAAACCTTCCTCGTCGATCAGGATGCGCATCATTTCCGGTATGGCCACGGCCGGGTGAGTATCGTTGATGTGAATGGCAATATTGTCGCCCAGCGCCGCTACCCGGATGCCGCGCCGCTTGGCATCCCGCACGATGCTCTGCAAGCTGGCGGATACAAGGAAATATTGCTGTTTGAGCCGCAAAATCTTGCCCTCATAGGTGCTGTCATCCGGATAGAGCACGCTGGTAATCATTTCAATACCATATTTGTACTCGGCTGCCTTGAGGCAATCATTGCGGTTGTATGCCGCGCACACGAAATCTTCCCGCACCGGCTCCGCGCTCCAAATCCTGAGCGTATTAACCGTGCGGTTTTTAAAGCCGACAATCGGAACGTCGTACGGCACCGCCGAAACAGCCTCATAGTTGTCGTGAATATATTTGAGCTTGCCGTTGGTTACTGCCTGAACATTGCCGCCAAACTTGACCGTCACAGCTTCCGCCGGCCGTCGGTACTCCCAGGCAAAACCTTCGTTCAGCCAGTCGTCGGGAACTTCTTTTTGGTAGCCAGCCACAATCCGCTGTTCAAAAAAGCCGTACCGGTAGCGGAGACAGCAGCCGTGACCGGGCAGTCCTTGAGCCGCCATCGAGTCAAGATAGCAGGCGGCCAGCCGGCCTAAGCCGCCGTTGCCCAGTCCGGGATCTTCTTCTACTTCCTCCAGCCTGCCAAGACTTATCCCGAGGTCGGCCAGAGCTTCGGCGCACAGGTCATAAAGACCGAGATTGATCAGATTCATTCCCAGCATGCGGCCCAGCAAAAACTCGATGGACAGGTAATAGACCTGTTTTTGTCCTTCCAGGCGGTATTGGCGGTTGGTTTCAATCCACTGCTTGCTGATGATATCGCGCGTAAGACTGGCCAACGCTTTATATTGCTCGAGATCCGACGTATCGGCAAGGGGTTTGCCGTGCATGCTTTCCAGTCTGGCGATAAAGTGTTCCTTAAAAGTTTCCCTGGTGTACAGCATAATTTGCCTCCTGATTGATTAGTTTCTGATATAAGGCGGCGTAATCGCCGGCCGATTTGTCCCAGCATAAGTTACCGGCCATCCCGCTGGCGACGAGTTTCTGCCAAACGGCCTGCTGCTGATACAGGAAAAGCGCTTTCTTTACGGTGAACAAAAGCTCGTGGGCGTTATAATTGGCAAAGCCGAAGCCGTTGCCCTCGCCGGTAAATTCGTTGTAAGGGATGACCGTATCTTTCAGTCCCCCGGTCTCCCGCACCACCGGCAGCGCTCCGTACCGCATGGCGATGAGCTGAGCGATGCCGCAGGGCTCAAACAGCGAAGGCATTAAAAACAGGTCGGCGCCGGCGTACACCCGTCGTGACAGCTTTTCATCAAAGCAGATGTTTGCCGAAAATTTTCCCGGGTAGCGGCCGGCTGCCTGACGGAGCAAGTGTTCATACCGTTCCTCGCCGGTTCCGACTACGACAAACTGCACATCCAAGGCCAGCATTTCATCAAGGATATGTGCCACAAGATCAATCCCTTTTTGGCTTACCAGACGGGTGACCATAGCAATAAGGGGGATATGGGGATCTGTCGCCAGTCCCAAATCCTGCTGCAGCCGGAGCTTATTATCCTGCTTGCGGGGATTTTCCCGGCTATAAGGGTAGTAGATATGGGGATCGGCAGCCGGATTATAGCTCGCATAATCAATGCCATTGACAATGCCGTAGAGACTGTCCTGCCGGCACCGCAACAGTCCGTCCAGGTTTTCGCCAAAGAACGGCGTCTGAATTTCCTGCGCGTAGGTTGGGCTGACGGTAGTTATCAGGTTGGAGAATACCAGGCCTCCCTTCATAAAGTTGACCTGGTCATAAAACTCAACCCGGTCCGGCGTGAAGTAATCCCAGCTGAGCCCCAGCACATCACCCATGATCTGCTTGGCAAAAATCCCCTGATATTTTAGGTTGTGGACAGTGAACACCGTTTTAATCGCCTGATACAGGGGGCGGCTGCGGTAAAAAGCGTCGAGAAAGACGCTCGCCATGCCGGTATGCCAATCATGGCAATGGAGTATGTCCGGCTGAAAATCAAGGTATGGCAAAAGCTCGAGAATGGCCCGGCAAAAAAATGCGTACCGCTCGGCCTCATCATAAAAACCGTACATATAAGGGCGTACAAAATAATAGGGGTTATTAATGAAGTATACCGGAACCTCATTGTACGCGAGATAATACAGCTCGCAGTGCTGGCGCCGCCAGGAGACGGGCACGGTTAGTTCGGCTACCGGCTGCATGCGTTCCCGGTATTCTGCCGGGATGCTTTGGTAAAGAGGCATGACGACTCTGGCGTCAATACCTTGCCGCCGCAGCGCGCCGGGCAATGATCCGAGCACATCGCCCAAGCCGCCGCTTTTGGCAAATGGCACCGCTTCGGCGCCTGCCATCAAGACCTTGATCATCACATCACGGTTCCTTTTTTGATAACCAGCGGGTTATCCGGTTGTCCGCATAAAACCCGGCCGGCTGAGATTTTAACATCCTTGTCGCAAATGACATTTTCCAGCACGGCATTTTTGGCTACGCAAGTATTGGCCATTAAGATGCTGCCGGTTACACGCGCGCCTTGCTCGATAAAAACCCGGCTGAACAGGATGCTGCGATCGACGGCGCCGCGAATAATGCAGCCGCCGGCGACGATGGAAGCAGCAACGTGGGCATCCGCCGCATATTTTGCCGGGTGTTCCGGCTGCACTTTTGTCCGGATCGGGCCTGACTGCAAAAATAGCTGACGCCAAGTTTCTGGATTTAACAGCAGCATATTTTGCCGGTAATAGCTTTTAAGGCAGTGGATTCTCCCCAGCATTCCGGGATAGCGGTAAGTTTTGATGCAGAGATTCCCGAGTTCTTGGCCCAGAGCTTGCAGGAGGTTTTCCGCACTGCCCGCATAATGCTTGGTTATCAGGGAAGTGAACAAATCTTTGTGGCAGATCATGGCTCCCCAGAAACAATTCCTGGCTTCGGCGGAAGTTGGCCGGCTGTATATTGCCTGTACCCGGCCATCGGCCGCAATATCCAGCCCCACATGGTTGGTGCAGTCATATTCATGCGGCTCCTGTTCGCTGTACAGCAAGGTGATGTCGGCGCCGGATGCGCGATGGTGAGCTATCGCCGGCTTAAAATCGAAGCTGCCGACAATTCCCCCCGGGATCATCATTACCCACTGCTGCCGGCTTTTCTGGAAAAAAGCGAGATTGGCATGCAGATTGCCTATTTCGTGGAGCGACGGCTGTTTTTGCCTTTCGTAGGCCGGCGGCAACAGGGTCAGGCCATCTCGCTTGCGATCAAGCTGCCAGTCCCTGCCGGAACGCAGGTGATCCAGCAGCGACCGCTGCTTTAAGGGAACCAGAACACCCACATTATCAATGCCGGAATTAATCATTCCTGACAGCGCGAAGTCGATGAGCCGGTAGCGCCCCCCAAACGGAACTGTCGCCAGGGGCCGGTGCTGCGTAATTTCGCCAAGCGCATAATCGTTGCTTACGAGATTGATAATGCCGATTACATCGATCATAAGCCGATTCCCCGCTGTTAAATAATTTTGGCGCCGGCGGCAATGTGGGCGTATTCGCCGACAACGGTGATTTTTTCACCGCCGTCGGCGCCGATTTCGCAGTCGTTGGCGATGTTTGCGCCGCAGCCGATAATGCAGCCGGTGATTTTGGCATTCGCGCCGATTAGTGAATTGGGCATAACTACCGAATTTTTAATCATGGCTCCGGGGGCTACATATACACCCGGAAAAATTACAGAATGTTCGACCTGCCCATAGACTTGGCAGCCTTCGCATATAAGCGACTGACGGGTTGCTGCTCTGCCGGCCACCAAATGCGGCGGCTGCGCCGGGTCTACCGAATAAATCGGCCACAGCGGGTCAGACAGGTCGAACAAGGCATTGTCGCCAAGAAGATCCATGTTAGCTTGCCATAAACTCTCAATTGTGCCAACATCCATCCAATATCCTTGAAACGGATAGGCGTATAGCTCCCGGCCGGCCTGAAGCATGGCCGGGATAATATTTTTGCCGAAATCGTGATCTGATTTGAGGTCTTGGGCATCGGCAAGCAGAAATTCCTTCAACACCGGCCAGTTAAATACATAAATGCCCATTGACGCCAGATTGCTTTTGGGTTGAGCGGGCTTTTCCGCAAATTCTCTGATGCAAAGATCGGCGTCGGCAGTCATGACGCCAAAACGGCTGGCTTCCGCCCAGGGCACCTCGATTACGGCGATGGTGGCTTCCGCCTTCTTCTGCTTGTGGTGAGCAATGATGGTCCGATAATCCATTTTATAGACATGGTCGCCCGATAGTATCAGCACATAGCGGGGATTGTAGCGCTGAATAAATTCTATGTTCCGATAGACAGCGTCGGCGGTGCCTTTATACCAATCGCCGCCGGCATCGGTTGTATAGGGCGGAAGGATAAAGATGCCCCCGGAGCTATTTGCGCCTTCGTAGAGGCGGCTGGCGGCAATATGACTGTGCAGTTCAAAGGGTTGGTACTGTGTCAGTATGCCAATGGTTGCAACTTGCGAATTATAGCAGTTGCTCAAAGTAAAATCGATGATGCGGTAACGGCCGCCAAAGGGGATGGCCGGTTTGGCCAGGTTTTTTGTCAGATGGCTCAGTCTGCTGCCCTGTCCGCCCGCCAAGATTAAGGCGATAAACTCTTGTTGTCCCATTGAACCTCTTCTCTCTGCATTCGTTTTAGGTAGAGCGCGGCAAGCGGGGGAATAGTGAGGTTAAGCGAATAAGGCTGATTATGCCAGGGAATTTCCGCGGCAGTCAGCATTCCGTCATTGGCTTGGCCTGACCCGCCATACTGCGGCCAGTCACTGTTGAAGATTTCCCGGTAGGCGCCCGGGTGGGGCACGCCGATCCGGTAATTATGACGCACGACAGGCGTAAAGTTGCAAACGACGATAATATAATTGTCTGCTGTTTCGCTGCAGCGCAGGAAAGTGACAACACTCTGGCGGCAATCGTTCGGATCGA
>JAOACF010000070.1 GCA_026417995.1 Negativicutes bacterium
TTTAAAATTAGACAGTTCGCCCCGTACAAAGATAGAGTTTAATATCCTGTCCGCGTCGAACAGCCGCTTGATATATTGGTTAACCTCACTAACGCTTAAAATCGACAAGGTTAGACCCCTTTGCCTATAGTGTACACATCTAATAATATACCAAATGGCAAAAAAAAAACAGACGCAATGTCTGATGTTAGAAATGACGGTAATTGGCATACCGGTGCGCCAGCCACCCGCAGCCTGCGCCGATTGCAAACCAAAACAGGTGGCCGGGTGGAATTAAAGAACCGATTGCCGCTCCGATTACGGCTCCTGCAAGTGTATAGCCAAGCATGAAAACACCCCCGTTTACCCTTTTGCTGATGTATGTTATGCGGGAGCGTTCAGATTTGTGCTACAGCGGCAGGCCAAAAAAGCTGCGCCTGTCGCGTTGTCCGAGCTATACCGGCTGTCGGGAAAAAACAAGTTCACACCGTAAACCGCGAGTTTTCTCTGGAGGTAGTTTCGGATATGGGAATTGGCAGCCACTCCTCCCACAACTAACACGTCCCTGAGACTGGTACTATCGAGTGCCGCCTGAATCATCCTGCTTGCCGACTCGGCGATGCACTGTTCCACGCCTGCAGCGATAGCGGCAGGATCCTCATTTCGGCTAATCAGTCGCAGCGCTTGCGTCTCCGGGCCGGAAAGGCTGATGCGCAGCCCGTGGACGGATACCGGAAGATCTGCCGCATATGAGGCGGTGGAAGCCAATCGTTCCATATGCGGGCCGGCAGGAAACGGCAGTCCGAGTGCTACGCCAATCCGGTCGACAAACTGCCCGGCATGCAAATCCATCGTTCCGCCAAGGAGCTCAACAACGCAATTTTCCGCATAAGTGATCTTAACAATTTCCGTTGTGCCGCCTGACATATGCACAGCCAAAAAAGTATCGGAGTTGGGGCCGCCGGCAGAGCGCAACCCGGCAAGGATATGGTTTTCCTGGTGGCTAAGCCGATATAACGCGGCGCCGGTAGCGGCGGCGAGCGCTCGGGCATAACCTTCCCCTGTCAAAAATGCCGGCATATAAGAATCAGACTGCGAGCGGGGCGCTACGCTTACGCCTATCGCCCTTACAGAAAACGCCTGTTTGCCGTACAATTCTTCAAACAAGGCAGGCAAGTTACGGGTATGCTGGAAAACCATCTCGGATTGCGATAATCCGCGTCCCCCTAGCTTCACGTTAAGCGGTTTTCTAAGATCGGCCAAAACTGCGCCGTCACCTGCTAGCAGTGCCAGTGAAGTCGTATAACAACTGGTATCTATCCCTAAATACGCGTTCATGGGGCAGTGTGATTTTTGACCAGAGACCCCAACACTCCATTGATAAAGCGCCCCGAGTCCTCCGTGCCAAACAACTTCGCTAATTCAACCGCTTCATTGATGACAACACTGGGCGACAGTCGTTCTGCACTGTATTTCAATTCATAAATGGCCAAGCGTAAAATATTGCGGTCAACGCCGGGCATGCGCTCGATTTTCCAGTCGGTAGCCGCGCCGGCGATAATTTGATCGATTTCCGACATGTGTGTCAATGTACCGTCAACCAATTGCTGCGCATAATTTTTGGCCGCTTCCTGCAGATCGCTTCTTTCATCGAAAACGGCTTCCAGAGCCTCTCCCCGTCTGACTGGATTAAAGTCCATTTGAAACAGCGCCTGCAGCGCCGCTTCGCGGGCTTTTCTGCGACTCATTCATGTCCCTCTTTTCTCTCTTAACGGTGATATCCGGGTGGTAGTAGTTTATCCAAAATATCCATTATATCTTCTTTTTCATCAATGCGCTTGCCTACGACATAGCCAACGCCGATACAGCACAAAAGAAACAGGGTGGGAAAGAAACCGAACGCCAAAATAAGCACCCCGACCAAAAAACCGCCAATACTGCCTACAATCTTGCCGCTGTGCCGCTGCCAAATTTCTTCAAGCAATTCACGGTTCATAATTCGCCTCCCTACTCGACACGCTGTTTTGTTTTAAAATCATTGGAAATGTTTTCAACAAGTACGTGAATATCTACCGCTTCAATACCAACCGTATTCCGGATATATTCCTGCACACGCTGCTGCATTTCGTTGCCTACTGCCGGTACATTGCTCTCCGGACTAACAACAGCTTTGATGAATACTTTGAGACCTTGTCCCTCCTGGGCGACTGAAACTTTGACTCCCCGCACCCCCCGCGTATGCCGCGCAGTTTTTTCTACTAAATTTTTAACGGCGTCAAGCGAAATATGTACATTTCCCATTTCGGTATGATGTGCGATTGTTTCCTTGCTGCGGCGTGAACGCAGTCCGGCCAGTAAAAGACGAACGCTGACGAGAAAAAAAACAAAGCCAACAAGCGCTGCTTCCCAGCGCCCTTTAATTTGGTTTAAGCCTGTCCAAATTAACTCCAAAGGAATTAGATTAAGCGCGACCAAAATCACGCCTAATGCAAGAAAAGACAATAAAAATGTATAGATGGTTAAAATGATCCGGTCGATGATTCCCATAGTTGCTCCTTTCTACCGCACACGGATATCCTCGTCTTTACCTTCCTGAGCAAAGCCAACCCCCTGCACATGAATGTTCACTTCCACTACATCCAAACCAGTCATTGACTCAATTGCCCGCTTGACGTTTTCTTGCACGCGTAGGGCAACATCCGGTATCCGTACCCCGTATTCCACGATGATATATAAATCGATTGCCGCTTCCCGCTCTCCGACTTCTACTTTAACACCCTTCGAGAGATTTTTCTTTCCCAGCATTTCGGCGATCCCGCCTACCAATCCACCGCTCATACCGGCTACACCCGGCACCTCGGTAGCGGCAAGTCCGGCGATAATCCCAACCACTTCATCGGCAATCCGTATTAAACCGACATCGTTATGCTCTGTTCGTTCCATTCGTTCACGCTTTTCCACCGGTAGCCTCCTCCCCTTTTTACTATTGTATCCATATACTATGAGATGGCTGTAATATTATACCAGAATTTTTGATACATTACAAACTTGCGCAACCAATTGCGTTTAGGCGGTAACAATACTAATCTATCTTCATATACTCCTTTTAAATTGGAATTCCTTTTTTACATAGGTACCTGCATGGTTTCATCGGTAAAAATTACCGCTAATATAGAACTATTAACAGCTAATAATAGGTTAAGAAGGTTTCAATAAGGCAAGTTAACCTCCTTTTTTTATGCAAATTTATTATCGCCTAAAGGTGGTATAGATGATAAAAGTAGGAATTCCACGAGGTTTACTGTTCTATGACTACGGTTCGCTCTGGAGCGATTTTTTCACAAAACTTGGGGTGCCTACCATAACCTCATCGGAAACCACAAAAAAAACACTAACGGACGGGACAAACTTAGCGATTGACGAATCTTGCTTGCCACTAAAAATATTTTTAGGTCATGTTCACGCTCTATTGAACGAGTGTACCCACATTTTCGTGCCTCGTATCGCTCAACATCATAAAGATTACTATTATTGCGCTAAATTTGCCGGGCTTCCGGACATTGTTAGAAATTCTTTTAATATTGATGAGCGACGCCTCATATCTCCCAATATTGAGAGCAAGAATCTATACCATACCTTTAAAGCCTGCCGCGAAGCAGCAAACTGCCTTGATGCTTCGCCAATCAAGAGTTATTTATCCTATCTCCATGCATTGCATGAGTATAAGAACACTCAAAATCTGTCATGCAAAAACAAAGATACCTTCGTTGCGGTTGTCGGTCATAGTTACCTATTGCATGAGCCCTTTTTTATCCAGGAAATTAAAAATGTACTGTCAGCACAGGGAATGAAGATCGCAACACCCGATCAAGTTCCCCCGAAAACATTATATGAACTGTCTGCCGAACTACATCCGGAAGTATATTGGCAATTATCGGCAAAAATAGTCGGCGCTGCCCAGTACTTCTGCGCCTTGCCAAATATAAAAGGAATATTAGTCATATCTAGTTTTGGGTGCGGCCCGGACTCACTAATAAACGAATATATTGACAATCTAATTCTTAAACCATCAGGGAAACCCTATACTTTCGTCAACCTGGACGAACATACCGGCAACGCCGGCATTGTTACCAGAGTAGAGGCCTTTTTGGATCTTATTGAATGGAGGCAATAACCCTTGAAAGTTGTTTATCCGCATATGGGATATTTAAATATACCGATCAATCATATGTTAAATTCTTTAGATATTTCTTATGTACCAACCCCGCGCATTACAAAACGAACGGTAGAAATCGGTTCCCTGCACTCACCGGAAAGCGTTTGTTTACCATATAAGCTAACATTGGGTAATTTATTAGAAGGTATTGACGCCGGCGCTAACTGCCTTGTGACAATATGCGGAGCGGGAAAATGCCGTTTAGGTTTCTATAATACAGTTCAAAAGATAAGTGTGTCCAAAGTTATGAGCGAACCCTTCTCCTTTTATGCGATTAACACGTCAACCGGCCTCTTTAATAGTCTTTACAATTTCTTACGCAAAGCGAGCCCCCGTAGCAGCCGTATTACAATCGCCTATAGTATCGCAAAGGCCATAAAAATGCTGAAAGCTATAGATACAATGAATGATGCCAAGAATTACTACGGTCCCCGCTCCAGCAATCCAGAACTGCTAATAGACATTTATAAAACGAATGTAACTAAGCTGGACAAGTGTCAAAGTTTTAAGGAAATCGAACATATCAAAGACCAAACATTGGAGTTAATGCGATCCTGCGCCGACGAAACGATGAAACCTCTCAAAGTTGGGCTATTGGGAGAATTCTATGTAGTAGTGGAGCCATACGTTAACTTTGAAATCGAGGATACATTAGTTAAACTTGGAGTTGAGGTCAAACGGCTTGTCTCTACAGCAGACTGGGCATACGCTCAAACCCTGCTCCGAGCGCTCAAATTGTATAACGAAGAAACAGAGCATCTTGACGGCGCAAGACCTTATATGAATTATCATGTAGGCGGCGAAGGATTAAAAACAGCAAGTGAAGCTCTGCGGTGTGCCAAAAACGGATACGACGGTATTATCCATGCCTACCCCTTTGGCTGCATGCCGGAAGTGGTTTCAGAGTACGCGCTCAAGCGAATAACGGCAGATTTTGATTTACCAATGCTGGCATTGAGCCTCGATGAGCATTCCAGCGGTGTAGGTTTAACTACACGTATAGAAGCTTTCATTGATTGTCTTCGCCGTCGGAAAACTCAGCGGATACGCAAAAATGCGGCTTTATTATGAATGCAACCAAACGCAAAACCAGCGTCTATGGCATAAACACAATACGCAGCTTTTAGTGCACAAGCCCCAAAATGCCTGTCGACTGTTTACCCTTGCAAATGTATTTCAACCAGATGCCCGATGCTATCTTTGGCAAATTCCCTATTCAGAAAAATCTTATAATCAAGAAGACCTGACTAACTGTGATAAAATAAAATTATATCCTTTAGACATGGGAATCAGGAGGAAACCGTAATGAAACTGAAAGCAAATTTGATGCTGCTATTAACAGCATTTATCTGGGGATTCGCATTCGTGGCCCAGCGAGTAGGCATGGATTATGTCGGGCCCTTTACCTTTAATGGCGTACGGTTTACGCTGGGAGCCATGTCGCTATTGCCGCTAATCTTGTATTTCTGGCCGCGCCCGTCGAATAAAACGAATGCTCGCGGCACGGCGACAGCCAGTAGTTGGCGTATTGGATTTCTCGCCGGTACGATCCTGTTTATCGCAGCATCACTCCAGCAGATTGGGCTGATATATACAACAGCCGGAAAAGCGGCATTCATTACCTGCTTATACATTATACTGGTGCCGCTCGCCGGACTGTTTCTCAAGCAACGAATCACGAGCAGCACATGGCTTGGCGCTTTGCTAGCCATGGCTGGACTATACCTTCTTTGTGTCAAAAGCGATTTCACCGTTTCCTTTGGGGATTTTCTGGAGCTCCTGGGCGCCGGATTTTGGACAGCCCATATTTTGCTTATCGACCGTTATGCCAGCAGATTCGATAGCCTCAAACTTGCATTTTACCAGTTTACCGCCTGCGCTGCTTTGAGTTTGTCCTTTGCACTGGTTACCGAAGAAATCATAATAGCCGGCATCATTCAGGCAGGCATACCGATTTTATACGGCGGACTTTGCTCGGTGGGCGTTGCCTATACTTTGCAGATTGTCGGCCAAAAGTATGCTGAACCGACGCATGCGGCAATCATTATGAGTATGGAAACGGTGTTCGCGGCCCTGGGAGGATACCTCATCCTTCATGAGCTGCTGGGAACCCGCGAATTCCTAGGCATGGTGCTCATGGCGCTAGGTATGGTAACAGTTCAATTGCCAAGCCTACAACCTAGGGTGCAGGAGACTTGTGATAACTAACCGTACTCGTATTGTGACGCTGATCGAGTTCCACGGTAAGAGTAAAGCACCGTCAATATATTCGGTGCTTTTTTCTTTTTTAACCTACCTGAATATGGGTTGATACGATGCCACAGGCTCATGCTTCCTCTCAATCACCGAAAAAACGCAATAAGAAGCCTGGTAAACCAGGCTTTTAGGGTTTGGCGCTAATAGTAATATCTTCAGCCTTCACTCCTGATACCCGGCTGATAATGTCAGCTACCTGCATTACCTCTTCCCGGGTAAGCGAATTTGTTTTAATGATAGCGCTTACAGAATTATCCCGGATCAGCACCAGCGCGTCACTGAATCCTCGTGCTTTAATCAGATTTTCCATCTCCATTTCCCGCTGCTTTTCCAGGATAAGCTTGAGCACTGAATCCTGCGCACGCTGCCTGGTATCTTCAGATTTTGCGCTTTTTACCAGGTCACGTAAAATATCCGACCGCTCACTGCGCACCTTGTCCCGCTCCAACCGGTACTCAGTAAAGAAGTCCGGACTCGCCGCCGGGATTGCCGGTTCCTGAACTATAGGCTTTACAACCTGCATCGCGTTTGACCGGTCAGCTTTCGCCTGCCTATCGCTGCTATAGTTGTTTACCATCATTGCGCCCAAGAGGCATAAAACGAAGAATGCCGCCAAGATCACTGTCCACTTGCGGGCTTTCGTCAAAACCACAAATCTCATCGCTATCTCCTCACTTTCTGTGCGGCAGCACGGTGATCTTATAGGAAGGGACACCGAGCCCGGTTTCCACGGCCCGGGTCAAATTAGCTTTGACTGTAGAATCGGCGCCTCCCTCAGCAACTACCAAGACCCCCTTGATGACTGGTTTATAGTCCCGGACCATAACAGGGCGATCTGCGCCATTTTCTTTGCTGACCAGAATTTGCTCACTTTCTTTGGTTTCAGTAGTAGTGCGTGTTCCGCCGCCAGTATCCCGTTCCTGAATAGTTTTCACTTCTTTGACGACGTTTTTCGCATGCTCGACTGCCCCGCCGCCCTCAAGCGTTATGCTTACCGAAACCGTGCCTGCGCCGTGCACCTGCGAAAGCAGGTTGGCCATTTTGGCTTCCAGCGCCTCCTCATAATTTCGGCTTACTGTCGGCGCTTGCTTAGGAATTTCGGTCACAGTTGCAGGTAGCTTACTGCTTTGATAGTCAAAAACGCCGCCGGCAACCAGCAGCAGTACGCCAAGCGCGCCGATTAAGACCAGCTTTATACTGAGCACTCCGTCTTTAAATAGTTTAATGACAAAATTATTGCGGGTGCCGGACAGAAAACTGCTCATCGTATTCATGCTTAACCTCCCTATCAATTCCATGTCTTAATATCAATCTGATCGTTGCGCAACTGATACAATTCGGTGATCGTAATTTTAATTTTTTGGACAACGGTATCTTTCAACTCAAGTTCCGGATGTTCGGCATTTTTACCTATTTTGACTATTTCCACCGAGCCTATGTTGGACGATTGACCGGGTTTAACATATACGGTTATTTTCTCAAGCACCGCACCGGCGCGGCTCGACAACTCTATAGAAACACGGCTGTCGGCCACTCCATCGATGGCCATAACCAGCGCCCGGATCTGTTTGCTGAGATCTCGTTTATAGATGTCGCGGGCGATCCGTTCCCTGTCACTCGCCGCCTCTTGGGCAGTACGCACAATCTCGGCCTGTTTAGGCATGCTGGCGCTCAGCGTCGGAACTTCGCCATCAAGCCAGTTACCCTGAACGACGTCAATGACCGGATTAAGTATTGCCAGCATAATCAAAAGCCCCATAATCACCCGAACAAAGCGCTGCAGGCTGCTGTTGGGCAGCAAAAGCTCCATAAACGAGGCGAAGAGTACAATCAGTATGATATTTTTTATCCATCCTGTAATTATGGCTACCATGCAACACCGCGCCTTTCGTTACCGAAGCATCATGGCTACACTGCCGGCGCCGATCATAATCGTGATCGCCAGAAAGAACATGAGCGCTGCCGTCAATACTCCGCCGAAAACCAAAAGCAGATTGTTGCCAATTGCTTCAAGGCACTTGGCCATTTTTTCGTCTCCCATAGGTTGAATCAGCGCCCCGGTGATTTTTATGATCGCAATGAGCGCTATAAGCTTAATGATCGGATATGCACAAATTGACGCAATCGCTATAATGCCAAATATACCTACGGCATTCTTGATCATTAGAGATGCGCCCATCACCAATTCGACCGTGTCGGCAAACATTTTGCCGACAACGGGAATGAAGGTGGCAGTAGCATATTTGGCTGCACGCAACGTCAACCCGTCGGCAACGCTGCCGGCCGCCCCCTGAATGCTGATAATACCGATAAACAATACCAGCGTCAAGCCCAGCGTCACCATGCCTGCCTGCTTAAACACCCCTGCCAGGTTGCTGAGGCGGTAGTTATGGGAAAGATAGTTTACACACTCCAGCACCGCCGTTAAAAATAGTAACGGCAGAATCAAATCTTTGACAATCAGACTGACCGTACTAACAACAAACAGCATGAGCGGCGTAAATAAAGCGGCAGAAGTAACTGCCCCGACTCCGGCGAGCAAAGTAATAAACAGCGGCAGCAGCGCTTCCATCATTCCCACCATAGTTGCCACAGTTTCCCGCGCCAGAATAAGGGCGCCGTAAAATGCTGTCAGCGAAATCACGACTAAAAAAATATAGCAAACGTGATAAGCAAGAGCGGCAATTGTTGACTGCTCAAATGAGGTCTGGAGATTTTGCAGCAGGGCGCACAGTACGGCTAAAAACAACAGTTTTCCCATGAGGCTTAAATTCACGGTCACTTCTTTGACAACACGCTTTCCAATGCTCGGTAGCAGGCTGCGCCACTCAAAATCAAGACCCTTTGTGGCTATTTGCCTGATGGTATCCACCGTCAAAAGGGGTATATCTTCTTTTAGTTCCTGGTTGATCCCCTTAATAAATTGATTGACCTGATCTATCGACAACCGATCCAAGATTGCTCCGGCCGCCTCATCGCCGCCGACCGGCGACGCCCAAGCTGTCGCGGCGACTAGGAGGCTTATAATTAGCACAATCAACGTCGTTTTCATAATTTGTATCCTCATGGCATGAGTTTCACAATTGTATCCAGCACCAAGGCGATAATGGGAATCGCCATTACCATGACCAGTACTTTGCCGGCAAATTCAATTTTACTGGCGATTGCTCCCTCGTTAGCATCCCGGCACACCTGCGCGCCGAATTCCGTAATATAGGCAATGCCGATGATTTTAAGAATGGTGTTTAAATACATTTGGCTGATATTTGCCTTTTCCGCCAAATCGCGGAAAAGGTTGAGGACGACACTGATCTTACTTAACACCAGCAGAAAAATTACGGTTGCGAGGGTTAAGCTAAGCTGCACAGCCAGTTCAGGACGCTGCTGCTTGATAATAAGTGACAGCAGCATAACTACAAATCCTAGTCCAATGATCTGGAGCATTTCCATGCCGTACACCCCTTAAAAAAGCTTAAAAACGTCCTGCATCGTGTTAAATAATCTGCCAAGAATCTGTACGACCCATAACAGCACCATGGCAAAACCGGCAATCGCGCAAATTTGTGCCATATCTTCCTTGCCTGCTTGTTTCAGCGCAATATGAAATACGGAAATTAAAATGCCAACACCAGCGATTTTAAATAATACATCCAACCCCATGCTCTCCCCCCTAAATCAGCAAAATCACAATGATAAGACTGCCGCAGATGCCTAAATACCGATACATCTTCATATTCTGGTCACGAAGCCGTGCCGCTTCCTGTTCAATCATGCGCAGCTGCCCCTCGACCATGCCTATATATTTATATTGTTCCTCGCGGTTCACTAGTCCTAAATTTGCGCCAAGCACGCAGAGAATTTCGTGCTCGTGGCGTCCTAGCGCCAATTCGCCTGAACTGCTGGCCAATACTTCCTCTATAGCTTCGCCGGGTGTAACCCATCCCCGCTCTTCTAAAATCTGCGCGGTACGGTGAAAAAAATCCGCTACCGGCCCCCGCATGCCGCCGGTACACTTCTTCAACGCTTCGGGCAGCGGCATGGTCACGTAGTTGATATAAGATTTCAGGGCGGCCAAACAGCTTATAACCTGCCCTATCTGTCGGGGACGCTCACAGAGGCGCATCGCCAGTTTAAAGCCGATTGATGCGCCGGCAGCCACCACGCAAACGCTGCCGGCCAATTTAAGCCACATGCTCTCACCCCCTTTTTGCCTGAAAAAGGACTTCTTCCGGCTTTTTGCCGCAAACTCCTGCCAAAGCCCCAGGGCGCGGCTGATTTCCCAGAATGATATAACGTTCAAACCAACACCTAGCAATCAGTTCGCCGATATAGGGCCGTTCACGCACTTCACTGACGCTGCGTCCGTGCACCGAAGCAATAACAGCAATACCCGCATGCAGCGCTTCCTTGATAGCCTCGGCGTCTTCGTTGCGGCCAAGCTCGTCGGTAATAATTACGCCCGGCGCCATCGAACGGATAAACATCAGCATGCCGTACGCTTTGGGACAGCCATCTAATACATCGGTACGGCGTCCTAAATCCATACTGGGAACTCCGTCCAGGCAGGCGGCAATTTCCGACCGTTCATCTACAACACCGGTCTGCACCCCTTTAAAGCCAATACTGGAAACACCTGAGCTAACCTGCCGGGCTATATCCCGCAGTAGTGTAGTCTTGCCGCATCGCGGCGGTGATATGACCAGCGTATTCAGGATACGACCATCTGCAATGATATAAGGCATGACCTTATCGGCGCACCCTTTAACCTCCCTGGCCAAGCGGATGTTCATGGACGTAACGCACTTCATGGTTTTAATCCGGCTGTCCTCTATTATTGTCTGCCCGGCCAGCCCTACGCGGTGGCCGCCGCTTAAGGTAAGAAATCCTTGCTGCAATTCCCTTTCCAGCGCATAAACCGAGTTGCGGCTCATAATCTGCAGTGTCCGGTTCAGATCCTCCCGGCTGCAGCAATACGCTTCCGTCGGAGCCGCCACTGGCAGTCCTTGAGAATTGACAAGCACGTCTCCTGACGGTACTACTAAGGCTAGCGGCTGGTTGATGCGTAGCCGGATTTCATAGGTATCAGACATGATGTCCGCCGGAACAGCTTTTAGCACAGAACTGAGCGACGGCGGCAGACAAGGATAGATATCTCTTTGCAGTATCGCACAAATATCAGACATGTCCCCCATCCTTTCTTTACATAGATATGGTTGGACAAGCAACTTTATGCCGCCTAGATAATAAAAATAAAAAATCCCGGCGTAACCGGGACTTTAACTTTACTCTTATAAACCAGGGTGATTTGTCCTGCTAACGACAACCTCATCATCCACATCTTCTTCGAGATCGTACTCCAGCATATTGTCGTAGACAACCTCGCCGCAATGCGGACAGGTCACTTCCAGCGCATCATCTTCATCTAGTAAGCCGGCTTCGAAGGTTACTGTTTCGTGGCAACCCGGACATTCGACCTCAACGTAATCATCATCGACCTCTGTATCTTCAAATACTTCTTCTTCGACATCCGTCAAGTCTTCGTCAATGGTTTCCACATAGTTTTCGAGATCCTGATGAGCTGAGTGCAGGCAATTTATTTCTTCAGCGAAGGAATCGAGTGTTTCGACGATGTTTACTAACAGTTTTCCTTCGGCAGAATTATCGCTTACATTAAGCCCTTTGGCCAGCCCCTGAAGATACGCTACCCGCTCTTTCAGGTTACTCATAAATATAAAAACCCCCTTTGATTGTATTCTCTCGGATACTGGTAGTATTCCCAATATGCGATAAAACATAACCAAAAGGGGGAATATGACCTACGCGCGTTCGATGTATTCGCCTGTCCGGGTATCGACCCGTAAAACATCTCCCTCATTGATAAAGAGAGGAACACGCACTACATAACCGGTTTCCAGCTTAGCCGGCTTGGTACCGCCGGTAGCGGTATCGCCGCGAATACCGGGGTCAGTCTCGACGACTGTCAGTTCCACCGAATTCGGCAAATCAACGCCAATGATTGTGCCTTGGAAAAACATGACGCCTATATTCATGTTTTCTTTTAGGAAGCGTTTTGCGTCCCCCAGTTGCTCCAATGTTAAGGCAATTTGCTCATATGTTTCGTTATCCATGAAGTTGAATTGGCCATCACTCTCGTACAGATATTGCATTTCGCGCCGGTCAACATGGGCTTTAGGAACTTTCTCGCCGGCGTTGAAAGTTCTTTCCACAACCGCCCCGGTTTTGACGTTTTTGAGCTTTGCGCGTACAAAAGCCGCTCCTTTGCCGGGTTTAACATGTTGGAAGTCAACAACTTGCCATACCCCGCCTTCAATTTCAATTGTTACTCCTGTGCGAAAATCATTTGACGATATCATAAGTACCTCCATTATGTAATTCTAATTAATATAATTCCAGCAAATTCTTGGAAGTAGCGGTAAGGATACGCGGTTTGCCCGCCGTTACAACGACAATATCTTCAATACGGACCCCGCCCCAGCCGGGAAGATAAACGCCCGGTTCCACCGTGACCACCATGTTTTCAGCCAGCAGTACCCCAACGTTCGTCGGAGACAGACGCGGTTCTTCATGAATCGCCAACCCCACCGAATGACCAAGCCCATGCCCGAAATATTCGCCATAGCCGGCATCCTCAATAATTTTGCGCGCGACTGCATCAACATCGCGGCAGTCTTTGCCGCTTTGGACTGCGTCAAGGCCTGCAAGCTGAGCCCTTAGAACAAGCTCATAAATTTCCCGCTGTTTGGCTGATGCCTTGCCCAGAACCACGGTTCGGGTCATATCCGAATGATAGCCCTCAAAAACAGCGCCGAAATCGAACGTGATAAAATCGCCCGGCGCAATAATTTTGGCGGATGCCCGTCCATGCGGCAAAGCGCTGCGTTCACCCGAAGCGACAATTGTATCAAAAGCAGGCCGCTCAGAGCCAAGTTGCCGCATAATATATTCCAACTCAGCGGCAATATCTGTCTCCCGCACCCCGGGACGTACGCTCTTGATGACCTCACCAAACGCCCGGTCGGCAATTTCTACTGCCCTTTCAATCCTGTCAATCTCTACGGCTGTTTTTACAGCTCGCAATGTATCCAGCTTAATGGCGACAAGCTCTACCCCGGGTAACGCCGCAGCGAGAGTTTGATAGGATTCCCAGGTCACATGATCTGTCTCAAAACCAACCCGCTTTATACCTGATAACGATGCTTTCACTTCTGTTAAAGTTTTAATAGGTATGCCGGCGCAACGCACAATCTCAAAGGCAGGGGCTTGGTTTTGCGCTTGTTCGATATACCGAAAATCAGTAACGAGATAACGGTTCTGCCGGGTGATAAACAGTATGCCGGCAGAGCCTGTAAAGCCACTCAAATACTGCCGGTTTTCCTGCTTGGATACGACAACGGCATCCAGTTCATGCGATTGAAGAAATTCGGAAATTTTGGCATGCATGTCCGTCAAAATAATCGCCCTAACACTTATAATTTATAACTTTTTCCATTTTACCATGAATTTCTTAGCTTGCCTAGCCTTAGATTATTCACCGCTGATCATAATTTCCTCTATCCGTAAAGTGGGAGCACCTTTGCTGCCGAAAAAGGTCAAATCCGAGCCAACCGCCTTAACTTTACCCAGCAAGTCCAACATATTGCCGGCTATAGCTACCCCACGAACAGCGTGTGTCAACTCGCCATTCTCAATCCATACGCCGGCCGCTCCGAGCGAAAAGTCACCCGAGATCGGGTTTGCCATGTGCAATCCCATTACCGCTGTCACATAAAAACCGTTATCAACCGCGCGGATAATATCCTGGGGGGCAGTATCGCCGGCGCATATGAACAAGTTGGTAGGACCAACTTCGGTTACACTCTTAAAGGAATTTCTAACTCCATTACCGGTGCTGACTGTCCCACATCGGGCAGCAGTAAGGCTGTTGTGGAGAAAGCCTAGTAGTTTACCGCCGGAAATCAGTTCCTTGCGGGCGGAAAGAACGCCTTCGCCGTCAAACGGAGCGGTGGCAATACCGTTAAGCAGCGTTCCGTCATCAATAACGGTAACTGCTGATGAGGCTACTTGTTGTCCCAATCTATCCTGCAGCATAGATTTTCCTTTTTGCACCGCATCGGCGGAAAAAGCAGCGGCGAGTACCGACAAAAAATTAGTGGCGACATAGGGGCTTAATACCAGTGTGGCTTTCATCGTTCTGACACTGCGCCCTCCCAGCAGCATTAAAGCCTGCGCAGCCGCTTCACGACCAACATGAGCGGGCGATAGGTC
>JAOACF010000007.1:0-323 GCA_026417995.1 Negativicutes bacterium
GTCTACGATGACGCCGGCCTGCTGCTCGGGTTCCGCGGCAGCCACAGCGATATTACCCACCGCAAGCAGGCGGAAGAAAAACTGCTTTACTTAAGTCTGCACGACCCGTTAACCGGCGTATACAACCGCGCTTTTTTCGAGGCCGAAATGCGCCGCCTCGCCGCTTCGCCCGGCCGGCTGGGCCTGATCGTCGGCGATGTTGACGGTCTGAAACTGATTAACGATACCTTGGGGCATGACAGCGGCGATCAGTTGCTGCTCGCCGCCGCCCGGACAATCAGCCGCGCGCTTGCCGGCGACGCCGTCTTAGCGCGTATCGGCGG
>JAOACF010000007.1:333-39657 GCA_026417995.1 Negativicutes bacterium
GTGACGAGTTTGTGGCTGTGCTGCGGGAAATTGCTTGCGGCGATGCCGAAGCGGCCGCCGTGCGCATTCGTCAGGAAATTGCCCGGCATAACGCCGGCAGCGCCCAACTGCCGCTTAGCATCTCGCTGGGCGTCGCCGAAGGTGTACCGCTGCAGGAAGACATCAATAACCTGTTTAAGCAAGCCGATGACGCGATGTATCGCGATAAACTCAGCCACAGCCCAAACTCTCGCAGCGCGATCGTCAATGCGCTGCTTCAATCCCTGGAAGCGCGCAATCCGGATGCGAAAGAAACAGCCGAACGGCTCAAAGCTCAGTTGGCGGCGCTCGCCAAACAGCCTTGCTGACGCTGCCCCCGCCTGCTTGCCTGGCTCCATGCTATTGACGGCATAGGCAGCGGACATATTCCGCCAACTTGCGGCAGCAATTCGGCAAGCGGTTATATTTTGCCGCTTGCCGGCCAATAATAGCTACCGGAGGTGTTTGTATGGAAGGATTTGTCTGCGCCAACTGTCATTTCTGGCTTGCAAGCGCGGTCAGCGCCTGTCCGGACTGCGGCGCTCAATTTATCTGGGAAGGCGAAAATAAAAATGTCATTGACCGCATCCAGCCCGACTGCCTGATTCACCGTTATGAAGGCTCCGATCTTCTGGAGCCGGCCGTTTTGCTAAAAGAGGGGAAAACCAACATGAAAGTAGCCACCCGGCTCAAGGAATACGCCAAGCCGGTAGTCGTACCCAAGCATAAGGTATACAGTTTTGATCAGTCTGTGTTAAGCACCATTCAAAGCCTGCGCCACGAGCGCACATCGACAATCAGCCGATTCGATCAACTGATCGGCAGCCACTGGCAGCTGTTAAAGCCTTATAAAAAAAATTAAGCCGGCTAAAGCCGGCCTAATTTTTTATCCTTTATGCCACTCGCTCCAGGCCGCGCCTACGCCAGCGCCGGGAGTAACGGTTATGCCGCAGTCGGTAAGCGCCCGCTCAATCGCGTAGAGGGTAACGACAAGCTCGTTGATGCAAATATTGCCCATATGCCCGACGCGGAAGATTTTTCCCTTGAGCGCCCCCACGCCGCCGGCGACAAACACGTCGTACTTCTCCATTGCTGCCCGGAATGCAGCATCATCCAATCCCTCTGGATAGGTAATAACCGAAAGGGTTGGCGCCAGCGCTTCCGGACTGGTTACCGGCTTTAGCCCAAGCGCCGCGATGCCTGCCCGAAAACTGCGGCCAATGCGCTCATGCCGCTTATAACGCTCTTCCAGTCCTTCCTGCAGGATGAGCTTAACGGATTCATTCAGCGCTACGATATGATTTACAGGCGGCGTCGAGAAATAAAGCGCCGGGTTTTCCATAATCGGCAGCCAGTTCTTCCAGTCGGTATAGTAGCCGGAAACGGCGCCAAGCTCCTCGCGCCGGGCAAGCGCTTTGTCGTTAAAGGCCACCATTGTAAGGCCGGGAGGAGTGCCAAATGCCTTTTGACAAGTTGTGACAATGATATCCACGCCGTAATCCTTCATCGGCTCGGGAATTCCGGCGCTGGCGCAGACGCCGTCCAGGATATACAGCGTATTATATTTGCGGGCCAGTTCGCCCACTTCTTTCGCCTGACCCAAAACGCCGGTAGAAGTATCAACGTGGGTTAAGGTTATTGCCGCATACTTCTTGGCCGCCAGCTTGGCCTCAATTTCCGGCAGCGGCACGCGCTCTCCCGGAGGACAGGTCAGCACATCCGCCTCGATGCCATATGCTTTGGCCATAGGCCCAAACCGGTCGCCGAACAAGCCGTGGCTGATAATCAGCAGGCTCTCTCCCGCTTTTACGGTGTTAACCAGGGCCATTTCCATCGACAGTGTGCCTGCCCCGCCCACTACAATCACATGGTCGGCTTGAAAGATGGTCTTAAGCCCTGCCAGGCATTCCTTGTAGATAGCGACAAAGCCGCCATAAGTATGGCCGTAGGTTTGCACAGCCATAGCCTCCCGGATGGGTTCCGCCACCGGGGTAGGACCGGGAATCATAACTAGCGGTTTTTGTTTAAGCATGGTATCACTCCGTTATAATATACTATACTGTATTACTACGGTAACCTGCCGCAAAATCCCTGCTTTTGCGGCAAATTTACCGCGCTGCTTCGCTGTAGCTGAACAGTTCGGATACCGTAACAAACCGGTATCCCTGCTCCCTTAGCGCCTCGAGCAGCAGCGATACGGCCTGAGGCGTCCCCGGCGCATACGCGCCGTCATGCAGCAGAATAATTGCGCCCGGTCTTACCTTGTCGGCAAGCTCGCGGGCCAGGCGCTGGGGAGCAGGATTGGACCAATCCCGGCTGTCGATTGACCACATGGTCATTACATAGCCGCGTTCTTTGAGCAATCCAATAACCCGTTCGTCATAATAGGCGCCCGGGGGTCTAAACAGCGTCGGCCGCGGTGCTGCGGCCATAATCGCCGCTTCTGTTCTGGCTATTTCCTCGACGATTTCCCGGTCGCTTAAGCCGGTCAGCCATTTATGCGAAAACCCGTGATTGCCGATCTCGTGCCCGGCAGCGGCTATTTCCGCCAGCTGCTGCGGCAGTTCCTCCGCGCGGCGGCCCAATACAAAAAATGTCGCTTTCGCCTGATACGCCGCTAGGACTTGCAGTATCCGCGGGGTAGTTTGTGCATCCGGGCCATCGTCAAAAGTAAGGGCCACAACCTTCTCCTGTGTCGCAACCTCCCGAACCCCTTTATGCCCTGCCGCCAGCTGCAGAACCAGCCCCAGCGAAATTGCGGCCAGTATAGCCATACACCACTTGCGTAAGCGCATGCCCCCTCCTCCGGTATCAGCGTAATATCATCCTTTAATAGTACGCGCCGCCTCTGCCGGATATGTCTGCCAAAACCCCGCATCATCCCCGGGCAGGCGCAATATAATTAACTATCATGGGAGGAGAATGATGATAGTGAAAGCATTGCGCTATATACTGATACTCCTTTGTCTGCTCTATGGGGGAAGCAGCGCCTCCGCCCAGGCGGCGCCGGCAGTTAAAGCGCACAGCGCAATCCTGATGGATGCCAAAACCGGTCAGGTTTTATTTGAAAAAAACAGCCGCCGGCAAAACGCCCCGGCCAGCACGACTAAAATTATGACAGCAATCTTGGCCATTGAAAGCGGCCGGCTTGACGAGACTGTCACGGTCAGCCCCCGAGCCGCCGGCACCGGCGGCTCGTCGATGCATCTGTTTCCCCGTCAGCAGCTCACCCTGCGGGAGCTTGTGACCGGGCTGATGCTGCGCTCCGGCAACGATGCCGCCGTGGCTATAGCCGAACATCTGGCCGGCTCTGAGGATGCCTTCGTGGCAGCGATGAACCGGCGCGCACAAGAATTGGGAGCATATCAGACCCACTTCCGCAACCCGCATGGACTTTCCGCGCCCGGACATTATTCCACCGCCTTTGACCTCGCCTGGATCACCCGTTACGCCCTGACCAATCCAACATTCGCCGCAATTGTCGGCACAAAGGAAACCTCCATCGAATGGCAGGACCGGAGCGGCCGCGAGCGCGATATCAGCCTGCGCAATACCAACAAACTGCTCTGGATGTTTGAAGATGCGGACGGCGTCAAAACCGGCACTACCGGCGAAGCCGGCCCCTGCCTGGTTTCGAGCGCCACGCGCGGCAACCAGAAGCTGATCGCCGTCGTTCTTAACGACCACTCGCGCTGGTTTGATTCGATGCAGCTCTTAAAGTACGGCTTTAATAACTACGACCTGTTTACTTTTGCCGAACAGGGCGAGGTGCTGGCGTCTTTGGGCGTCGAGAGCGGCGCCGCCGCCGAAGTGGATGCCGTCGTAGCCACACCCGCCGCTTTGGTGACCTCAGCCGCCGACTACGAGGCCGTAAGCGTGGAAGTCGACCTGCCGGAAAAGGTAAAAGCTCCCGTCTACAAGGGGCAAAAGCTGGGCGAAATCATTTTCTTCATCCACGACAAACCGGTGAAAACCGTTGACATTGTTGCCGGTCAAGACGTGGAGGAAAACACGCTGAGCCGGATGGTACTGCGTCAGCTTACCCGCATTTTCCGTTTTCTCGCGGCTTGGGGCCTGCTGTAAATGCACCCTTCACAGTGTTTTATGCGCCAATGCTGCGGCCTAGTCCGGCTTGCGGTAAAAGAAAGGCATATAATGCTGAAAGCCTATTTCCCGGAAATTAAGAATAGCTTCAGTACCGCCGACAAACAGGACGCCGCCCGGCTTTAGGGAGGCCAGGAAGCGGCGGTACAGGGCGTCTTTGGCTTCCTCGGTAAAATAGATGACGACATTGCGGCATAAGATTAAATCAAACCCTGTTTCAAATTTATCGAGCAGCAGATTATGCCGGACAAATTCTACGCGGCTCCGGATATCTTCGCGCAGCATAAACTGCTGACCGCTTTGCCGAAAATATTTGCTTTGCCGGGCCGGCGATATTGCTTTCAGTTCCGAGGCCTGATAAACGCCCGCTTTGGCTTTGGCCAGCATTTCGCTGTCGAGATCGCTTGCCAGTATCCGGTGCCGGGTATGTGGCGTCAGTTCATCCAGAATAATCGCCAACGAATATGGTTCGGCCCCGGTTGAGCAGCCGGCGCTCCAGATATTGAGCTTAGCGGAACGGGACAGCAGTTCCGGCAGCACTTTCTTCTCCAGTTCTTCAAACTTCTCCGGCGTCCGGAAGAACTCCGTAACGTTGATTGTCAGGTAATCAATGAAGTCTTTATAAAGTTTGGCATCACGGTCGATCAGGTTAAAAAAATCTACATATGTTGCCACTCCGTGCCGGTTCATCAGGTTGGTAATCCGCCGCTGCATTTGCGCCGGCTTGTAGTCGTTTAAATTAATGTTGGACTTGGCAAAAAACTTTTGTTTGAAAACTTCCCAGTCTTTTTCGCTGCTCACCGTCAACCCTCCGCCGAAATTGCTGATAATGCTATTTCGACAAAAAATGGCATTTTCCTGCGACAAGGGACTGCTTCAGCCCGAAGCAGTCCCTTGTACAGCGCGCAATTCCGGCAGGCATTTTACGGCAGCGCTTCGGCCAGCGGTGTGTACGGCAGCCCGTGCGCAACCGCCACCGCCTCATAGGTCACCTTACCATTAACAACATTAACGCCTTTGGCCAATCCCGGATCATCTAAAATAGCCTGCCGATAGCCTTTGTTAGCAATCTGCAGAGCATACTGGATTGTCGCATTGGTCAGGGCAAAGGTCGATGTCCGAGCCACCGCGCCCGGCATATTTGCGACCGAGTAGTGTACAACGCCGTGTTTGACATAAACCGGATCGCTGTGGGTGGTTACCCGGTCAATAGTTTCAATTGATCCCCCTTGGTCGATGGCCACGTCTACAATCACCGAACCGGGCTGCATCGACTTCACCATGTTTTCCGTCACCAGCTTGGGTGCCCTAGCCCCCGGCACCAAAACGGCCCCGATTAACAGATCGGCTTTTTTTACCCATTCAGCGATATTATACGCATTGGACATAACGGTAACTGCACGGCCGCCAAAAATGTCATCCAACTCGCGCATCCGGTCGGCTGACCGCTCAAGGATGGTTACCCGCGCTCCCATGCCGAGAGCCATTTTGGCGGCATTCGTGCCCACTACCCCGCCGCCGATAATGACTACTTGCGCCGGTTCTACCCCCGGTACGCCGCCGAGAAGCACACCTTTGCCGCCTTGCGGCTTTTCTAAAAACTGGGCGCCAATCTGCACGGACATGCGACCGGCTACCTCGCTCATAGGCGTTAAAAGCGGCAGAGAATGACGGGCGTCTTCGATTGTTTCGTAGGCAATGCCTACAACCTTTTTGGCAAGCAGGGCGCGCGTAAGTTCTGGTTCCGGCGCGAGGTGGAGATAAGTAAACAGAATTTGTCCCTCGTGGAATAAGCCGTATTCGGGCGGCAAAGGCTCTTTTACCTTCATAATCATTTCCGCGCGCTCAAAGAGCGCGCTTTTGTCACTGATGATTTGAGCGCCTGCGGCCGCATAGCTTTCGTCGCTGAAGCCGCTGCCCGCGCCGGCGTCTTTTTCCACCAGTACGGTATGCCCTGACTTTTTAAGCATTTCCGTTCCGGCCGGGGTCAGGGCGACACGGTTCTCATTATTTTTGATTTCTTTGGCTACGCCGATAATCATTGTCTTTTATACCTCCCGCTTATTGCATGCCTTATCCTATTGCAAATCGAATGCCAATCGCCAAGGCGCCGGCTGACTAGTTTCGGCCAAGGCATGCGCCGCTATTTGTAAATGAATGTTTCCAAATTCGTAAATTTTTATTTACATGCGTTTTTTTTAATTTCCAAGAAAGAACGGCCCTCGCAGCCGAGGACCGTTCATTATATGCATTTATTTATTAATTTGCCTTGCTTTTTGGCGCTACCCAACACCTCGGCCCCATACCCCCGCTAAGTTTAGGCAGCGGCAACGTGCCACACCGTTCAGCATCAGCGCGCCAAGTATTATTGCCAGCATACAGTTTGATCCGGCGCCACAGAACCGGCAGCTCCGTCAATAATCACTGTTTCAGGCCTGCTGCCAAGCAGCAGCGGATGCCCGGTCCAGATAACGATATCGGCGTCTTTACCGGCCTCAAGGCTTCCTACCCGGTCGGCCACACCGAGCAGCTCGGCCGCGTCGATGGTGATGGCCCGAAGCGCCTGTTCCGCCGCCAGCCCAAAACGGGCAGCCAGTCCGGCGTATACGGGCAAAAAGGCGCAGGGAAGCACAGGATGATCGCTCATCAGCGCAAACGGTACGCCGTGGGCGGCGAGCACCGCCGGTGTCGTAAAACTGCGTTCTTTTAATTCCATTTTGCTGCGCGTTGTTAAGTTCGGGCCGATTACCGCCTTAGCGCCGTTTTCGGCCAGCACTTCCGGAATGAGATGGCCTTCGGTGGCGTGTTCAAGAATTATCTCCACCCCGAACTCGCGCGCTATGCGCAGTGCGGTCACAATATCATCGGCGCGGTGCGCATGAGCCCTGAGCGGCATTTCGCCGCGCAGCACGCGCCCCACGGCTTCCAGCCCCAGATCAGTCTTATGGTCTTTGTCGCCTTTTTTGGCCAGGTATTCCTGGGCTTTGACAAATGTTTCCCGGATTAACGCCGCCGTCGCCATCCGGGTATACGGCATCTTCTTTTGTTCGCCGTATACCCGGCGGGGGTTTTCGCCAAAGGCAATTTTTAGGCCGGCATACCGGCGCACAACCATTTTTTCCACGGTAGGCTGCTTTTTTGTCTTGATTACTACGCATTGCCCGCCAATGGGATTGGCGCTGCCGGGCGCCACCATGACGGTGGTCACGCCGCCGCCTAAAGCGTCGGCAAGCCCTACATCGTCGGGATAGATGGCGTCAAGCACATCCATCGCCGGTGTAATGGGCTGACTTGCTTCATTGCCGTCTTCGCCCGCCCAGTCAAGCGACTCGGCATATACGCCCAAATGAGTATGCGCGTCAATCAGGCCGGGGGTTATCACCCGGCCTTTGGCCTCCAGGCGCCGGTATCCTTCAGGAACTGCAAGTTTGCCAACAGCCTCAATTTTTCCTTGTCTGATCAAAATGGTTCCGTCTTCAATCGCCGGGCCGTTCATTGTCAAAATCAGCCCGCCGGTAATTGCCATCATTCTGTTTTCTCCTCTTTGCATTGTTGCGCGGCCTTGAGCTGATCATGCCTGACAATCAAGTCGTCCAGCGCTCGGCTCAGCTCCGCCACAGCCGGGTCCAGGAAACTGCCGCGGCGGTCAGCAACCAACCGATGCAGCCGGTCGCGCACACGTTCAATTTCAGCTTGCAATTCTATTAATTCTTTCATTACACACTCCAGCACTTACTTAAAACGGCGGCCCATGTGATTAACCTTCATCCATAAATTGGCGCAGCACGGCTTCCATTACCATAACAGTGCTAACTGCACCCACCCCACCTGGTACCGGCGTAATCGCCCCGGCGACAGCCGCCACTTCGTCAAAGGCGACATCGCCGACAATTTTGCCGCCCGCATCGTTAATGCCCACATCGATTACCACCGCGCCCGGTTTAACCATCTCCGCCGTCACCAGGGCAGGCTTCCCGGCGGCGGCAATCACAATATCCGCCTGACGGACAAGCGCTGCCAAGTTCACCGTTTGAGAATGGCAAACCGTAACGGTGGCATTTTGGGCCAGCAGCAAGTGAAACAGCGGCTTGCCGACCACATTGCTGCGGCCAATGACCACCGCATGCCGGCCAGCAACCGGGATATTATAGTGCTGGAGAATAGCCATAACTGCCCGCGGCGTACAGGGCGCCCAGCGGCTTTTCCCGGCCGCAACCAGCCCGATATTAACCGGGCTGATCGCATCCACGTCCTTTTCCGGGGCAATAACCGCTGCAACCTTGTCGGCGCTTAAATGCCGGGGCAGCGGCATCATAGGCAAAATCCCTTGCACGGCAGGGTCGGCATTCAGCCTGGCGATGAGCGCCAGCAGCCCGCTCTCGTCAGTATCGCCGGGCAACTTGTGGACAGCCGTAGGAATACCCACGCTGTCACCCATCTTAACTAAGCGGCCGGCATAAATGACCGATGCCGGATCATCGCCGGTCAGCACTACGGCCAGGCCGCAGGTTTTGCCTGCTGCCGCCGCATCCTGCACCCGGCGCATAATCAACGCTTTTAAGTTTGCCGCAACTTTTTTCCCGTCCAGTATAACCGTCAAACTTATGTTTCCTCCTTCACTGCGTCGCGTGCCAAACGTCAGCCGGCGGTTAGAACAGCCCGCTGATGCGGCCGTTCTTATCGACGTCGATATTTTCCGCCGCCGGTATTTTGGGCAGACCGGGCATGGTCATGATATCGCCTGTCAGCATAACGACAAAACCGGCCCCGGCCGAAACCCTGACCTGGCGGACAGTGATGGTGAAGCCCTGCGGCCTGCCGAGCAGGGCCGGATCGTCGGAAAATGAATATTGCGTCTTGGCCATGCAAACAGGCAATTGTCCATAGCCCAGCTTCTCCAGATCGGCAATACCGGCCTCGGCCTCTTTGGTAAAGGTGACGCCGTCTGCGCCGTAGATCTCGCGCGCAATTAAGGCCGCTTTCTCCTTAAGCGGCATTTCGATGGGATACAGCGGTTGATAGGCTGCCTGGTTGCCGTCAGCAAGCGCAAGCGCTTTCTCCGCTAGGTCCAGTCCGCCGGTGCCGCCTTCAGCCCACACCTTGGAAAGGGCTGCCGGGACTTTAAGCTCGCGGCACAATTCTAACACCGCGTCAAGCTCGTCCGCTGTATCGGTAGGGAAAGCATTGACCGCTACCACGACCGGCACGCCGAATTTGCGCACATTTTCAATATGCTTGGCCAAATTGGCGGCGCCCCGCTTGACGGCGGCGGCATCAGGCACGGCAAGGGCGGCCTTGGTAATACCGCCGTGCATTTTCAACGCGCGCACGGTGGCGACCAGCACCGCCGCCCGGGGCTTGAGGCCCGCATAGCGGCATTTAATATTAAAGAATTTCTCTGCCCCGAGGTCTGCGCCAAAGCCGGCCTCGGTCACGACATAGTCTGCGAGTTTGAGCGCCAGTTTAGTCGCCATCACGCTATTGCAGCCATGCGCTATATTGGCAAACGGCCCCCCGTGGATAAAGGCCGGAACATGCTCCAATGTCTGCACCAGATTGGGTTTAATGGCCTCGCGCAATAGCGCCGCCATCGCGCCTTGCGCTTTTAGCATGCTTACTGTAACCGGCCGGTTATCGTAGGTATAGCCGACAACAATATTCGCCAGACGGTTCTTCAGGTCTTCCAAGTCGCTTGCCAGACAAAGAATGGCCATCACTTCCGAAGCAACGGTAATGTCAAATCCGTCTTCGCGCGGTACGCCGTGCGCTTTGCCGCCCAGGCCGACGATGATATTGCGCAGAGCCCGGTCATTCATATCCACCACTCGCCGCCAGACAATACGGCGCGGGTCAAGGTTCAGTGCATTGCCTTGCTGGATGTGGTTGTCAATCATCGCGGCGAGCAGGTTGTGCGCAGCGCCCACGGCATGGATATCGCCGGTAAAATGGAGGTTGATGTCCTCCATCGGTACAACCTGCGAATAGCCGCCTCCCGCCGCGCCGCCTTTCACGCCCATGCAGGGGCCCAGCGACGGCTCCCGCAGCGCCACCGCCACTTTGCGGCCCAGCTTGGCAATCGCCTGGGCGATACCCACCGTCGTGGTAGACTTTCCTTCCCCCGCCGGGGTGGGCGTAATTGCCGTAACCAGAATCAGTTTTCCGTCCGGTTTGTCTGCCAACGAATTGTATAGTTCCAGCGAGATCTTCGCCTTATAGCGGCCGTAGTGCTCCAGATAATGCTCATCTATACCCAGCTTGGCGGCAATCTTGTCCACCGGTTCCATTTTGGCTGCCTGGGCAATCTCAATATCACTCAACATCATGCTTCCCCCCGCCTTGCAATTTTGTTGTGCCAAGAAATATACTGGAAAAATTAGCATAATATCTTCGGTTTCGATGATAGTATCTCCTGCCCCCTGGTAAATATTTTTCGCAACGCCTTCCACTATTTAACATAACAATGCGCGAATAACCAACCATGTGGATTGCGATACTAAAACTACCGAAAATAGAGGAGGTGAAAAAGGATGGCAAGAAGCAGAAAGCCTGTTAACCCTGCAGCGGAGAACGCCCTTGACCGTATGAAATTTGAAGTCGCTTCCGAACTGGGCATCGCCGAAAAAGTACGGTCTAACGGCTGGGCGACCATGACTTCCGCAGACTGCGGTCGGGTTGGGGGGCAAATGGTGCGCAAAATGATTGAGCAATACGAATCTACTCTTCAGTAATCTGATTGAGATACCAGCAAGGGCGGCACTCCAGCCGCCCCTACATTTTTCGTATAGTGCCGCCGCAGGCGGCAATTTATAATTGTTTGCGTCTCAGCAGTTTTTTCACGGCCGTCACGTCCCGGGTATTGAGAATATCCGCTGGCGTCAGCCAGCCTTTGCGGGCCATCGCCACGCCAAACCGCACATAATCAAGCTCATCCGCGGCATGCGCATCGGGATTGACGGAGAATAGGACGCCTGCCTCCCTGGCCTGACGGTGCCAACGCCAGTCGATATCCAGGCGGTAGGGGCTGGCATTGATTTCAATAATTGTACCGGTGTCAGCCGCCGCACGAATGACGGCCGGCATATCCAGGGAATATCCTTCCCGGGCCAGCAGTATCCTCCCGGTAGGGTGCCCCAGCATGGTTACATACCGATTTTCCATCGCCCGGATGATCCGCCGGGTCATGTCGGCCTCGCTTTGGCGAAAGGCGGAATGCACCGAGGCAATGACAAAGTCAAATTCGGCCAGGATCTCGTCCGGATAGTCCAGCGATCCGTCTGGCAGGATATCGCTTTCAATGCCGGCAAAAATGGTAAACCCGGCATCCAGCGCGTTTAGCTTGTCAATCTCGCGGCGCTGCTCCCGCACGGCCTCGATAGCAAGCCCCCCGGCATAAACCGCCGTCCGGCTGTGATCGGCGATGCCGAGATATTGCCAGCCCCGTTCTTTAGCCGCCTGCGCCATCCCGGACAAGCTTACGCTGCCGTCAGAATAATGCGTATGAATATGGAAAACGCCGCAAATCCGGTCTTCGGCAACAAGTTCCGGCAGATGCCCCGCCGCCGCTTCTACCTCTCCCGCCCCTTCCCGCAGTTCCGGCGCGATATAGCTAAGCCCCAGCGCTGCATACAACTCTTGCTCCGTCTGCGGGGCGATGATCGACCCGTCGCCTGCTTCCAGGCCATGCGCATGAATTGTATAGCCTTTGTCCCTGGCCAAGTCCTGCAAAGCGGTATGGTGCTCCCCGCTGCCGGTAAAATAATGCAGCGCGGCGGCAAACTGCGGCGGCGGCGCAATGTGGATATTAAGGTTCATGCCGGCAGACAGTACGCCGCTGATTTTAGCAGATCCGGCACCGGTGACCCGCATCACGCCCGGCATGTTTGCGACGATAGCGGCGACACTTTCCGGGCTATGCGCGGCGACTACAATATCGATGTCTTTCACAATTTCGCTGCGCCGCCTGATGCTGCCGGCCACCTCCGCCCGCAGCACGTCGTCGTGAGCGCTCAAGTATTCGGCAATTTTTTCGGCCAGCGGCCAGGCATCCACTAAAAGAAACTGCCCTTGAAACTTTTTCACGTATTCAATACCCTGCAAAATTTTTTGCTGGGTTTTTTCGCCAAATCCCGGCAGTCCGACCAGCCGATTTTCCCGGCAGGCATATTCCAGCTCGCCGATCGACTGTATTCCCAGCTTATTATGTAGTATAAGCGCTTTTTTCGGGCCTAAACCGGGAATTTTGATCAACTCGAATAAAACGGGGGGAATAGCGGCTTTCAACTCGGCGTGATAGGCAATACCGCCGGTGCGCACAAATTCTTCGACTTTGGCGCTGAGCGCCTTGCCAATGCCTTTTATTTCCCCCAGACTGCCTTTCGCCACTAATGCTTCAAGCTCGCCCTCCAGCCGCTCAATTGTGGCGGCGGCAATCTGATAAGCCCTCGCCTTGAACGGATTTTCGCCTGCAAGCTCGAGCATGACGGCAATTTCCCCCAACAGCATGGCCAGCTTTGCTTTATCGTTCATAGGAACCTCCTCTAACGGCCTTCGAACCAGACCGTCACTTCCGCCCCTCTGTCTACTACCGTGTTGGCGGGAATGCTCTGCTTTACGGCAATGCCCGTTCCCGCAGGGTTAATCGCCAGTCCCAGTTTATTAAGGCTGTCAGCTGCCTCGCGTATAGTTTTCCCAAGTACATTCGGTACAACCACTTTGCCGGGGGGCGGCGGCGAAGCGGCTCCGACCGTCTCGGCAGCAGGCTTGTCCTGCGGCCGGGGTGCGGCAATGGGTTCAAACCCGGGCAGCGGCTTGATATTCAGATACCGCATCACTTGGGTCATAATCTCGCTGAATACGGGCGCCGCCACTTCGCCGCCGTAGTAAACGCCGCTCGGGTCGTCAATAATCACCAGCGCGGCGACCTGCACATCGTCAACAGGCCCGTAACCGACAAACGAGGCTATATACTTTCCGGCTTCATAGCCTCCGCCGCCGCTGCGCAGCTTTTCGGCCGTCCCTGTCTTGCCCGCAAAGCGGTAGCCTTTTACCGCCGCCTTTTTACCGCCGCCCTCGGTAACGACTTTTTCCAGCATTCCGGTCATAATCCTGGCCGTCTCGGCCGAGACCACCTGACGCACCGGCTGCGTTGCGACACTGCTGACAACCGAGCCGTCGGGATTACGAATTTCTTTGATAATATGGGGTTTTAGCAAAACTCCGTCATTGGCAAGCGCCGCAACGGCGCTTAACAGCTGCAGCGGCGTAACGGCGATGCTCTGACCGATCGACATTGTCGCCAAATCTGAGGCGCGCATGTTCGCGGTTTCAAAAAGCAGCCCTTCCTCTTCGCCGGGGAGTTCTACGTCGGTAGCCTTGCCAAACCCGAAAGCCCGGGCATAGTCATTCAGCCGGCTGGCACCCAAACGCATGCCCACTTGGACAAACCCCGTATTAATCGAATTTTTGATAATATCGACAAACGCGATATTGCCGTAGCTGCCGCCATCCCAGTTCTTGATCCGTCGTCCGGACACCTCGACATAGCCGTTGTCCTGAAAGCGCTCTTCCGGCCTTACCACTCCCTCCTGCAGGGCGGCGGCCGCAACAATGGCCTTGAAGGTTGAACCCGGCTCATAGATTATGGAAACTGCCCGGTTTTTCCACTCAGCAGGGCCATAGTCAAAAAAGCGGTTGGGATTGTACGCCGGACGGTTGGCCATCGCCAGAATCTCGCCGGTGCGCGGATTAATGACAATGGCGGTGGCCGAGCGCGCTTTAGTCCTGGCCATAACCCGGTCAAGACTTTGCTCCACGATAAACTGAATGGTGTTATCAATGGTCAAAAGTACGCTTTTGCCTTCTTTGCGCGGCAAAAACGTAAAAATCGATTTATAAATCGGCACTCCGTAGCTGTCCGTTTCCACAATCTGCTGCGAGAGTTCCCCTTTGATGGTCTTGTCAAGCACCATTTCCACACCGTCAAGCCCGGCATCATCCGTGCCGACAAAACCCAGGACATGCGCGGCAAGAGTGTCATTGGGATAATAACGCTTGCTTTCCTCAATAAACCCGAAACCTTTGAGCTGCTGCTCCTTGATGAGGCGCGAAACCTTTTCCGCCTGTTCTTTGTCGAGGGTGCGCTTAATCCAAATAAACCGGGCGTCCGCACGCAAACGTTCTTTAATATCGGCGGCCTTCATCCCCAGTATGGGGCTCAGCATTTCCGCCAGTACGCCGGCATCCTTGTCCAGTTCTTGCGGATTGGCATACAGCGATTTGCTTAAACTGCTGATTGCCAGCTCCCGTCCGTTACGGTCAAAAATCGTGCCGCGCGGCGACTGCAGCGCTTTGGTATCCCGCAGTTGAACAGCAGCCTTTGCTTTCAGCTGTTGTCCCTGAACAAGCTGAAGCCAGGCGAACCGTCCGGTCAGAATTGCTCCTGCCAGGAGCAGCGCCAGCAGGAAATATAGGATGCGCCGCTCTACCGAGGCGCCTCTGGGCATGTACAACATCCTTCCCTGGAACTTTAATAAGTCTGGTCATATTAGTTCTCTACAAAATGTGCTTTCCCTTGCGGGATAGAAAAAAAGAGCGCCGCACAGCGCTCCCTGTCTAGTATGAACCTCTGCGGTTCCTACCGTTGTCCCGATTTTTGAACTTCAGCCATACCCAGCGTATCGCCGCGATAATGGCCGCCAGAAAGAGAATGTTGATCAGCACGCCCAAGAGGGACGCCATAAAGCCCATATGGCCAAAACCAAACATGTTGCCTAAGAGGCCGCCCAGCAGCATGCCGCTGCCAAACAAGCCGGCATTGCGCCAGAAGCCGCCGGTGGAAGGCTGCTGCGACGGCGGGACTTGCCCTGTTCCCGGTTTAACCTGAGTAGCGGGAGCTTTCTCGCTATAACTTGACGCCGGCGCCGAGGGTTTATAGCCGGAACCCGTCGTGCCCGGAGCCGCTTGCGGCGTGCTTGGCTTTACGGTTGTACCGCTGGAAGGCCGCGGCGACGAAGATTTCGAACTCGAAACGGCGGCAAATGAAACCGAACTAAAGGCAAGCAGCAAAACCAATGTCAGCGCTACAATTTTCTTCACTTTATTCCTCCTCGTAGATCCTCACATCTTCGGGAAAGGCGTAAATGGCAGCCAAATTCGGCAGTTCACCCGTCAGGTACCGATCAATATCATGAATATCAATGTAAAACGTGGTCTTAACCTCAAGGTAGCCTTGTTTCTTATCCGCCGTAAGGCTTTTGAGATGTTCCCGCAAGCGATGGCATTGTTCCTCAGTTGCGGTCACATCCAGTTGGACAAGCGGTATTCCGTACTCGCGCAGAATGTCCTGCAGGCTCAGTCTTTCCGACATCGAATCTGATTCTCCTTTTTGGCGCTTAATATCCTGTCAGGCGCCTCAGTTATTATTATATACTATGCGCCGCCAAAAATGAAATGCCGGCGGCAAGCGCGCGCTTGCCGCCGGGTTGCCTACGCTTTATTTAAAGCGCTTAATAACGCGTCAAGGTCTATACCGTGAATACCCGCAGCTTTTTCAAGGTTTTCGCCGTTTGCCGACGGGCAGCCGAGACAACCCATGCCGTGAGCCCGAAAAATGGCAATAGTGTTCGGATTTTGACGGATAATATCGCCGATGATGCTGTCCTTAGTAATCGGCCCGTTCTGTATAGGGGCTGCATTGACCGCAGATGCGGGCGCAGCCGCCGTCGCTTTCGTCTCCGGCTGCTCTGCCGGTTGTCTGCCGGCATACAGTTCCATAACATCCCGGCGGAAGTTCTCCCAGCCGATCCGTTCGATAAATTCTCCCATGCGCTCAATATCGGCGTACTGTTTATAATAAGCCAGCACAATTTCCACCAGCGCTAAAACCCGGTCCTCATCCAAGCCTTCCGCTAAAACTGTAGCCAGGCGGGGTTTGCGGCCGCAACTGCCGCCCACTAATACTGTCCATCCTTCTTCCGTAGCCATGACGCCAATATCTTTTATATGCACTTCGGCGCAGGAATTGGGGCAACCCGCGACGCCGATTTTCAGCCGCGAAGGCATTTCCTGCTTATGATAGCGTTTATCGAGCTCCATCCCCAGCTTGACTGAGTCCGCCAGCCCGCGCTTGCAAAAAGCGCTGCCGGGGCACATCTTGACGCTGCGGACGCAGTTGGCGTAAGACAGCGCCGGATTGACGCCCAGTTCCTCCCAAACTTTATCGACATCCTCGCCCTTGAGCCCGATGATCATGATGCGCTGCGCCGAGGTAATTTTCAGGGTCGCGCCGTATTTTTCCGCCACATCAGCGTATTTCCGGATTAGGCCGGGCTTGATAAAACCGCCGGGAATACCGGGCGTTATTGCGTAAGTTCGCCGCCCTTCCCGTATTTTTTGCAAGTTTGCCGCTTTTGGCAACATTTCTCTCACCATCCTTTGCTTTTATCATACTCCGGGCAGCAGATGGCGGCCGTGACGAAAGTCACAGGTTAGACGTGATATTTCTCACACCTTGATAATTCCAGCTAAAATTCCATTGTCGCCGGCGATTCCCAGCGGCCGGCATGCGACAGAATGATTTCTGCCAGCATCTTGGCGCCGCCTTTGCTGACATTTACAACCGGCAGGTTTACGGCGCTTTTCACGGTAAGCTGCAGCCTCACCGGATCAACCATACCCGGAACATAGGTATTGTCTTCCACCCGGTATTCGGGATAAAACGGATTGACGGTGATCGCCATAAGCGGCACCCGCTTTAAAACCGCTACCAGTACACCCGCTTCATCCAGTTTGGTCAGCATGGCAAAATAGCTTTGATCTTCCGCTGCGACCAGCAGTTTCACAGGGTCTTGCACGGCTAAAATGACCCGGCGCCCTTCCAGCCGCTCGGCAAGGGCTGCCAGCGCCTTGCCCGTGATGATGCCCGGCACATAGAGGCAACCTCCCTCGGGAATGTCCGCAGCCAATGCGCTGTCAACATCCTGCGCGGTTAAGAGCGAAAGCTTCATCGACCGGCCGCGCACCCGCAGTCCGGCATCCAGGACGGTGACGCCGGGATAGTTGCGCCGTGCGATTTCGGCCGCTGCCGGCGGCTGCGGCAGACGGGCAATAGCGGCGAAACTTTGGGCCTGAGCGGCCAATAGCGCAATATTGCGGCTCTTGGCGGCGCCGGTTGCCAGGATCATGCCGTCCATTTCACCAAAAGGGGCAATTCGATTCAGCGCTCCGTCAAAGATGGCTACGCCGTGGCTCAGTCGTTTCAGCATATCGGCAATCCGCCTGACTTCATGTGTTTTGTTGGGGCCTGCGGTCACAACCAGCCCGGGTCTTAACACTTCGGCGATCTGCACTTTGCCCAGCGGCGTGCCGACATCAGTCGTTTCCAGCACCCGGAAAGCCGCCGTGCCCGTCTTCAGGCACATTTCCGCGGTTGCGACTATATCTCCGGCCTTTACCTCCAGGCGGGGCTTGGGCAAGCCGGTAATGGCGTCGATGCTCTCACCGTCATAGCCGATACTGGTCAGCAGCAGAGGTATGCCTCTAGCGCGCAGTTCGGCCATGATCGCGATCGTGGCGGTCGTTTTGCCTGTATTTTTGGCTGTGCCGGCAATCCCTACCTTAATAAACTGCAAGGCGCTATCCTCCTTTGCCCTCCCAATACCGTTCGACGTCGGCAATCAGGTTGTTCACATGGGTGATCATCGCCTGCCTGGCCTTCTCCGGGGCACGGCCGGCAATCGCCTCATAGATGTTCTTATGGTCAATATATACCATACTGTGCACGCGTTTGCGGATAAACTCCAGCACCGGCGAGAGTTGGGTATCGACGCGGATGAGCTTGATCGCCGAAGCCAGCACGCGGTTGCCGGCCATTTCGGCAATCGTCGCGTGAAAACAAACGTCTGCCTCGGCCGTGGTTTCCCCCTTTTCCACGCCGCGAAACTGGCCTTCAAGGCATGCCGCCAATGCGTCAATTTGCTGTCTGGTGCCATTTACCGCCGCCAGCGCGGCAAGCTCGCTCTCGATCGCCCGGCGGGCCACAAGCACTTCGAGCAGTTGTTCTTTGGTATGTCCTTGCAGCGCCTCGGCCAGTTCAGCGCCCCAGCGCAGACCCTTGCTTTTTGTCGCCAACTCCTGCAGCTTTTCCATTCCTGTCGGCGATATCAGCCGTCCCTGATACCCTGCTTTCAGCGCATAGCCGCATTCATCAAAGTCGCGCAAAATCCGCCCAACGGTAGCTTCACTGACCGAATATCCCTTTTTGCGGAGCATGCTGCTGATGGCGCCGCAGCCGACAGGCTGCGCGGCATCCTTAAGAATAGTCAAAATTTCCGCTGCAAGGCGCTCTTTTTCCTGAAGCACGGCAACTCCCCCTGTCAATTACCGCCCGCCGCCATAACGAAGCGGATGGCATCACCGGGCTGCGCCTCTATTTCCCGGCCGGTTTTAAGGTTTTCCGTCAAAATCACAATATTTAAGTGGTTGGGCATATGCGTTTCATCAAAACCCAACAGCTTGCCGATGCAGGCATCGCGCAAATATACAGCGTCGCCGGCGACAACAACTCCTTCGCGGGCAACGCTGAAAAAGCCAAGATAAGCGATGCGGTCAACCCGGCCGCCTGCTTGAATGCCCTGCTGGTCAGTCAGGATAAGTTCATGCACCTGATAGCGGTTTAGGCAGCGGGAAGGCTGCGGAATTAAGACGAGGCCCCGGTTTTCCATGCGGCCGTCCAGCACGGCCACGAGCCGGCCGGAAACTTCGGCTTTCCGGTAATAAGGATTCGCGGTAAACAAATTTTGCTTATATGGATCTGCCGACATAATACTCACCTCGCCAAATCTTGCTTGACAACCTAAAGCCAAAGCAGGGGAAATAGCTGGCGCCACTCCCCTGCATATGAATTTTACCAACTACATCAGGATAACGGCGACAATGGTAGTGGCGATAAAGCCGCAGACAACCGGAATCAAGTTGCGGCGGGCGAGTTCGAGCGGGTTCACGCCGCAAATAGCGGCAACCGGGATTAAGCCCCAGGGAATAATTGTACCGCCGCCCGTCCATACGCCGGCAATCTGGCCTAACGCCGCCAGCGTGGCTGTATCAATGGTAATGGCCTTGCCAAAAGTGGCGGCCACGCTGCCCACCAGCGGCAGCGGGGAGAAGCCGGAGCCGTCCAGGCCGACGATGATGCCGGTGCCTAGGCTGACAAGCGCTACGAAAGCTTTATTCAGCGGAACGGCCTGGGATAAGGCCACGCCAAAATCTTCGAGAAAGCCGGTAGCCGTTTTCACTTCTAAAATTTGTTTTGCCAGTTCGCCTTTGCCCATAAAGAAAAATCCGCCGATGATGATAACCGGAGCAAAAATCTTGATGCCAAACATAAAGCCGTCACGCACATAATCCGTGATTTTTTCCAGACCTTCCCAGCCAAATTTCAGCATAGTGCCTACCGCCAGAATAATCAGCGCGGTCGCGCCAAGCAGCGCAGTCGCATCACCGCCCCGCAGCTTGAGGGCGAGCATAGCGTACACATCAAGCGCAAATGCCAGCGGCGTGACAATGGCGAGGAAGTACGAGATCCAGTTGATATCGCGTTTTACCGTAGCGGCGGCAAGAGCCTCCCGGTCTGCCTCGAGCATATGCGGCTTGGCCTTGATGTCACGTTTTAGCATTACGAAAGCAACAACCGTTGTGACCAAGCCCATGGTAATAGCAAGCGGCACGCTGGCGCTGATAACCTGAGACGGATCGGCAAAACCGGCTGCTTTGGCCGTAATCGTCGGTGCTCCTTGAATAACATAGTCAGTTGACAGCGCTATGCCATGGCCAAACAGGTTCATAGCCACAGCCGCACCGATAGCTGGCAATCCCGCGCGGACGGCGACCGGAAACATGATCGCCCCAATAAGCGCCGTCGCCGGCGAAGGCCAGAAAAACCAGGAGGCAATCATCATACTAAGCCCCAGCACCCAGAAGGCGATAGCGGGACTTACCATGAGTTTGGCTGCAGGGCTCATGACCAGGTAATCGGCGCCGGTTTCCGAGAGTAGCTTGGATAAAGCAACAATCAGCGAAATAATAACGATAATACCCCAAAATTCGTTGCCGGCAACAATCAACGCATTGTATACAGTGCTTACCCCGCCGACAAAACTCTTTTTAAACAGCCAGCCGACGGTCAAAAGCCCCAGAACACAGGGAATCAGCGGATCCTTGCGGAGCCCCATTACCACGATTACCACGCCGACCCAGAACAAAAACAGCCAATGTGACGCGGTCAGTTCAATTGCCATTGTCGAACCCTCCTAAATGACTAAGATAAATTTCCCAAGCTAGCACGAATAACCAATTGGCTTCGGGTTCATGTTTGTCTGAACTGCAAAGTCGCTCCGGGACTCCCCCTTCCCTTTGTTGCCTCATCAGAGATGAGCGGCAACCGCCGCGTCTCCATCGTAATATTCTATTTAATTTGACATTTTTATTAATTCGCCATTTTTACCTAAACACCTTTTGCTATACCCAGTTTGCTCTGTTCCTCTTTTTCCCAGGAGCAAAAGGGCCGGAAGACCATCTCCCAGCCCCTATGCCTTATTGCGCGGCGCATAGTGCCGCCGTCGTGACCGGAATGGCGAATACGCCGGTCAGGCCCGTTGCCCGCACCCGCTCCCGGATGGCGGCGACATCGGTCGTATATAAGCCTTTGGCTTTCATCCGCTCAAAATATTTAGCGCCGGAGAAAGTATACTTTAAGGTCAGGCCCGCTTCGGTCTGCATCTCGGCGCGCACGTACGCAATAGCATCGCCGATTGCCAGCGTTGCGGGAAGAACCAGCAGGGAAGCGCCGACTGCCTGCCGCACGGCATTGTGTCCGGCAAGTGTACCGGTAACAATAGCCTCTGTATGGCCGACCAAAAGACCGGCTTTCTCGCCGCCGCAGAACAGATTGTCCAGCCCCTCCACTTTGAGCGCATTATCGCGGGGCGAAAGCGCCAGATAACGGATGGAGTTGCCTACGCCGCCGGCATATGGATCTTCATACCGGGCATTGGCAAAACCGGGAATGCTGCGCAATTTATCGAGCGGGTAGAAGGGCGACATGAGTTTGGCGTGTCCGGTATCGAGCAAAATGACATTTTCGGCAAAGTCCTGCAGGGCATACTGCTGACAGGCTTTAATCGCCAGCGATTCCTGTTTGCGCAATTCCGCCGGAATCGGCACAACTGCAACACCGCGCTCATTCAATTCCCGCACCAATTCTTCGCTGAGCGATTCCTTGTGCAGCTTGCACGAGCCGCTCATCGCACCAAAACTGCCGTCAGCTTTCCTGCCGATAATTTCGGTTACGCCGGCCTGCGCCGCAATGCTCACCCGCGGTCCGAATGTCGGACAGCGCAGAATGCACATGGCGCAGCCGTTGCCGTATTTCAGGCAATTGCCTTGCGGTCCGGCCGAACCGGTCGCTTCCACAAAAGCATCGGCGGCAAACACCTGCCCTTTGTCGCTAACCACCGCCCGGATGCGAGAACCGTCCATAACCACGCTCTGGATGCGGCTCTTCAGATGCACCTTTACGCCGGCGCGGACAAGTTTGGCGCGTACGACAGGTTCGATCCTGGCCACATCATACAGCGTCGCGTGTTTGTGCCCGGGAAATTCGATGTTCTTATGCCGGGCGGTTTCCTCCACGGCGTCAAATAAATCGCCGCCGCCCAGCGCATAGGCTTCTTCCGTCGCCGTAAACCGGCCGTTATTGCGCATAATGCCGCCGACAAGCCCTGTTCCCAGCAGCATATCGGTGCGCTCCAGCAAATGGACTTCAGCCGCTCCGGCCTTTTTCGCGGCAATCGCTGCCGCGCATCCGGCCCAGCCGCCGCCAACTACTACAATGTCAGACACAGAAAAACCCTCCTTACTGTCTTTGCCCGGGCAATGTCGATTAAGCAATACCCGCATACTTGCAGGTGATTTCGATCAGGCGCACCAACGCTCTTATCGCATAACGCATCGGCTCTGCCAAAACCTGGCCCTTACTGTCGCAGGTGCCCAAACCGGGCGAAATATAGATATTGCCGTCATAGGCGACTGTAGGTATGACGCCCATCTGCGCCATGCCGGTCTGGAAGATGTTCGACCCTGCATACATGTCTTCGATCGAGAAAATCGGAATGCCTAGCTCGCCCTGCTGCCATGTATTTTCGTAATTCACCTCTACTGCCGTTGAATTATACGACTTCGAGATGAGAATCCCTTCTTTCAGCCGGGCAGGCAGGTTAATTTTGGCAAATTCCTCTCGGACGATTTGTTCCAGGTCGTCTACCGGCTTGGTTAAAACCTCCGGCTTATCTCTTAGCACTTTAAGCGCCTGAATTTGCGTCAGCAATGCTTCTTTGCCGGGATCAAATGTCACATAAGCCGCTTTGCCGTAAGATGCGGTAGTGCCGTAGCGGTCACCGTGCATGCCCATGGCCCGGCGAATGGGTACCATGACTTCTTCTTTGCCGATGATCAGGCCGCTGGTTGCCGCGCCGGTCGCTTTGTCCATGCTGTAGATAATTATGTCCGCGCCGGTTTTATGCGGATTGCAGCCAACAAAAGGCAGCCCCCAGGCATTGTCAATCACATAGGGCACATTGTAGTCGCGCGCGATTTCGCCTATGTATTTTTGCAAGAGCGGCGTACCGTCCTCGTCCTTAACGCCGTAGCCGTAACCGGGCGTTTCATAACCGAGCGAGGTGAATCCGGAGAGCATGCTGGCGTGGATGGCCGCATGCCTGGCAATAATCTCTTTCGATTGCTCAGGATCAACCGCGGTCAAAAGCGGCACGGGATGGTATTTCAGGCCGTGCACGTCGTACTTGGCGCCGGCCAGCGGCACAATTACCGTGTCCAGGTTATTCTGGCGCTTGCCGTAAAAGCCGAGTTCGCCGGCGGTCGAGCCCCTGTCGGCAAAAATATCTTTAAAGCGGGGCGGCACGGGACGTCCATAACTTGCCTGGTGGTGCAGGTGTTTTTCGTAAGGAGCGATGTAGCGGGCGCGGTAGTTGTCGCCCCGGCCGAGAAGCGGCGGTGAAAACAGCGTGTCAAACGTGACCCAGAGGCCTGCTTCGCAGGTAGAAGTCGGCGCGGCGTCGTATTCGTCGCCATAAACACTTTTGACAATTTCGCGGATTTCATCGACCAGTTTGGCCAGCGGCACAACCTCTTTCGCGCCTTCTTCGCTTGCGGCCAGAATGTCCTCGCGGAGCGGTGCCGGACAGCCCGAAATGGCCCCTGTCAGGCCAAATTTGCCCCGCAGTTCTTGGGGTATCCCAATCTCATCCGCCACTGCCTTCGCCTCGGCATAGATATTGGGAATATTCTGCTGCAGCTGACGATACATTTGGAATTTGAACTTTGGTTTCATTGGTAAAACCCTCCTGTGTATTTTTTATTTTAAAGAACTACCTGATTACTGCCCGCTCAAGGCCCCGTTCAGCCTATCAGCAGCCGATAACGGTTCCCCGGCCGATTCTGCCCGGATATGCCCCCTCCTGCGTACTTCCCAGCAGCCCGTCATAAACTGCTTGGATAAAATCACCCCGCTCGGCTACCGCAGTCAGCACCTGTTCAATGCCCTCAACCAGTTGCTGCGCCCAAACACCGGCCTGGGCGGTAGGCTCAATGCCGGCCGTGCCGAAGAAGCGAAAGCCTTCCTGCACGGCCTGCAGCGTGTCAATCCTTGCCGCTGCGGTAATGGGACCGCCTGAATACGCCTCATCGGCCGACGCGATAGAGATGGCATCCACCTGAAGGGATGCGGCGAGACTGGCGTGCAGCGCAGTGGTTATAGCCGACTGAACACGGTCCTCGGTATGCGTGAGAAAACCGATGGGAGCGCCGGGCCAGAGAGGAGCGTTCAGGATTTGACGCAGCGCCTGAACTTTGGCGACATTAAAATCAATGTAGTTGTCGGCCATCCAGCCATTAATCATCACTTCCGGCGAATAGGCAAACAGCGGCTGCAGAATGGGTTTTGCGCCCAGCTCCAGCGCCAGATCGGCTACGATGAGCATGCCGGCGAAAGCTTTATGCGCGGGCACGCCGCACAGTTCCTCATTGGTCACAATATCAAACGGCAGATTGTACGCGGCAGCATATCCGACCGCCGCGCAGCCATCCACGACCATGCGCTCCGGGTCGGTGCCTGCGCCCAGCATGCCATAACAAAAATTGATCTTGGTCAGGTCTGCCCCTAATTTCCCGGCCAGCACCACCGTCTCCGGGGTATTGAGCCCCCGGTGGGCGCGCACCTGCCACAGCGTGGCGGCATGAATGCCGGCGCGAATACGGTCTAAATTCGCCGGAGTCAAAACCGTCCCGTCTTCCTGATGCGTCAGAAACCCGTCAAGAAACCCTTCGGTCCGGGCGCCCCAGGAGGGGTCAAAATGAACAACTCCGTCAACCCCCCAAGCCTCGCTGGCCAGAATATGCCCGATATCCATAAACGGGCAGCCGGTACCGTACTGGTTAAAAACAAGCGGCCGCTTGCCGGTATGGCGAACGCTGCGTACCGGCGTCTGAGGCCTTACTGTCGCCAAATACGCTTCTAGGTCGCGCACCTCGCCCGGAGTAACCCGTCTGGTTTTCGGATGCAGTTCTCCCTGCCCGTAAAAATTCCGCGGGATTTCCCCGCATAAGGCCGCGTACTGCCGCGTGAAGTATTCATCAACGCTACCCTCGCGCCACTTTGCGGCATCCCAGCCGGCATGGCGCAACTCTGCCCGCATGATACCCGGTGAGGTGCGGCCCGTGACCCATTCCCGGATCATGCCGGTTACCCGTTTGACCTGCCGCTCAATGCCGGCGTGACGGTACCGGTAATCATATCCCTGGCAGATATCGAATTTTTGCTTCAGGCTGGCCTCACGGTTGGGAGCATATTCTCTCTCCTCCACAAAGCAAATTACCTCAGCCACGCTTGTTCCCGGACCGAATCCGGCGTCAAAGCCAAGCTCGGCTGCCAGCTCCGGCCTTATAGCCATGCCGCCGATACCGATGCGGGCAGTTTGCCTGAGGCCGGCGGCATCCGCCATATCGATAAACCGCGCCAGCAGTTCGGCGACGCCATACCCCAGCGTGCGGCTGACAAGAATGGTGTCAACCTTGTCTTCCACCGCCCGGCTGATAATCTCTTCAAGCAATAAGTCAGGCGGCAGCAAAATAGTCGTATGGCCGGCAGCTTCAAGACCGCGCGCCATCATTTTGAGGCCGATATCATGCACTGGATCGAGCGGCGCTAACAGTACCTTCTTCATTTCCCTTCCCCCTGCGCAACGCCGCTTTGCAGCCAGCCGTAAGCGTCTGACGGCCGGTGAATGTACGCCCGGCCCCGTACTCTGGTTCCCGGGCCTTCATGCCGTGCATATACGATGTCGACATCGCGAAACCCCCATGATTTAAGCAAGCCGGTCATCAAATTGCGCCCTTCCGCCTCGCAGGAACATACAAAAAAGGTTTCCACATCCAAAGCATCCATGATTTGCCTGGCAGCTTCCTGCATACCATCACCTCTTTGCTCATCACGGATGAGTAGCGAGCGCCAAAAAATAAAATTGCTGCGCAACATACCTTTTGATGCTACTCATCTTTGATGAGGGAATATTCTCTTTCTATCCCCCAAAATTCCTGCTGTATTGGTAAAATATTTTTAAAATTTTTTAAAGTGAATATACTCGCTCTCAATATGCTTCCATTTTTGTTAGCTGCAGGGTATGATAATGTTAGATAATACCAGCCGAAAAACAATAACGAGGTGAGCAGCATGAAATTCGCAAAGCGGTTGAATTTCCTCGGCATCGAAAATGCCTTTGAAGTGTTGGCCGAAGTGACCAAGCTGAAGGCGCAAGGCCGGGATATTATCAGCTTCGCTATCGGCGAGCCCGATTTTGACACCCCGGCAAACATCAAGGAGGCCTGCATCAAAGCCATTCAGGCCAATCATACCCACTATGGCCCGTCGGCCGGCCTTCCCGCGCTGCGCGAGACGATCGCCGCCTACATCGCCAAAACCCGCGGCATCAGTGTCAGCGCCGATGAAGTTGTCGTTACGCCCGGCGGCAAGCCAATTATTTATTACATTATCCACGCACTGGTTGATCCCGGCGATGAAGTTCTTTATCCCAATCCCGGCTTCCCCATCTATGAATCGGTAACCAATTTCGTCGGCGGCAAACCGGTGCCTGTTCCTTTGCTCGAAGCAAAAGAATTCAGCCTGGATACCGACTACCTGCGCTCGCTTATCACCCCCAAAACCAAGCTCATCATCCTCAACAGCCCGCAAAATCCGACCGGCGGCATGCTCACCCCGGCCGACCTCAAAGCCATTGCCGCGATGGCAGTCGAACATGACCTCTGGGTGCTGTCGGACGAGATTTACAGCCGCGTCCTCTACTCCGGTGAATTTCACAGCATCAGCGCGCTGCCGGGGATGAAAGAACGCACTATTATCCTGGACGGTTTTTCGAAAACTTACGCTATGACCGGCTGGCGCCTGGGTTATGGCGTTATGCCTTCAGCCCTGGCCACTTGGGTGTCTCGCTTAATCACCAACAATGAATCCTGCACCAATACTTTTATCCAGTATGCGGCAATTGAAGCGCTCACCGGGCCGCAGGACGCCACGGCGGCCATGGTGCGCGAATTCAAAGCCCGCCGTGATTTAATTGTCGACGGGCTTAACAGCATCAAAGGCTTTTCCTGCAAGCTGCCGAACGGCGCATTTTACGTTTTCCCCAATGTCACCCAAGCCTGCCGCAACCTCGGCCTGCCTGACGCCAAAGCGCTGCAGCAGCTTCTCCTGCATGAGGGCAATGTCGCTGTGCTGCCCCGCACGTCTTTCGGCGTAAAAAATATCGGCGAGACGGAAGAATATGTGCGTTTCTCCTACGCCACCTCGCGGGAAAACATCATCGAAGGCTTAAAACGGATCAAGGCGGTAGTGGAAAAATAACTGCGTGTACGCCAAAACAGGTCATCGGCAATGCGCCAATGACCTGTTTTTAGTGTTCGTTCTGAGAGCGTGCAGCATAGCGGGAGGCCCAGCGTTCCGCCGCCGCCAGCACAGCTTGGGGTTCGTTCGCCAAGTTGCCGTCCTGAATGCGCTTGAGCAAATTGCGCAGGCAAGGCCCGATGAGACGGGCTTCGCCCAGCGCCGCGCGCAATGCTGCGCTTTCATAAGCAATATCAGCGGTATGCACCGGCATTCGCTCTGCCGCCGCCAGAACTGTGGCCGCCATCGCCTCGGCCTCAGGCATTTCCTCGTCACTCATCCCGGTTGCTTTGATGTCGGCCAAACATAGCCGGGTAAGCTGCCTGACTGCTTCCACCAAATCCCGGGTTGCCGCAAAGCAGCCGGACCTCGCTTCTTCGCGCAGCCAACGGTTAATAATGATCGGCGTCAGGCACCCTGCCGCGAGGGGCAGGCGCATATGCCGGGAGACAAGCCAAACCGTGCGATTTTTGACTTTATCCGGCAGCCGCAGCCGTAAAAGCGCCGCTTCAGCCAGTTCCGCCCCCTTGCGCTCGTGGCCGCAATCTGTGATCTTGCCGCCGGCATCGACCGCGCGAATGCCTGCCAGTCCCTTGCCGCAATCATGCAATAGCGCCGCCCATCTGATTGCCGGCTCCGGCGGAACCTCCCGCAGCGCATGCAGCGTGTGCGCCCAGACGTCGTAGCGGTGATACTCGCGATTCTGCGGCAGATCTACCAGATGAAGCACCTCGGGTAGTATGGCAACCGGGCGATACTGCCCGCGCTCTTTTACCCGGCAGCAGGCGGCTAAGAGTCCACCCCGCGCCATGGCGTCAATGCCCCTGTCGCAATATGGGGCGAGCAGCGTCCGGTCTAATTCCGCGCGTACGCGCTCGAGCGCCAGGCCGTTGATCCGGTTGAGGCTTTGCCCCATAGCCCTAAGCGTGTTTTCTTCGATGCGAAAACCAAGTTCGGCGGCAAAGCGGCATGCCCGGAACATTCTCAGCGCATCTTCCTTGAATCGTACTGCCGGATCGCCGACAGCCCGGATAATGCCGGCGCGGGCATCCGCCTGCCCGCCGTAAGGATCGATCAAATCGCCCCCGGCATTCATTGCCAGCGCGTTAAGCGTGAAGTCGCGGCGGCCAAGATCTTCTTCGATGCTTTTGGCCAGCCAGACCTCGGCCGGACGGTGGCTGTCCTCGCCATACCGTTCTCCCCGGTATGAAGCAATCTCTACGGAATTTCCCAGCACGACCGCCAGCACAACGCCAAAGTTCAGTCCTTGTATGCCCGCCACCCGCCAGCCGCTGCTCGCGGCGATGCGGCTAATTTGTTCCGGCGCGGCGTCAGTGGCAATATCATAGTCCTTGGGCGTGCGGCCAATCAGCATATCCCGCACCGCGCCGCCGACCAGATAGGCCTGATGGCCGGCGCCGGCCAGCGCTTTGAGCACGATTTGCACATACTCCGGAATATTGTTGCGCATGACTGTGTTCACATCCGTTTGCATCCTACAAAATACAGAAACTTGCCCGGCTGCCAGCCTTGCCTGCCTCGATTTCCAGACGGGCGTCTATACTGTTCTTTAGCTCCGGCACATGAGAAATAATGCCTACCAGCCGCCCGGAATGCTGCAGCTCAATCAGGCAGTTGATCGCGCTGTCGAGCGATTCGGGATCAAGTGTGCCAAATCCCTCGTCGATAAACATTGTCTCCAGGCTGATGCCGCCGGCGCAGGCCTGCACCACGTCCGCCAGGCCCAGCGCCAGCGCCAGGGAAGCCTTAAAGCTTTCGCCGCCGGAAAGCGTCTTAATATGCCGGGCCCGGCCGGTATAATTATCAAACACTTCCAGCTCCAGCCCGCTTTGCGCCGCGCCTTTGCCTTTGCCGGCAATCCGGCTCATTTCGTAACGTCCGCCGGTCATTTTATGAAGGCGCAGATTTGCCGCACTGATAATATCTTCGAAAAAAGCGGCCAAAACGTAACGCTCAAAGCTGAGCCGCTCTTCATTGTTGCCTTTGGCCGTATTGGCTAATTCGGCAACAATGCCGTATTCCTGCTCTTTCTTGCTCAGCTTGCGCTCCAGTTCGCGTATGCCGCTGAGCAAATCACGGTTTGTCTTAAGGCGGGCGAAGACGATTGTGCGCTTTTCGTGCAAAGCTTTCTTCTCTTGCTGAATTGCCGCAAGTTCATCTTCCAGTGTCGCCGTATCCCTAAACAGCATGCCAGCTGCCTCCGCCTCGGCGGACCGCCAACTCTCCCGCGCCAGGTTGAGCTGCTCGCGGTAAACGCGAATAGAGTGCTCTAGCGCCTCGATCTGCCGCTCGTCCAGCCGGGCCTCTTCATAGGCGCTGAAATCGGCAAAGCCGGCTGCCGCGATGCCGGTCATTAAGCCTGCCGCCGCGGCCTCTGCGTCGGCCAGCGCTTCCTCGTAGGCGGCTTCCAGCAGTTCTTGCTCCGTACGCTTCTTTTCATATTCCAGCCGTCCCTGCCGGCAGGCAGCCTCAGCGGCCGCCAGCGCCTCCTGGCTAGTGGCAATTTGCTGCTCCAGGCCGGCGATCTCCGCCGCAAGACGCCGCTCATCGCGAAACTCCTCGGGCAGCTCAAGCATTAGATCAGTAAGCGTTTTTTGCAGCGCCTGCTCTTCGCCAAAGGCGATGCGGTAGCTATCCGTCAGTCTTTCCAGTTTTTCCGCCGCCGCTGCCAGCTTGCTTTCCAGTTCTCCCAAACTTCGCGCCAGGACCGGCTCTTGCTGCCGGAGAGCCTCCAGCGCCGCCGCTTTAGCCGCGAGCGCCTGAATTTGCGCCGCGAGCTTTTGCGTTTCCTTGTCCACTCTTGCCGCCAGCGCTTCTTGCTCCATGCCGGCAATCTCTTCGCCCAGACGGCGGGACAATTCCTGCTGCAGGCTTGCCGCCACGCTTCGCTGCGCCAGCCCTTCCGCCCGTACCTGTTCGTACTCCGCCCTGACGGCTTCAAAACGTTCTTCCTGCCGGCGCAAAGCCGCCTCAGCCTCTTGAAGCTGCGCTTCGGAAGGCATGCCGTCTGCCAGCGCGGCCGGAGCGGGGTGCTCGCACGAACCGCATACCGGACAGCTTTTTCCCGGTACCAGCGCCTGCGCCAAGATGCCTGCCTGGCCGCGCATAAATTCCGCCTTCATATGTTCGAGCGTGCGCTGCCGGCTTTCCAGCCGTTCTCTTTCCTGCCGCAAAGCTTTTTGCTTCTGTTCAAACAGCCGCCGCAGCGCGGCCAATTGCTCATTTGCATCCTTAAGCCGCAAAGCGCGTTCCTGGTTGTCCCGGCAAATCTCCAGCTCTGCCTGGCATTGAGCGCAGGCCGCGGCTGCCGCTTGAGCCGCTTCCAGCTTTTGGCGGACAGCGCTGATTTCAGCCCGCAGTGTTTCGGCCTCTGCCTTCGTCTTCTGCACTGCCTGTTCGGCCTGCTTTAGTGCGTGCACGGCTTGGGCATGCCCCGAGCGCGCTGCGGCTAATGTTTTTACCTTTTCGCCAAATCCTTTCAGCACCGTCAGCCGCTCCCGCAGCTTTGCGCGCAGCGGCTCGCGCGACAATTCCGCGTCATAGGCTGACTGGCTTGCGGCGGCTTCTGCCGCTAATAGTTCCGCCTGCTGGCGCGCCGCCGCCAGTTGGGCCGCTCTGCGAGCGGCTGCATCCCGCCGGCTGCTTGCGTTTTCTTCCAGACCGCGCAGCGTTAATGCCTTGCGGCCTAGCTGCAGCTTGTCTTCCTCAGCCTGATAATAAGCCAATTGGCTCTCCAGCATTTCCTTGCGCCGCGCGGCTTCATCCCTGGCTGCCAGTTTGCGGTTAATATCGTGTGCCCGGAAAATCTCCTGCTGTTTTGCCGCCGCCAAAGCCTCCTGCGCCTCCGCCAAAGCCTGCAATTCGTGCTGCAGCGCCTCATCTTGCGCTAAGCAAGATGAGGCCTCTTCCAGAATGGCGGCCGTATGGAGACTGGGCAAGGCAATTAACGCCGCCAGCTTCTCGCTGCCGCCCGCATCAAGCGCCCGCAAGCTTTGATCCCGCTGCGCCACAACGCTTTTTATCTCGTCGCGCAGCGTCCGCTCCCATTCACCGAGTTGCTCCTGCACCCGGCGAAAGCCTTCTGTGCCGAAAATGCGCTGGAGAATAATTTCCCGGTCTTTGCTTTCCGCCGTAAGCAATTCGCGAAATTCCCCCTGCGGGATCATGATAATCTGTCTAAACTGCTCATAGCTGATATTCATAATTTGCTGGATCTTTTCATTGACTTCCCGCACGCCGGCAATAACTGCTCCGCCGCCGGTTAGCTCCCGGAATTCCGCCTCAGCCGCCTGCTCGGTATAGCCCTCGCCCTTCGCCTTGCGCTTGAGCTGCCTGGGTTTGCGCCTGACTGAATACCGCCTGCCGCCCAATTCAAACTCCAGCTCGACCACAGTCGGCATATCGTCGCCGGCAAAGTCGCTGCGCATGTTTTCGCCGTCACGGTCGCCGCCGCTGCCTTTGCCGTAAATGGCATAACAGATAGCGTCGAAAATCGTGGTCTTGCCCGCGCCGGTAGGCCCGGTGATCAAGAAGATGTTGCGCCCGTTAAGCTCGGCAAAGTCGATGACCTGTTCAGCGGCATACGGCCCGAACGCCGTCATGGTCAGTTTTATCGGCCGCACGCTTATGCCCCCCTTTCCGCGGCTTCCGCCTCGCTAATCGCCCTGGCGATGACTTCCCGCCGCTCTTGGGTAAATTCCCGTCCGGTGATGCTGGTATAAAAGTCCTGAAAAAGTTCCAGTTTTGTCTTGCTTTTATACCCATCCCCCGCCGCTGTCCGGGCGGCTTTTTCCGGACGTCTTTTGGCCGCGAATTCCAGGCCCAGCACATTGGGATACACGGCCCGCAGCTTATTCATCGGGTCGATTATTTCGCCTTCGTCGGTCAATGTTACATGCAGATAGTCTTCAACATTGCCATCCCGGTAAAAGGCAGGGTCAAGCAGCGTTTTAAGGTCGCCCTGAATTTTGCGCAGATTACGGCGCGGGATTAAGTCTTTCAGTTCAATGGCAACTTCACCCGCCCCGCCGATATGCACTATCGTCACCGCTTTGCGCTGGTTAACTTCGGAAAATGAATATTTAAGCGGCGACCCGGCGTACCGGATACGATCGGTACCCACCTTTTGCGGCCCGTGCAGATGCCCGAGCGCCGTATAGGTAAAGTCCCGGAAATACTCCGCGTTTACATATTCAGTGCCGCCAATTGCCAACGGCTTCTCGGACTCGCTGACTTCGGGATCGTCGGCGCCGCGGATAAAGCCGTGAGCAACAATCACATTGCGCTCGGCCGGATTATAGCCTGCCCGGATTGTTTCCAGCACCGTCCGCATTGCCCCGTCATGATCAACAATGCCGGGGGCCGCGAAAAGGTCCCGGACGATTGCCGGCTGGGCAAAAGGAATTAGGTAAAAATTAACCGGCCCGTATTCGTCCTCTAAAACGACACGCCGCACTTGCCTCCCCAGCCGTCCTTCGATATGAAGGCCGCGCTGGCGGACAATGCCGCTGGCAAAGCCAATGCGGTCAGGGCTGTCATGGTTTCCCGCTACCGCCAGTACCGGCACGTTTAAATCAAGCACGATCCGGCTGAGCGTGCGGTCTAAGAGCTCAACTGCCTCCACGGGCGGCACCGCCCGGTCATAGATGTCGCCGGCGATAATCAGCGCATCCGGCCGCTCGACGCGGATCAACGCAATCAGTCGCTCCAGAATATGCTCCTGGTCCTCAGTCATATATACCTGATTGACAATTTTGCCGATATGCCAATCGCCCGTATGGATTATTTTCATGGCCTTCCCCCCAGAATTGCCGCCCGTCTGCTTGACAAACGGCCTGACGGTAACCAATTCCCTGCGAGGCCGCCAATTTCCTGCCGCTAAGAAGACGACGGCCGGAGCGTTAAACGCCCCGGCCGCCGTCTTCTCTTTATTCGTGCTTGCTAACCGGCCCTGTCTCGACAAGCTGGTCCAGCGAAACATGCAGTGTATTGCGGTCTTCCAGATAGGTAACATGGGCCGTATTGTTTCCTTTATCAACATCCTCAATCCAGACATAATTATTCCGGTATTTTACCCCGATAATATCCGGCGAATTGAGAATTTCTTCCGCTCTGTCAGCCTTCACGCGATCGCCCCCTTTTTGCTTATATTATCTGCTGTATCAAAGAGGCCGATACCAATCAAAAAGGCAAAAGGATTTCAGAATACAGGAGTCAGAATAAAGAAACTCTGAATACCTGATGCTCTCCGGTCCCCCATTCTTAATTCTGACTTCTGACTTCTGACTTCTGAACTCCTAAACTAACTCCTTATTCGCCATTGCCAGGTTTATAAATCTCCCGCTGCAGCCCCCGGTCGTAGGCGGAAAAACTGCCGGGCTCGACCTGCCGGACCGCCAGATCAAATTGATCATTCTTGGCGCTGATATTATCCAGGTAATGGATAAGCTGCGCTTCTTTTGTCTTGGGCAGCACCGGGCTGCCCCACTCAGGCGCGCCGTGGTGGGAGTAGATGCCGTGTTCCAGCACGAGCGCGGTTTCCTGATCCAAACCGACCGACCTGCCGGCAGCGGCAACCATTTTCAGGCCCAAACAAATGTGCCCGAGCAATTTGCCGGACTTGGTAAAACCGACCGGCAATCCGTAACCGTCCACCTCAATTTCTTCCACCTTGCCAATGTCGTGCAGGATCGCTAGGGCTGTCATCATATCCTGATTTAAACCGCCGTCGCGGCGGCAAAAGTCCATTGCGTAGCTTAGCACCTCATGCGTATGCTTCAGCAGCCCGCCGATCGCAGCGTGATGGTAACTGAGCGCCCCGGGGTGATATTGAAATTTCCGGCTGACTATCAGATCTTCCTTAATCAGCGCCTCAACTGTTCCGCGCAGGCCCGGGTGGCGGATCGCCGCGGCGGCGGCAAGAATTTCACGGTACATCGCCGCCAAATCGCCATCAACATGCGGCGCAAGCTCGCGAAGACAGCCGCCGATCTCTTCTGCGGACGGAATTATTAGCTCATTGACAGTAAGCTGCACTTCATTGTTATAGCAGCCGGTAATCCCCTTAAGCTTTAAAAAACTCCGGCTCTTTAGCGCTTCTTCCTGACTGGGCGCAATGTTCCACAGCCGTGCGGCCATGCTGCCGGTAACGTCGCTCACGGTGAATATGCCGAACCGGCCCGCCTTTTCCGTCGTCCGCGCTTCAAACCGGGATACCGCATAAAGCCCGCTGACGGCCTGCCCCTGCTGCATCTTCTTTATTTCGCCGACACTCAAGCGCAAGATAATATCCTCCCTCATGTTGCTGCTTGTACTATATTGGCGAACGAGGGGTGAAAACCCTGCTTGCAGCAGACTACTAGGAGACTGCTGCAAAAGTCCATCTGCGTTGTTGCTCCTGCGGGTTTTCGCTCCAACGTACCTCCAGGTAATAGACTTGAGCTCCACACCGATTATTCCCATATCCGCCAAAGATGCGGAAAGACCCCCGGCGAGAAAACTCGCCGGGGGTTTCGTCATGCAGCTTATCCGTGTTTAATACGTCTATTATATTCATTAAGCTTTTTGTCAAGCAGTCTGCTGACCCTGAGCACATCAGGATGCGATATGCCCCTCTCCCGGGCAACAATATGCATAATCCTGCGCAGTCGCTCAATGCGTATGCGAATCTTTCCGGCTGACATGCGGTTCCTCCTGCCTCTACTAACTACACATTAGCACAAATGGTTATTTTTTGCTGTGATCTGCATCACGGTACATCCTTGCTGCCGGTTAAGCTCCACATACTGCAGCTTCCCAAAAATGTCGCCGCAGCATTATGCTTGCGGCGACTTCATTGTCAGCACGATTATATCGTGTATCATTATATATGGCACAATAATCAGCGTCAAGCCCACTAACCGCCCGTAAAAATCGGAAAGAAGCCTTCCGGCGCCGGAAGGCTTCTCCCAAGCATTTTCTATTTCTTCTCAAACTTGTGCCCGTTCCAGATATGGCACTTGCCCATGTACTCATTTACCTCGTTCAGCATTTCGCCAAAACGCTGGAAGTGCACGACTTCCCGCTCCCACAGGAAGCGCAGCGTATCTTTAACGCAGGGATCGTCGGTGCATTCGATCAAATGCTCATAGGTAGTGCGCGCCTTTTGCTCGGCGGCCATATCTTCGGTAAGGTCTGTGATCGGGTCGCCAAGAGCTGCGATATATTTAGCCGTCCAGGGTACGCCGTTGGCGTCCGTCCAGAACAGGCCGTGGTCATGCTGCACATATTGACCTTCCCAGCCGGCTGCTTTAAAATCTTCGCAGTCAGCGCCCTGGATTAATTTATAAACAAGGGCGGCAATCATTTCCATATGCGCCAGCTCTTCGGTGCCGATATCCGTGAGGAGAGCTTTCGCCTTGTTAAACGGCATGGAATAGCGTTGATTTAAATAGCGCAGCGAAGCCGACAACTCACCGTCGGGACCGCCGTACTGCGTGATAACCATCTTGGCAAATTTGACATCCGGACAGCTTACCCTCACCGGATGCTCCAACTTCTTTTCATAAATCCACATTTATCAGTTTCACCTTCCCTTCCGCTTACATTTCCCAGGGCCAGGGACTTTCGATCCACTGCCAGGGTTTATCGGAGTAGCTAAAGCCAAAATTCATCAGAGGCCCGTACTCTTCTTCGTATTCTTTCTTGAGTTTGCACAGCGCGTCTACAGCGCAGTTGTAATCGTTGATGGCGTCTTCATCACAAGGATGGGTGTCCAAATACAAATTAAGCTCCACTGCCACGAACTCCATTTCCTGAATTCGCTTCAGCATCGCCAGTTGTTTTTCACAGTTCATCTATTTCACCTCCGTCCAACTACTCGGGAATGGGATATACGCCCCAAAGCTCGGGGAACAAAGTGCCTTTCATCAATGCCTCAGACGGCGAAAAAGCCTTGGTATAACATTGCCACGGCACATAGGAGTGCGCTAAAATTACCCGCTCGGGCACTTCGCCGCACATTTTGCCTTCTGCGCCTGCGTGAACCATATCTTCATATTTATCCATTTCATATTCATACCACTTGGCATTAGACGGTTTTTTCACGAAACATCCTCCTTCCTGTAATAACCTACTATATTTTATGTGAATTGCCTGACCTCTGCTACAAACTTCCGAGAATTTACCGCTTGCTCCAGCTAAGAAAAATTGCTAATGCGGTCTTTTTAGTGTTCTGTCATTGCGAACAAAGCCCAGCGGAGTGAATAAATCTCGTCTTGAGATCGCCACGCTAGCGCTCGCGCTGACATGAAACTTATAGTTTCCAGTATATAAAAAAAGACCGCCTTGCGCCCGCGCCGCACAATACGTGCTGCTGCAGGAACAAGACGGTCTCTTTTTATTTTTCAACCTTTACGCTGCAGGCATCAGCAGAAACGCCAATAAATAGAGGCCTATACCGGCGCCACGGTAAATAACCGCCAAGCTCCAGATCAGGCGGATCAGCGTCACATCAAAGCCGGTGTAATTGCTGATACCGGCGCACACCCCGAAAATCATACCCCGCTCGGCGTCAAGCGCCAGCGGCTTAGGCGGCAGCATATGTTTGACAGGCGACGGATCTGCCTGGAGAAAATACCAGACAGCGAACCCACTGAGAATGTATGCGCCAACCCTGACAAGCATCAGCAAGGAAAGTCACCTCAATACCGCGATGTTCTTGCATGACTCAGTATTGCCGGTTTCTTTCCTGTTTAAACAATTGTCTGACTATTTATGCAGCAAGCTCATTTTAATTTTAACCAGCGCCTTGCGGACGTTTTGCTCCCCGTCATAATGGCAGTTTGGCCGATGCGCATCCCAGGGAAACAGCACCACATACATGCCTGCCGTGAGCCTAAGCTCACTCGCATGCGCCACCGCGCGGAAGAACAACAAATCCCGCTCCGCCAGGTAGTTCTCGGCTATTTCCAGCTCCGGCGTGCGGCGCGCATAGCCGATAGTCTCGGCGCCGCGAATGATGTACTGGATGTCGGCGTACCGTTCGTGCGCCTCAAATTTTCTTTTTTCCGGCATCTCCGTCTTGTATTCATTGATTGTCACATACATATCGTCGTCCTGAATACTGTGCCGTCCCAGCGGCAATTGCGCCAGATCCTGCGATCGCAGATACTCAAGCGCGGCCGCTACCGCCGCCGGCAGGTTCCCCCGCTCCAGCGCCAAATCGTCAATGTGCCCCAGAATCATCCTGATGCCCCCTCTTATTCGTTCTTATTATTTTTCACAAGCCTTAGCTTGGCCCGTTCCTGGATGCGGGCCGCCGGCCCGGACACCTTTTCTGCCGGCTGACGGACGGTCTTATGTGCCTGCCGGCTTACGCTCAAAAGCATCCCCAGCGCCAGCATATTGACAATCAGCGAAGTGCCGCCGTAGCTGATAAACGGCAAGGGCACCCCGGTCACCGGCAGCAGCCCGGAAACCATCGCCATATTGCCTATTCCCTGCCCGACAATCAGCGCAGTCGTACCTGCCGCGAGCATCTGGCCGAACCCGTCAGCAGCCTTGAGTGCAATCTTCAGGCCATACCATCCCAGCATCGTAAATAAAACGATCACCGCCAGCACTCCCATAAAGCCCATTTCCTGCGCCAAAACGGCAAAAGCAAAGTCGGTATGCGCCTCAGGCAGATAGTGAAATTTGCTCGCACCCATTCCCAAACCGCTGCCGGCAAGGCCGCCGGAACCGATTGCAAGCAACGCCTGCACGGCCTGATAGCCGGCCGTCTGTGCATAGGACCAGGGATCCAGCCAGGCCATGATCCGCTCCGCCCGGTAGGCTGCATTTTTGGCTAAATAGCCGATACTGATTGAACCGAGCATAAAGAGGATTAAGCGCTCTTTTCCCGGAATGCCGGCAAGCAGATACAATAAAACGGCAAGGCCGACAACAACCAGCGCGGTTCCCATATCCGGCTGGCGAAAAATCAAAAAGCCCATGCCGCCTACAAACACCAGCGGCCAGGATAAAAGCGTATGCGGCAGCTTGCGGTCAATGCGGGTCCCCAAAAAGGCGGCTGTCACAAAAATCGCGGTTAGTTTGGCAACCTCAGAGGGCTGGAAGACAATCCCGCCGAAACTCAGCCAGCGCCGGGCGCCATTGGCCTCAAGACCGGCAACGCCCACGGCAAAAAGCAGCGCTAAAGTCACAAGCGCCGCCGGTGCAGCCAGCGGCCGCAGCTTGCGGTAATCCAGGCGCACCAGCGAAACAAACCCCACCACGCCAATAAAAAAATACAGGATATGCCGTTTGATAAAAAACAGACTGTCGCCCAACTGCTTGCCGGCCATAACAAAACTGGCGCTGAAAACATTCACCATGCCGAAAACCGCCAGGGTCAGGCTAATATAGATAATCGCTTCCGCCGGGCTGGACCACGGCATCTTCATGCGCCGCAAAGCAAATGTCCCCCTTGTACCGGTTGAAAATATCGCAGAAGAATAACCAAAAGGGCTATCCATCAATATTATATAGCATCATCGCGATTTACGGGAGGTTGCTTTATGATTGATAGCCCGTTCAAGATTGTTTTAGCCGACTTATCCAGTCATACCATATTATATGTCGACGTGCCAACAGGCAAGATTATGAGTGAAATTCCCTATCCGGCCTCCGTCCGCCCGGCCGGAGCAATTCTTGCCGAAGACCGGCGCACCGCCTATATCCCTGCTGTCAATAAAAGCGGCAAGGGCATCCTCTTTGCTTTAAATCTGGAAAGCATCTCGCTCTACCAACTCCCTGTGGATTTCCCCTCTCCCATCCGATTTTGCCTGGCGCCGGGCGGCCGGCACGCCTATCTGGCAGATACCGCCGGTGCGCTGTACGCTCTCGACCTTGCATCCCTTGCGGTCAAACAGTGGGGACATATGCCGGAAGACACCGGTTGTGCAGGCATCGCTGCCTCGGATAACAGCGTGTATACTGTCTGGGAATGCGCCGAAGACGGCGCTATCGCCATCTTTAACCGGCAGGGCGAACTGACGCAGCAAATTCCGTTGCAAGGCAAGCCTACATATTTAGCGCTCACCCCCCAGGGCAAGCTGCTGGTCGCTCATACTGCCGGCAAAAGCGGCGGCGAGGGCATCGATATTATCGATACGGCGCGCTGCGGCGGGCTGTTT
>JAOACF010000071.1 GCA_026417995.1 Negativicutes bacterium
GCCTTAGATATTGCTTTAATCGCCTCCGAGACTAATTTTTTCCCTCTATTTGGCACCGTTTTTTCGAGAGACTACTTATATTGCAAGATTACCTTGCTACTCCTCGCCAGTGGCTCTGTCATCAGACAAACTGCCTAACAGCTTGGCAGCCTCTGCGGCAGGCAGTTGCTGCACGTCTTTTAATTTCCGGGCAATTGCCCGTGAGCGCCGGGACGCATCTTCAATCGTATTGCTGGCCTCGCTGAGTTTTTTCTGCGTTTTATCCAATAAATCGCCAAACCGACCAAACTCCGTTTTGACCGCACCCAATAGCGACCATACTTCGCTGGTGCGTTTTTCTATTGCCAAAGTGCGGAACCCGACCTGCACGCTGTTTAACAGCGCCGCCAGCGTTGTCGGCCCGGTTACCACCACCCGCTGCTCTCGAAGCAGCGCCTCCGTCAGTCCCGGACGGCGCAAGACCTCGGCAAATAAGCCTTCCGTAGGTAAAAACATAATCGCAAAATCGGTTGTGTGCGGCGGATCCAAATATTTGCTCCGTATATCCCTGGCTTCGTTTTTAACCCGGTTTTCCAGCGCTCGCCCGGCTTCCGCCGCTAAAACGGGATCTGCCTGCTCCTGGGCGTCGAGCAGACGCTGGTAATCTTCTTGCGGAAACTTGGCATCAATAGGCAGCCATACAATATTATCGCCACTATCCCGACCGGGCAATCGAATGGCGAATTCCACCCGGTCGTCGCTGCCTTTTTTCGTCGCCACGTTTTTGTCGTACTGATCCGGGGTAAATATCTCGTCAATAATATTGGCCAGGTGGATTTCTCCCCATATGCCCCGGGTTTTCACGCTGCTAAGCACCCGTTTCAGATCGCCTACCCCGTTCGCCAAGGTCTGCATTTCGCCTAAACCCTGATGCACCGCCTCCAACCGTTCACACACCAGTTTAAAGGACTCGCCCAGGCGCTGCTCCAGCGTAGCGTGCAGTTTTTCGTCAACAGTCTGACGCATTTGCTCCAGCTTTTGGCTGTTTTCTTCCTGAATGCGCTGCAGCCGCTGCTCAACTGCTTCCCGCAGTTTATCCAGGCGCTGGTCGTTCATGCGAATTAATTCCCGCTGTTGCGCGTTAAATTCACGCAACTCACTAAACTGTCGTTCAAAATTTTCCGCCATGCGCCGGCTAACTGTTTCGTTATAACGGTTTACCGCAGCCTGCAGTTCCTCACGCAGACTGCGCGCCTGCAGCAGCGCTTCTTCCCGGCTGCGGGCAAGTTCATCCCGAAACGCGCGTTCCAGGCGTTCCTGACCTGCCGTCAACTGCGCTATAATTGACAGCCGCCACAAGATGAATATGGTCAAAACAATCAGTACAAGAACTAAACCGGTGAAAATTGCCGTAAAGTTTACTGGCATTTTGAACCTCCCTGAAGCTATAAGCTGCTATTTTGACATTCAAGCAAATATTCCTGTTAATTGGCAAATTTTCTGGGTTACCGCTCCGTACCTGCCGTGTTATAATAAAGAAAAAATTGCAGCGGAGCATACCATGAGCCAAATTGTTGCATCCCACTTAAAGGCCGGCTATATCTTTGGTGACCACGCCGCCGGTGAATATGTGTACATGCCTGCCGGCGAAATCGGCGCCGACGACCCCGTTTGTGTCATCGAAACGTCCGACGGCGAACGTCGGGATATTTCCCTCGAACAGGCCGTAGAGCTTATTGCCAGGCTTACATTAAAACGCATCAGACATCCCCGGTTGGGAAACAAGTCATGCTAAAGCCTCTCGCACCCAGTGAGAGGTTTTTTGCATTCCCATCATCTTCAGGTTTACATAACTTTAGAATTATGTTATCATTTTCTATGCTCCTAACCGGGCGTTTCCGATAACAGCACAAGGAGGTTAGTGATGAAACGAAACAAACTTCCCATCACCATAATTGCGCTTTTTACCTTTTGTCTGACATTGCTGACGCCGATGAATCCGGCGGCTGCTTTTTCCGTTACCGACGTACTGCCACAAGCCGTTAAGAGCGATAGCTCGTCTTCTTCCGGCGGCAATACTTTGCTTAACATCCTGATTGGCCTGTTGATGGGCACCTTCCTCGACAAAATAACCAATGTGCAGTCCAAGCTTCCTGCTGAGATCAACCAGGTATTAGGCATGGCGACAAGCCCCAAGGATAGTGCCGCCGCCAGCGCCAAAGGCGAGCAAATCATCGCGACAGCCAAAACACTGACAGGCGTTCCGTATGTGTTCGGCGGCAATGACATTGCGAGCGGCCTTGACTGCTCGTCCTTCACGCAGTATGTGATGAAACAAAACGGCATCTCGCTGCCGCGGACCGCAGCCGAACAGTTTGCGACAGGCAAACCTGTTGACAAGGCGAATCTCCGGGTTGGCGACCTTGTATTCTTCACCACTTATAAAGCAGGCGCCTCCCATGTCGGCATCTATATGGGCAACGGTGAATTTATCCACGAAAGTTCCGCCCTGGGCCAAGTCGGCGTAAGCTCGCTCAATGAAAAATACTACGCCGAACGTTACCTCGGTGCCCGCCGTTACTTCTAAAAGAGGGACTGTCTTTTTTCGACGCACAAAAATCTGAAGCGACGCCGCTTCAGATTTTTTTATTGTCCGGCTTCAGCCACCAATCGTATTTCTGGTAAGGTTTGCGCAGCAGATTGAGTTGCTGGCGATCGGCGATAAATTGATTACGCGCTGCCATTAACCGTTCGGCGTGTTCGTCCATTCCTTCCGGCGAAAAGCGATAATGCTCCGGCTTAGCGAACTGAATGTTAAAACCATCCGCTGTCTGCCGCAGCGTACCCTCTGCCTGACACATCCGGCAGGCAACTTTGCCGGTTGGCGTTAGCTGCAGCAAGGTGCTACCGCATAATTCGCAGGTACAAAACGCCGTGTTTGGCAGCTGACGTTCGCCGGTGAGGAGTCTTGCGGCCAGCTGTCGCGCCGCATCGAGTACAGCGGGCTGCACAACCTCGCCCGGGCCGGTCGCTCTTATCAACATATCGCCCAAAACATCCAAGTGCATAAACCGGGCGAAATTGATGGTTGCCTCTCTGGCGTAGCCTTCCCAGCCGTCGATACCGTACGATACGGCTATAACGCAGCGTTTGCCGGCAAATTGCCGCGATTTGCTGAGAAGAGCAATCATCCGGTCCCCGATTAGCTTCAGCATAGTATGCTCGCCCAGAAAATAACACGGCGCAGCAATAATAACTGCGTCGGCCGCTTTAATCGCGTCAATTAGAAAACTTAAATCATCCTGGATAACACAATCTTTATCCTCAGGAAGGCAGGCGTAACAGGCATTACAATGCCTGATCTCAAGATCGGTTAGCCGAATCATTGCCTTCTCGACGTCATCCGGCAGCGAAGCGAGCATTTCTTTTGCCAGGATTTCCGAATTTCCAAGTTTACGGGCAGATGCCACCAATGCCAGAACCTTCACTTTGCGTCCTCCATGCTGCAAGTATACTTATATCATACAAAAATTCGGACATCAGGTAAACTACATATAAAGTTGCTGCTGATCCGCCGGCATTTCATATATCTCTTTCCGTTTTCGGCAAAATCGGGTCAGCAGGACGCCAACCTCATACAAAGCCATGAGCGGCAACGCCATTAAAATCTGGGACAGAATGTCGGGGGAGGGAGTTAATACTGCCGCCGCAATAAAGATCGCCAGAATGGCGTACCGCCGCTTTTGGCGAAGCGTCGCTTCATCCAGCAGACCTAATTTCGCTAATAAAAGAATGATTAGCGGCAGTTCAAAAGCAAGCCCGAACATTAGCACCGTCATAATCACAAACGATATATAACGTCCTGCTGAAAGCAGCGGCTGCATCTCCAAAGTGGCAAACCCCAGCAAAAAGGTGAGAGCAACGGGTAAAATGGTATAGAGGCAAAATGCAGCTCCGGCGACAAAAAGCAGGTAGCCGCCAAGCGTTACCATGAGTTGCGTTTTCTTGGACAAGCCGGCTCCATGCGCGGCGGCCGCCCCGGCGATCATATACAGCAATACCGGCAGCGTCAGCGTAAAGCCGATGGTCAAAGCCAACTTGATTTTTGTCACAAAAGCCTCGGTTGGAGTGATAAACACCACCTGGCGCACCATTTTAAACAAGTAGGCCATTGCCGGTTCTGTCAGACAATAGCCAACTGCCGAGCTGCATGCCAAAAGGGTTAGCAGTAAAATCAGCCGTGCCCTTATTTGCGTGAGAATGCCAATAATAGCTGAATAGGCGTCGTGGCTTTCCACGCCATCCCCTCCTCCTATACCGCCTGCTGTTTTCCGTCCTGATGGAAAGTCGGGTGCTTTACTCTTGTGTTAATCAGCACTGGGCAAGCTGCGGCGCAGGCAAAACAACGGGTACATTCCGCCGGATTTACCCCCAGCTTCTTATTTGCTGCATCCACTGCCCGGCGCAATGCCTCAGGCATAGCTTCCGGCCTGGCCGGCCGATCCAGTGCGTCGGGCATTCCACTCTCGATAAGCGCCTTCAATACGGTTGAGTTGTTCTTTAATGCCGTTATACCGGCATAGCGGGGCGAATTATCCATCGAACAAGCCTGTTCACAACGATTGCAGCCGGCGCAGTTGTTCCAGGGAAGGCGTATTTTAAACAGGCTGAAACGAGACGCCAGACCGAGCAGCGCCCCGATCGGGCACAACGCTTTGCACCAGAAACGCTTTTGCACTGTTTCCATACTGGCGATTAGCGGCAATACTGCCGTTTCCGCCCCGATGTTCAGCCCCTGCAACCCTGCCGTCCGGCAGACCGTTCCGACCGGGCAAACGGCACAAAAGGCGGGATATTTGACAAGTCCGGCTGCAACCAGCGATCCGGCCAAAACGCCATATTTTATTCCACGGTTATCAGCGCGAGTTAACCAAGAAAACCGACCGGCAGTGAGCGCACGCAGTTTTGCCAGCGGTTTTTGCAGCCAGTCAAGCAGTGCGCCAAACGGGCAAATCCAGCCGCAGAAAACACGTCCCATTGCTATTGTCAGCACAAGTAAAAGCAGCCCTGAAAGGATTACTCCTCCGATCAGCTCCCGCGAACTTACAGTTAGCTGCAGCATACCCAGCGAACATGTCAGATAAGCGCCGGCGCCTAAGCTTACTGAACAAAATGCGCCAACTAAGACAACGGCCAGCAGCAGGAAGAAAACAATCTGGCTGATTGTGCGAGCCATCACCATATTTTTCATTGTACAATTCCCCCCTTATAACGCGCCTTTGGCCGCGCAAATACACCTAAGCATTTCGTACTTGGCCTGTTCGTCAGTCAAACCGAGTTCAACCAAGTCAAAGTTGCGCGTCCTGATTTTAGCATCCTGTTCCGGCATCCCTACCCTGGGAGCTGTATGACAAACCAACGGCCCGCTGAAGCAGCCGATGTGTTGGCGGATTTCACCGGTAAGCGGGGTGCTTTTGCCCATTAGATACTGATCAATGGCAAATGCCGCTTCTTTACCTGACTTTACTGCTTTGACTACTGTATTCACCGGTCCGCAGCAATCGCCGGCGACAAACAGGCCGTGCCGTGCATCAGCTTCCAGAAACGTTCCGCGCCTTTCAGCGACTTTTGCCAGACCGGACACGTCAGGCATCTGACCGATGGCAACAATTACCAGGTCGCATTCGGTTTCAACTTTTTGTTCCGTTAAAAGCTGCGGCGGCCAGCGCCTGCCAACGGCGTCATAGGGACCCGGCTTGACTTTGGCATAGATTGTTTTTTCCACCCGTTCGCCGCCGGAAAACGCCAGCGGCGCCGACAGCGGGATAATGTCAATACCCTCGTGCTGCGCAGCAACAATCTCCTGACGTGACGCCGGCATTTCGAATATATCCTCAACGCACATCAGCCTGACGGACATAACCCCCAAACGTCTGGCGGTGCGGGCAGCGTCGATTGCCACATTGCCGCCGCCGATCACCAAGACGCGGTTGCTATGCGCCTGGGCACGTCCCTGCGCCGCTGCGGCCAAAAACTCAATAGCCCCTGCCACGCCGGGCAAGTTTTCGCCTGGTATCCCCAGCTTACGGCTAAGGCTGGCGCCAACCGCTATCAGCACGGCATCGTACTGGCGACGGAGTTCATCCGCCGCAATATCTCGGCCAACCTCACAGCCGAAAATGAATTCCACGCCTAAGGACTGTATGGCCGCAATTTCTTCGGCCAAAACTGCGCGATCCATGCGGTATGCAGGGATACCAAAGGCTGCCATGCCTCCGGCATTGCTGGCTTTTTCATAAATAACCGCTTTATGACCCAGCCGTGCCAGAAAGTAGGCTGCGGACAAGCCGGCAGGCCCTCCGCCGATAATTGCCACTTTCTTGCCCGTAGGTTTTCCCGGCGCAATGCTCGGATGCCTGAGCGCTTTTGCTAAACTGCCTGCTTGCCGGGCCGCTTTTTCTCCCGCATAACGATGCAGGCTTTGCGAATACACCGCTTCATCAAAGCTAAGGCGTTTACAGTTGTTTTGGCAGGGCGGGTCTTCGCAAACATAGCCGCAAGTCAAAAACAGCGGATTATCCTGACGCCCAAGTGTCAGCGCTTCCTGGAACTTACCCATTTGCATAAGAGCAATCGTTCCGGGAAGATCAACATTCGCCGGGCAGGAGTTGCTGCAGGGACTTAGCATGAGTTCGCCGCAAATGCTGGCCGGACAACGTCCGGCAGCATGACTGGCAAATTCCTGCTCATAGAGCATCAGAGCGCTTGTCAGCGGATTAAGCAGCCGGCACCCGTCCCGGCATTTTGCGCCCGTTTCCGCGACCAGGCTTTTCAACCCTGACAGGCTGGCTATCCCTCCCTGCGGCGAGCGCAACTTTGCCAGCAGCTCTACGGCTTCGGCCAAAGCCTGGCGACATATCACGCAACCTGTTTGCCTGGGCAGACACATAAGATTATATGTCAACAGCGTGCTGACAATGTTAACAATACAGCTTCCTTCATCCATAACCATAACATCATTCGAAGCATTCACTACTGCTTTTAGCTCAGCCTCCGCGGCAAACTTGCCCTGCGAACCGCCGATCAGTACGGCCTTTAGGGCCAGGCGGTCATTTTTCATGCCTCCGGCCTCGCGGAAAATTACATCCAGCAGAGTATCGCTTGCCGTTGCCTGGTAACTGCCGGGTTTATTAAGCGGGCCTTTCACCGTTATTGTCCATAATGCGTCCGACATGGCAATCACCTCGAATTTTGATTAATCTATTTTTAAAGTACCGGGCTGTAAGGATTGCGGCCTCAAAGAGCAGATACAGCGGCAATGCCAGCAGCGCTTGGGTAACAAGATCGCTGCCCGGAGAAAAAAACAAGGCAAGACTTAGCAGCACGGCCAGACACCACCGCCGGTGCCGCTGAATGAGGCCCGGTGACAGAATGTCAAAATAAACCATAAGCCAAACCGCCAGCGGCAGAGTAAAAAACAGTCCCGAGTACACTAAAAATGACAGTACAAAGGTCAAATATTCATCCCCTGCCACTACGGGCAGCATTTCCGGCGTAGAGAATGTCAGCAAAAATGACAGCACCAGCGGCAGTACTATCCGCAAGGCGTATGCCGCTCCGGCCAGAAACAAGAGGATGGCGGCAATGCCCCCATAAAGCGCCGCCTTTTTTTCCGTTCGGGTCATACCGGGACTCAAAAAGGACGCCCAACTCGCCACAATTGCCGGAAAGGCTAAGACAAAGCCAATCACTACCGCCAAACGGATTTGCAGGTAGAACCCGTCAAATGGCCCAAAGAAAACTAGCTCTGCCGACGGCAATGGCTTAACGATTATCGCCATAACGCCCGGCGCCAGCCAAAAACCTATAAGCGAAGCCAAAGCAAGCGCGGCAAGCGATGCGATAATTACCTGGCGGAGCTCGGCAAGATGTTCAACCAAGCTTTGCCGTTTGTCGTCCATCATCTCACCTTCCCAGGAGCAAATCCAGCAGGGACTTCCGCTGCGGCGCCCGGTAAAGATGACAGGCTTCGTACGCTACACCTTTTTGTTCAAGCAGTTCTTTCACCTTGTCGGTGTTTTCATAATCGTAGCGCAGCGCAACGCCGCAATTAGGGCTGATGTCTTTAGGCCCCGGCACGAGTTCTGCCAAATAGCCCGCAGATTTAAGCACTTTTTCAGCGTGGACGGCATGGCTGGAAGAGTAGAAGGTGATGATACCGCAGTTCTCGTCCATGTCATTCACCCCGCCATGTCGGCGATGCGGCTTATAGCTTCGAGCGCCGTTGTGATTTCTTGGCTGGTGGTAGACGCCCCCAGACTGAGGCGAACTGTTCCCTGGGGAAAAGTGCCGAGCGTTTTATGGGCGGCAGGTGCGCAGTGCAGTCCGGTGCGAGTCAGGATGCCAAAAACGCGGTCAAGCGCCAAGCCAACCTCCGATGACACCCTGTCCCGAATGGTAATGGAAACAACTCCGGCATTCTGTTCAGGGTTAATCGGGCCATATGTTTTTACGCCCGGAACAGCCGCGAGACCGTCAAAAAACGTGGCCAAGAGTTCTTTCTTGCGCTGGCGGAGGACGTCAAACCGCGCCGCGGTAACCTTTACGGCGGCCGCCAATCCGGCCAATCCGACAGCGTTGAGCGTGCCGCTTTCCAGTTTGTCTGGCAGAAATTCCGGCTGGTATTCGGAATCCGACAGACTGCCGGTGCCGCCGTGGAGAAGGGGCGGCAAGTCTCTGTCTTCCGCTAAAACCAGTCCCCCAGTTCCCTGGGGTCCCCCTAGGCCCTTATGGCCGGTAAACGCCAGGAAATCAATATAATCCTGTGCAATATTGATCGGTTCGCTTCCCGCCGTTTGGGCTGCGTCGACCGCAAACGGCACACCGTACTCCCGGGCAATGCGACCAACGGCGGCAATGGGTTGTATGGCGCCGCATACATTGGATGCATGGGTTAAAATAATCAGCTTGGTTTCCGGCGAAACTGCTCTGCGAATGTCATCCGGGTCTAATAGTCCCCGTCCGTCGCATACGACGACGGACAGGCGTACACCTTGACGTTCCAAGTAGCGCAGCGGGCGCATCACGGCATTGTGCTCAACCGAGCTGGTAATGACATGGCCGCCGTTTGTGAGCAGGCCAAAAAGGATAACATTTAACGCTTCGGTGGCATTCTTGGTAAATACCACCCGCTCAGGAGACTGTGCGCCTACGATACTGGCGACAGCTTCCCTTGCCGCAAACACCGTTCTGGCAGCAGCTACCGACATGGAATGGCCGGAGCGGCCGGGATTGCCGGCATCTTCCTGCATGAACCTGGCCATGGCGGCGAAAACGTCGGGGTGCTTGGGCCAGGAGGTAGCAGCGTTGTCCAAATAAACAGGCATATAAACCTCCTATACTTTGGTAAATTTCGGCCGTTTCGCGCCTGCCGCGGTTACGACAATAGCGATAGGATCAACCGGGCAGTGCTTGATGCATGTCATGCAGCCGGTGCATTTATTAACATCCACAGCAACCAAGCGTTTTCCCGGAACTTTACTGATGGCGCCTGTAGGACAGGGCTTGATGCACTTGTCGCAGCCCACGCATTCTTTCTCGATGATCGCGGCCGTTCCCATCCGCGCCTCTTTGGCGTCAATCTTCGCCAATGCGCCGGACGGGCACTGCTGAACGCACTTCATGCACAGCGTGCAGCCTCCGGACAGCACGGGGGTAGCAGCTACCCGCCAGCCTTGTGTCAGGTGGGCTGACGCAATGGCCTTTTCCGGGCAAATGTCGAGGCACTGGTGGCAGCGCAGGCATACGCTTTGAAAGGTTTCTTCTTCCACGGCTCCCGGCGGCCGGATGAGACCGGCTTTGGCCCCGGTTAAACCTCCGGCGCAGAACAGGGCGGCCGATAAAATTGCGCCGCCGGCCATTTTAATGAAGATACGGCGTGTGGTTTGCATTGAGCGTCACCTCGCTTGCAAGTTTAAGAAATCAGGCGCTGGAATACCGGGGCAATAAGATAGTTAAACACGATCGCCCCCAAGTAAAATCCTGCCAAATACATATAAGCGCCGCGGTTGCCGGAAGCTGCCAGCACATGCTGCCTCAGGGGACAGCCGTTAGCGACTGTGGAAAGATAGCCTATCCCCAAACCGGCAGCGACAGTAGTCAGTGCCGTATAGCTGAGAAGCCAGCCACCGGGGAGTGCGAATCCCTTCACTTTGGTGGCATTATAAGCGGCGATAACGACTTCATCCGGAATCCAGCAGGCGGCAAATGCATGGTAATCACGGGCCAATTCCAGGCTTTTGCGCTGCTCGCGCTCAAACCAGGGATACCCATACAAATCTCCTCCGGCTATACTGGCAAGGTAATAAAATACCGTCGCCGCGCCCAAAAAAGCAAGCAGACCTTTTAACAGTTGGGAGTCTTGTACCAGCATATAATCCCTCATGCCGCCGATAAAGCACATCCGCGACCGCTGCGCAGTATAGCCGATAATCAATCCAAACAGGAGGCTGATAAACGCAATAATCATGCTCCGGCCCTCCTGCGCATGACAAGTGTGGCGGCGACCACGCCGAGCAGTATCGAGCCCATTCCCACCGCACCCAATATATCGCCGTAGGCTGCCCGCAGCAGCAACCGGGTAGGGCAGCCCATAATGAGTAAGCCAAGGATCATCACAGCCATGCCGCAGCCGAATGCTACCCACGGGTTTTCCCCTGCCACCGGCCGATACTCGGCAGAGGTGATTGCCGCATATCGGCTGCCAAGAAATATTCCGGCTACCGTTAAAAGCGGCCAGTAATAAGATATTACGGCGACATCACGTTTTAAGCCGAACAGGGCTGATGTCAGCCAGATAGTTAAATCACGCCCATGACAAACTACGCACAAACCGTAAGCAGGCGGCGGCTGCAGAAATAAATACGCCTGCGCCGCTACTGCCAAAAAAGCGGTTATGATTCCCATCATTACCGGGGTAATTCTCATACTCGTCCCTCCCATGAAGGCGGAAATGCCGGTTAAAGCAGCCCCCCCTTAACCGGCACTTTTTCCGAAGTTTTTATCTAAGGCTCTTAACTACTGCGTTAAGTTCATCGAGGCCCAATTCCTTAAGCTTCGCCTCGGTCGGCAGGCTGGTTTTTACATCCCAGCCGCGTTTGGTATAATACTCATCCAGGATTTGCTCCTGTTTTTCCGGAGGCAGTATCGCGCCTTTTTTCGGCCCTACGGTGAACGCTTCTGTCGTAAAGCGCTTCGGCACGTAGTCATCGGCTCGCCGGAAGCCTTCCCGGGCGTTGAATACCTTTTCCAAATTCCAGATACGGTCGGCTACCCGGAAGAAACCGGCATCATCGAGCTGCCAGCCGCAAACTGCGTTGAGCGCTTTCTGGAACAAAGCGGTACCAATGCCGTAATAGAGGAACCGGCAGATAACCACCGTATCGCACATAGTGCGGCGCTGCTGCTCCTCAACTGTCGGCCCCACCTGGTGGCAGGCGCCACGGTTGGAAGTGCCGTAGACAATGGCGAAACCATGGTTTGCGGGTATATTCCAGGCCGCCAGTTCCTGTCCTTTGATGTGGATTGCGTACTTCTCAGCGTCTTTGCCAAATTTGGCGGCGGCTTTCTTAACGCCTTCCGCTAATATGTCGCCAACACCTTCGCGCTTGACGATCTTCCGCTGCAGCGCCAGCATGGCTTCAACATTGCCCCATTTGGCGTCTATGCCGTCAAGGTCGCCCCGGGTGACAATGCCTTTTTCATAAAGTTCCATAACAAATGCCAGAACGTTGCCTACCGAGATGCTGTCAAGGCCGAGATCATCGGCCAGTTCAATTGATTTCATCATGCCGCCCAGATCGGTAACCAGGCAGTTGGAACCGTGCATCGTACCGGTTTCATACTCAGGTCCCTCGGCAATCGTTCCTTTATACGGACCGGTTGACACCTGGCCAATTTTCATGCAGTGCAGCGGGCATTGAAAGCAGGAACGGTGCTTAACCCAGAATTCCTTCTCTGAGATTGGCGCGCCGATCTTATCCACCTGCTCATAGGTGCCTTCCCGGAAGTTTTTCGTTACCTGCGTTCCGGCTTGGCTGGACGCCATGAGCATTGCCGCAGTTCCCCACCGCCGCCATTGATCATAGCCGTTCCATGTCTGAAGCGCCTTAAACATCTCGGCGCGTATTTTTATAACCTCTTCGTTGTTCGCCACCGGCACCGTATTACTGCCGCGCACGGCAATCGCCTTTAATTTCTTGGAACCCATGACGCAGCCGACACCGGAGCGTCCGGCGGCACGGGAGGATTCACTCAAAATTGCGGCATATTTAACCAGGTTCTCACCGGCCGGGCCGATATAGGCCGTACGGAAAGATGCTCCAAGTTCTTTCCGCAGCGCTAGATCGGTATCATTAGTGCTTTTCCCCCAAAGGTGGGCCGCATCCTTAATCTCAACCTTGGCATCGTCGATCACAATGTAGACAGGCTTTTCACTTTTGCCGGTAATAATGATACCGTCATAACCGGCGTACTTAATTTCCGGCGCCAGCATGCCGCCCATGCAGGACCAGGCGACAGTTGACGCGTGCGGATAGGGTGAGGCGATCGGCGAAGTGTTTGCTGCTTTGGTACAAACAACAACGCGCGATGGTCCGGGGATAGCCGTTCCGGTCAGCGGTCCGGTCCAAAACATCAAGGGGTTTTCAGGGCTGAGCGGGTCAAGGCCGGGCTTTTGCACTTTGTCCCAGAGGTACTTAGCCCCCAAACCGCGTCCGCCGACAAATTGTTCAGCCGCCTTCATATTCAAATCGCTCACGGAAACTTTTTTGGTTGAAAGGTCAATTTCCAAAACCTTTCCCATGTACCCGTTCGGCATCATTCATTCCCCCTTGCCGCTTTATAGAGATTTTTGGCAACTGCTTGCGCGATTTGTTCCGGTTTGGCTGCGAAATACCTGCCGTCCTGATACACAGGAACAATGGAAAGCGCCCCTTCCGGGCAGCCCGTCACACAGGACGGGTCGCCACCGCATAAATCACAGATGCCTACGACGACTTTCTCGTCTTTGCTTTTACGAATAACGTTGGCGCGGTCTTTGGCACAAGGCTCAATGCAAGCCCAGCAGGCAATACATTTTTTCTCATCAAGCAAAACCGCTCCGGTTGTTTTGTCTTTGACAAGCGCTCCGACTTTCTCCGGGCAGGCCTTGATACAAGGGGCGTCGTTGCACTTGGCGCACAGCGAAGGTACGTCAACAGGCGGATTGAAATAATAGACTTTAATCCGGCTTTTACTCAAATCAAGCTTTTTCTCGTGGAACAGCGCACACTCCACCTCACAATTGCGGCAGCCTGTGCACTTGGCGTAATCAACCGCTATATAGCTGGGAGATTTAATCCGTTTTTCCCCGGCGGCTTTAGCCGGATCTACCGCGGCAGGTTTGCCGCCTTTCATCATGGCGCCGGTGATGACCGAACCGGCTGCGGCGCCGGCCACTGCGCCGACGACAAATTCACGCCGTGTAAAGAACATGTACCTGGTGTCCTGTTCGCCTTGTCCCTCAGGCTTCTTTTCATTTTCGTTCACGTAGCGTCTCCCTCCCAAAATAGTTATTGTTGTCGCCGGTTAGGGAACCGGTTAACGTCATGCCCACTTTTACGGGGCATTAAACAGCAAAAGGAAGAGATACCCGGCACCTCTTCCTTTGCGCAATGGCAGGCGGGGCGATTGCTCCCCCCGCCCTACAGCTTTTAGCATCCCAATGGCACACTAAAAGTCGGAAGGCTCGTATTTTTTTACTACAATATATTATTTACTTTCCAAATTATTCCGCCCAATCCACAATCTTGTCAGGCGGCCTTTTAAAAATTGCCGGATTAGATAACGCCGGCAGCGGCAAACTAAAAGAGAAAGCTGCTTATATAGGAGATGACAATATGACCAGAGGGGTAAAACCCGAAAAACCTAAACTTTCGCTGCAGGCGAAAAAAGCTAATGCCGCCGAGGGATACGGGCCGAATAATCCTGAGCCGCCGCAATACCATGCTGTGGCGAAAACAGACCGTAACAGCTCCGCCAACGCACTGCAGGCCGCCGAAGAGTACCTGTACGGAAAAAAAGAATAAAGCGAAAAACCCTCGCTCAGCCACAGCGAGGATTTTTCGCTTTAGATATCCTTTAGATATTTAAGAGTTCTACTGTCGCTTCATAGGCAACCTGGGGTGTAATCGTCGCAAGCGGCCGCCCTTGTAAAAATTCGGGGAACATTGCGCGGAAAACCAGCGTATAAACAGCCGAAGAGTTAAGCGTACCGTCAATAGCGATGCACTTTGCCAGCTCTTCGCCAAATTCCTTGCCGAAAATAGCGGCAGCGCCCCTGATGTCACAGTCATCCGGCTTGTAAGGACGACCCACCAGGCTGTTTGCCCTTCTCCAGCCGGCCTTATACCT
>JAOACF010000072.1 GCA_026417995.1 Negativicutes bacterium
CTCACAGCCTGCTCGTATTCCCTTAGCAGAAATGACTTGTCCACCCCGGGACTGATATGTTCCCAGGGCAGCACTTCATCACGGCTGCGCTCGCGATTGGCATAAAAATGAGGGTCAATGCCGAGGGCCGCAAATGCATCCAGCCATACATTCGGCTTGAAATGTTCCGACCAGCCGTCAAAACGCGCGCCACGCTTCCAGGCCTCGATTATTACCCGGCCCAAACGGCGGTCACCGCGGGAAAATACTCCCTCCAGAAAGCTTGTTTCGGCATCATGCCAGTTGAGTGAGATGCTTCTGTCTTTAATAAGTGAGCGCAAGTAATTCTGACGCCGCCGCATCTCATCGACCGTGATCTGTCCATACCACTGAAAAGCAGTATGCGGTTTGGGTACAAAGGTCGATACGCTGACAGTTACTTTCGCTCCTCCGCGCCCCTTGATCTGGCGGTACAATCTGGCGACTTTAGCGGCAAGGGCGGCAATTCCTGCAACATCCGCATCCGTTTCCGTCGGCAAACCAATCATGAAATACAGCTTAACGGTCGACCATCCCGCCCGAAAGGCGGCGCTTACCGCTTCCTCCAGGTCCTCTTCGGTCACGCCTTTATTAATAACGTCCCGCATGCGCTGGGTGCCGGCTTCGGGCGCAAACGTCAGGCCGCTTTTCCGCACCTGCTGCACCTCCTGCGCCAGTTTAATCGAAAAGCTGTCAATCCTAAGCGACGGCAGGGAAACACTGACTCCCTGACTTTTAAAATGTTCCATCAGTTTCCGGATCAAGTCATGCAGGCAGGAATAATCAGCCGAGCTTAGGGAAACCAGCGATATTTCGTCATAACCGGTATGGTCGACTAGCTCTTGGGCATGCTTCAGCAGCGTTTCGAGCTTGCGTTCCCGCACCGGCCGGTAAATCACTCCGGCCTGGCAAAACCGGCAGCCGCGAGTGCAGCCGCGAAAAATCTCCAACATCACCCGGTCATGCACGGTGTCAATGAACGGCACCACCGGCCGTGTGGCAAATTCCACCGTTTCCAAATCCTTAACCACCCTCTTGGCGACATGCGGCGGCGCCTCCGGCACCGTGGGGCGGACAGCGGCAACTGTTCCGTCATGATTATACTCCACAGTATAAAAAGAAGGCACGTAAATACCCGGAATCTTAACCAACTCTTTAAGCAGACCCTGCCTCCCGCCTGCTCGTCCCGCATCCTTCCAAGCGGCACAAAGGGCAGCTACTTCACTAATAATCTCTTCCCCCTCGCCGACAATAAAAAAGTCCATGATATCGGCAAGCGGCTCGGGATTAAAGACGGTAGGACCGCCACCCACAACAAACGGATGCCCGTTGGCGCGATCGGCAGCAAGCAGGGGAATGCCGGCGAGATCCAACATATTGACAATATTGCTGTAGCTTAACTCATACTGTAGGGAAAACCCGACAAAATCAAAGGCCGCAATCGGCGTAAAAGTCTCCAGCGAATACAGCGGGATTTTGTTCGCCCGCATTTCAGCCTCCATATCCACCCAAGGAGCGTAGACGCGCTCGGCGGCAGTATCATCGCGACGATTGAGAATTTGATACAGTATTTTAAGCCCTAGGTTGGACATACCTACTTCATATACGTCAGGCATCGCCAGTGCGAAAGTTACTTTTACCCGGGAATGGTCTTTTTTGATACTGTTCCATTCATTGCCGGTATAGCGCGCCGGCTTGGCAACACGGCTTAAAACGGCGGGATCGAGACTAATCATGGTAACCTCCGTAAGAACGTTGTAAAAATATTATGCATGAAAAAACTGCAAATATCCAAGTTTACCCTACGTTCTACAGAATAATGCAGAATCCTGCCTTTAATATAAAAATTCACCTATCCGGGCACTAATTCCCTTAAGCGGCAGCGCTTCCCACACTTCGGTTTCGGTAATCAGACCGCATGATTTAAATTGCTCATCGAGTACCAGAACTACTCCGTAATGATCCGGCCGGAATAATTCAATCACCTCTTTGGCCGGCGTAGCGGCAAGCGCTGTAAAATGCACGGTAGGCATGACACCGCGCTGGCTTAAGTGAGACTTTTTCCGCGCTAGGACGTTCATGGTCCGATAACGTACTACTCCCAATTCCCGCTGTGCGGCAACATACAGAAATACGGCAGCAACAGCAAGGGTTATATGCAATGTCCCGTTTACGGCAAATTGCAGGCCAATATACACGATCGCCAGCACGGTGATTGTCTTTGTTGTAACTGACATTAACATGGTAGCCTGCTCATAACTGACAAATGCTGCCAGCCAGGCCCGGACAATTCTTCCCCCATCAAGCAGCAACGCTGGCAGCATATTAAAGACTGCCAGCGTCACATTTACCTCGATAAAAAACCGCGTTTGCTCGCTCCAAACCGATGATTGCAGCCCCGGCGAAGCCAAGGCGGCCAGGACTAAACTGGAAAGCGGCCCCGCAGCCGCGATAATCGCCTCTTTGTGGTTGCCGGCGCTATAGAGGCCGTCAATCCGCGCCACACCGCCAAACGGCAGAAGTTCAATTTCCCTCACCTTCAATCCCAGCAGCGCGGCAGTTATCGCATGCCCAACCTCGTGCCAAAGCACTGCAGCAAAAACCAGCAGCACTTTTCCCGCTAGTCCCGCCAGGCTAAACAGGGCAATCATCGCCAAGAACCAATTGTTGAGAACCAGTTGTACACCAGCGACTCTTCCGGCGCGCAAGGCTATTTCCCCTCTTTCACAGTAAACTCGCCTCTCACCCGCAATAGCGGGTCCACCGGGTTCCCCTTCTCCCTGACTTCGAAATACAGCATTGGTCCATTAGTTATGCCTGTTTTGCCGACCCGTGCGATAACCTGCCCCTGACTGACGCTTTCATCCGGCTTGACGAGTATTTCGCCGATATGGCCGTAAGTTGTCTCGATATCCCGGCCATGATCAATCACGATTGTCCTGCCGTGCCTGGCGCTTTCGGCAACTGCCTTTACCTTGCCTGGCGCCGCAGCCCTGATGCTTGCCCCGAGCTGCGCCTCAATACTAATGCCCTCATGCATCATTTCCTGCTTCAAAACGGGATGCGTCTGCCAGCCGTACGGCATAACGATTTTACCGTCCACCGGCTTCGTCATATACAGGAGAGGATCTGCCGGTTTTGATACCGTGCCCTGCACCCGCTTAAGCACCGATTGATCAAAGCCTTTAGGCGCATATTTGGCCAATTCTTCCCCCAGTGTGCTAAAGTCGGTCTGAGCCGTCAAAATATAGCGCACCGAATCATCCACCGCCCGGCTTACTCGCGTGTCGGTCATATGCAGCCCGTAAACCGTTGCAAAGATAATCAGCGCAATGAGCGTTTTTTTTAGCAACCGGTAGCCGCTTTCCTCTCCATATCGGTAATGAGCGCGATGATCCCGGGTTATCCAGGTGTCACGGCTTTCCCCCCATCCCCGGTTTTTCCATTTGTTCCAACCCCGTGCCATAGCGATCCCCCCGCAGCAGGACGTTTCTTACTGACATGTATATGGAAGGCGCGCGGTGAATATGACGAAAAAGTGCACAAGCCTAGCAAAAAAAGAAAGTACAAAAAGAGGACAGTCCCCTTGGGGCTGTCCCTTTTTGCCTGCTAAAACAGTATCTTTTGTCGTCGCATATAAATATTGAGCAGTATGCCCAAACTGACAAGATTGGTCGTCAGGGCGCTGACGCCATAACTCATAAGTGGCAGCGGTATGCCGGTAACCGGCATGATGCCGGCGGTCATGCCGACATTGACCAAGACATGAAAGGCAAGCATAGACACTATGCCGGCAGCGAGCAGCGTGCCAAAATTATCACGGGCGGCTCCCGCAATCTTAATGCCGCGGTAAAGTAAAATCAAATAAAGCATCAGGACAAGGGATGCGCCGACAAACCCCAGTTCTTCGCCAATTACGGCAAAGATAAAGTCAGTGTGATTTTCCGGCAGAAAGTTGAGCTGACTCTGCGTCCCCCCGAACAAGCCCTTGCCAAACAGCAGGCCAGACCCTATGGCTATTTTCGATTGAATAATGTGATAGCCCGAGCCGAGCGGATCAACATTGGGATTAATGAAAACCAGCAGTCGCATCTTTTGATAATCTTTGAGGAAATGCCAGAAAATCGGCATAAACGCAATGCCCGCGGCAAAAATACCCATAAGCAGCCGCATGTTGATGCCAGCTACAAACAGCATGCCAAACAGTATCGCCATAAAAACCAGCGAAGTGCCAAGGTCCGGCTGCTTGAGCACCAGCAAAAAAGGAACCCCTACATAGATAAATATCGGCAGGACGTCTTTAATCGTGTTTAGACGGCCTGTCCGTTTATCAAGCATATGCGCCAGGCAAATAATCATAATGATTTTGGAAAACTCGGACGGCTGGAGGCTGATCGGGCCGATCTGAATCCAGCGCTGCGCGCCAAGAGCCGAAGTGCCGACAAACATAACGGCAAGCAGCATGAACAAATTGATGCCATAAAGAATATTGGCATACTTGCTGAGCGCTTTGTAGTCAAAATGGAGCATAACAAAAATAAGCAGGAAGTTAGCCAGCGCAAAAAGGCCCTGACGCTCCACATACCAATAGCGATCCTCACTCGGATTGTTGATATGTGTCGCGCTGCCGATGATAACAAGACTGGTGGCGATAAGCAGCAGCGTAACGGTTATTAACATAAAATCAAGTTTTTTCAATAGGCGCCGGCTAAGCATAGCAACTACCTTTCTAATATAGTATCTCAATATATTATATTACTACTATTCCCCGAACCTGTCCACACAATAGAGAAGGCCCGTGCTGGTTGCACAGGCCTGTGTTCATTCACCGGCTATGGTGCCGCGCTTCATGCGATTGACGGGAATATTGGCCACAAGGGCGACTTGCGTATTGGTATGGGTTAAATTAATCTCCATGTCCCGTTCATTAATCTCCATATAGTTGGAAATGACCTTGATCATGTCTTCTTTCAGCACTTCCATGAACTGGGGCGATACATTCACACGGTCATGCACCAGTACCAGGCGCAAACGCTCTTTCGCTATATCCTTCGACCCCGTTCCTTCCTTGCCGAACATCTTGTTAATGAGGTCAAACATAGCCGCACCCCCTAAAATCCCAGTATTTTTTTAAACCGGCCAAAAAACCCTTCATCGGCTTCCAAATTCATCAGCGGAACATTTTCGCCCATCAGGCGGCGTACGATGTTTTTATAAGCCGTTCCGGCCAGCGATGCCGGATTGGCTACCGCCGGCTCCCCCTTATTCGTGGAGATGACTATGTATTCATCTTCCGGAATGATGCCTAACAAATCCACCGCCAAGATCTCGATGATATCATCAATATCCATCATATCGCCCTTTTTTACCATTTTCGGGCGTATCCGGTTGACAATAAGCTTCGGGTTGCTTTTTCCCTCGGATTCCAACAGCCCGATAATACGATCGGCGTCCCGAACGGCTGATACTTCCGGCGTCGTTACAATTACCGCCCTGTCCGCGCCGGCAATCGCATTTTTAAACCCCTGCTCAATCCCCGCAGGGCAATCGATCAGCACGTAATCAAAATCCTGGGCCAGATCGCGGCACAATTCCTTCATCTGCTCAGGACTGACCGCTGTTTTATCCCGCGTTTGCGCCGCAGGCAGAAGATATAGATTTTCAAACCGCTTGTCCCTTATAAGCGCCTGTTTCAGCCTACAGTTACCCTCGGTAACGTCAACCAAATCATATACAATGCGGTTCTCCAGGCCCATGACGACATCCAGGTTTCTAAGTCCGATATCGGCGTCTACCAGCGCGACCTTCTTCCCTAACAAAGCAAAACCGGTACCCAGGTTGGCGGTGGTTGTCGTCTTGCCGACTCCGCCTTTGCCCGAGGTAATAACAATTACTTCTCCCATGTCGCTTGCCTCCTATCTTCTCGATTGTTCGATCACTACAGTGTTATTTTTAATCCTGGCCGTCTCGATCATGTCCGGTTTGTCCGCTTGGTCCGGCGACCTGGCAATAAGTCCGGCGATGCGAATCTGCGCCGCCATTAACTTTGTTGCAGTCACTGTCGCCCGCTCGTCGCCATAGGCGCCGGCATGCACGGTTCCCCGGCATGCACCCAAAACAATAATATCGCCGCCGGCGACAACCGTCGCGTTGGGATTGACATCGCCAATCACTACGACCGAGCCATGATAAACAACCTTTTGGCCGCCCCGCAGAGTTCTGTTCACAATAAGCGCCCGTGTTTCTTGACCAAGCCCCTCGTGACCTCCTGCTTCGGACGCGGTTGCGGCATCTTCCGCAGCCGGTTTTACGCAGCGCAGGCCGTACTCCTCGAGCACGCCGGCGATTTCACTCTGCTGACTGTGGGAAAAGCCGTTTACCGCCGGGTAAATATGAATAGGGGCACCGGCGGCAAAAAAGTCAGCAGCAGCTGCAAGCTTGGCTTTGAGCTGCTTTAGCACTTCATCAAAGCTTACGTTCTCGTCAACCACAAGCTGAAGTCCATCACGGTCCCCTTTGAACACAATTGCTTCACGCATGTCTACTCTCCCAAATTTTACCACATATGATTGCCTATCTGTCAACTAGTTTCGCTTTTTTCCGTAATATTCCTGCTGTATCTGGCAACCGGCGCAATATAAATAGACGCCCGAAAAATTCGGACGTTTATTTATATTGCCGTTTTCGGTTTATAAAGTTTAGCATTTTCAGCCGGCGGCTGGTTGATATTGAAGGCCGCTTCAAAAATTTTCTTAGCAATCGGCACCGCGGAAGAAGCGCCGAAGCCTCCCTGTTCAACAATGATGGCGACCGCAATGCGCGGATCATCGTATGGCCCGTAAGCAACAAACCAGCCATGATCATCGCCGTGCGGGTTTTCCGCCGTACCCGTTTTACCGGCAATGGCTAGCGGAAAATCGCCGAAAACGTAGGCTGCCGTACCGCCTTCTAAGGTTACCTCGCGCAGCGCTTCCCGGATGAGCGTCAAATTGGCTGGTGAAATCTTCACCTGTCCCGTTTCTTCCGGTCCGAAAGTCTTAAGCGTTTCGCCCGTAGGCGAAGTGATCTTGCTTACCAAATAGGGCTTATACCGATGACCGCCATTGGCAATCTGACTCATGACCACAACCATCTGCAGCGGGGTGGCAAGCTGAAATCCCTGGCCGATCGCGGCGTCAAAAGTCTCGGATAAATACCAGTCTTCGCCGTAAACTCTTTCCTTGTAGCGGCGGTTTGCTACCAGTCCGTCCGACTCTCCGGGCAGATTAATGCCGGTAAACGCGCCAAGCCCAAAGGCACGGGCATATTTTTCGAGATTGTCGATACCCAGGCGGTTGCCCATCTCATAAAAGTAAACATTGTCTGACTTGGACAGCGCCTCGCGGAAGTTGATCCAGCCCAGCGCTTCACCCATGGCATTGCCTTTCGGAATAATCCAGTGCTTACCGGTATCAAGTATCTTTTCCTCCGGCGTTACTTTACCCAGTTCCAGCGCGGCCGCGCCGGTAATTATCTTAAATGTCGAACCCGGCGGATATTCTCCGGAAATAGCCTTGTTATCCATAGGGTGGAACGGGTTCTCATTGAGCATTCTCCAGTCCTTTGCCGATATCCCGCCGTTAAACAGGTTCGGGTTAAAAACCGGACGACTGGCCATAGCAAGAATCTCGCCTGTTTTGGGATTCATAACAACGGCGGCGGCAGACTTGGCATTTATATATTCTGTCTTGGTTTGGAGATAAGTAAGCTGCTCATCAATTGCCTGCTCGGCAGCTCGCTGAATCCGGTAGTCAATTGTCAGCACCAAATTATTGCCAGGCAATGGTTCTTTTTTCCCCAGCACCTGCACAGGCCGTCCGGTAACGTCCACTTCCACTTGCCCGCCGCCGTCCTGGCCGCGGATCTCGCGGTCGTACACTTTTTCCAGGCCAAATTTGCCGATAATGTCGCCAAGTTTGTAGCCGTCCTTTTTGCGCTTTTCCAATTCGGCATCATTAATTTCGCCGACATAGCCAAAAATATGGGCGGCCAATTCATTATTCATGTAATTGCGGATGGGTTGAATTTCAATAACGACTCCCGGCAGCTCCGCCTTACGTTCCTCAATCTTGGTCACCAAATCCGGGCCGATGTCGGTCTTGACCCGGATGGGTTCAAATGACCCGGCATGCTGCTTGACTTTGTTTTGAATATCCGCCGGATCCATGCCGAGGATACCGGCAAGCTTGGTAATGACCTCCGGCGCAATTGGGCCGGAGATAGGAACTAGCGTCACGGTAAAGCCCGGGCGGTTGGAAACCAGCGGCACACCGTTGCGGTCATAAAAAATACCCCGTGGCGCCATAACAGGTATTAGCTTGATACGATTGCCGTCTGCCAGTCTCTCGTAGTATTTGCCTTGAACTACCTGCAGATAGCCTAAACGGCTGACCAAAGCGACAAAGATGAAAACCACAAGTATGGCCAGCACATCCAGCCGCTGGGTATCTCTTTTGACGACAGGCACGACAACAACCTCCTCGCAAAATGTTCAGCCAAATTGCAGCAATCAATAGAAAGGGAGCAGGCTGCCATAAGCCCTGCCCCTAGTGATGACGCCACCGCCCTAACCGATAAACAACCCAGTGCAAGGGTACGGAGAAAATCATGTTGTAGAGCATTTGCGGCGGCAAATTGTTGACAGCGGCCGCAACAAAATTCACCTTGTACCCGAACAGCATAAGTAATACCAAAATCGCGCCGTAACTTAGCACGGTAGTTACCGCCATTGCCGTTAGCGGCAGCAGAATATGTTCTTTGAAAACCTTGCGCTCGGCCGATCCGGCCAAAAGACCGATCAGTATTTTTGTCAACGTATTCAGACCAAAAATACCGCCTGCGGCCAAATCCTGCACCAGGCCGGCAAAAAAGCCGACGCCTACGCCATGCTCCTTGCCATATAGCAGCCCGGCAGAAACGGTAATAATAAGCAGCAGATCGGGTTTTATGCCGTTAAACGCAAATACCGGCAACAGTGCTGATTGCAGAGCAAGTGTGACAATAATAAGCGCCGCCCAAACAACCGGAATCATCGCGCCGCTCCTTTACTCGCCGGAGGCGCAGGCAGAGGAGCAACCGGCACGGGCACCGGTTCACGGGACCGGACGATCACCAATACCTCTTCTAGTTTACCAAAATCAACGGCAGGCTTCAATACAGCATATTTTAACAATCCGCCCTCTTCATTAACAACATCAAAAACTTCACCGACTAGGATGCCTTTGGGATAAATCCCGCCAAAACCGGAAGTGATAATTTTGTCGCCCTTAATGATATCGGCGTCCCGCGAGAGATTGACCATACGCGGCGTCAAGGGCGAAGCGCCGTTGCCCTCTACGATAGCGGCAATCCTAGATTCCTGGCGCTGCACCAGTGCTCCGACCGCGCTGCGGGGGTCAAGGATGAGCTGCACTTTAGCCGAACTCGCATAAACCTGCACCACATTGCCCACCAGACCTTGCGGGGTAACAACCGGCATATCCTTGGCGATGCCGTGATCCTGCCCCCGGTTGATCACAACCACATTGGTCCAGGTTCCGGGATCGCGGGCAATAACTGCCGCCGCCACAAAATCAAACTGCGGCGCCCCTTTTTTGTAGTCAAGCATGGCCCGCAGTCGTACGTTTTCTGCTGCAATTTCGGTGACATTCAGACTGGTCTGTTTAAGCTGTTCGTTTTCGGCCTTAAGACGTTGGTTCTCACGATATACAGTTATGATCTGCCCGGTAAACGAAGTGGCCTGACGGAAGCTGTAGCCAATTTTAGTAAGAACCTGTTCCAGCGGCGCCAATGCCGTGGTAACAATCCTCTCCATCACAATAAATTGCTGCTTTCCCCGCGCGGCGGAGTTAGCCAGCAAAAAGACGGCCACAACAGCCACCGCCAGGATGACCGCCTTTTTGTTTGTCCATCTCACTGTCCGACCCTCTCTATCCCATTTTTTTCGGCGACATGAGTACCCGCTTCAGCAAATCCAGGCTTTCCAGCGCCTTGCCTGTGCCAATCGCAACGCAGGACAATGCATCCTCGGAAATATGAACCGGCATGCCGGTCTCTTTGAACAAAAGCTCATCAAGGCCGCGCAGCAGCGAGCCGCCTCCCGTCATGACAATTCCCCGGTCCATAATGTCGGCTGATAACTCCGGCGGTGTTTTCTCCAGCGTAATCTTCACCGCTTCAAGAATGCCCGCAACCGGCTCGCTCAATGCCCGCTGCACCTCATGCGCTTTGATGGTTAAAGTTTTGGGCAGGCCTGTCACCAAGTCGCGGCCGCGAACATCCATTGATTCGTCAACTTTGGGCGGTATGGCCGAGCCAATCGAAACTTTAACTTCCTCAGCCGTGCGTTCGCCAATCATAAGGTTATACGTGCGCTTGATATATTGAATGATTGCTTCATCCATCTCATCGCCGCCAACGCGAATCGACCGGCTGGTAACAATCCCGCCGAGAGAGATAACTGCCACCTCGGTCGTGCCGCCGCCGATATCCACCACCATATTGCCTGTAGGTTCATGCACCGGCAGACCGGCGCCAATTGCTGCTGCCATCGGTTCTTCAATCAGATACGCTTCGCGCGCGCCTGCCTGGATGGTCGCATCAATTACCGCCCGCTTTTCCACCTCGGTCACACCTGAAGGAACACCGACAACAACGCGGGGGCGGATAAACGACTTGCTATCCATAGATTTACGAATAAAGTATTTCAGCATGGCCTGCGTTATGTCAAAATCAGCGATAACTCCGTCTTTCAGCGGCCTAATCGCCACAATATTGCCGGGCGTGCGGCCAATCATCTGCTTGGCTTCCTCGCCTACGGCCAGAATCTCGCCTGTATCGCGCTGAATGGCAACGACCGAAGGCTCGCGCAGAACGATCCCTTTCCCCTTAACATGAACAAGCGTATTGGCCGTGCCTAAATCAATTCCCATATCGCGGGAGAACGAATTAAATAAGCTCACCATAAGATGACTCCTTTCCAAAAAGTCACGCTTTTTAGGACGTATTTTTTGCTGAAGTAGGACATGTTTCTTGTTACTTACCGACTTTTGACAAGCGTCTTCTCATATTATTCCCTTTTCTTTCAGGCTAACATACTTGCCGTCGCCAATAATTACGTGATCCAGCACCGCTATGTCTAAAAGCTGGCCCGCGTCTATCAGCCGCCTGGTTAACAGGATGTCCTCCTGACTAGGCGTTGGATCGCCGCTGGGATGGTTGTGGACCAGGATGACTGACGCGGCACTGTGGTTGATAGCCTCGCGGAACAGTTCCCGGGGATGAACTACCGACGCGTTCAAGCTACCGATGGAAATGACCGGCACGGCCAGCACATGATTTTTTGTCGATAAGAGAAGCGCCATGAAATGCTCCCGGCTTTCGTAGCGCAGTCTCGGCATAAGAAAAGCCGCCGCATCGCCGGGCGACCGGATGACGGGGCGCTCAGCCGGCGTATGCGAACTCAGCCTTTTGGCAATTTCCATGGCCGCCGTAAGGGTTACGGCCTTAGCCGGACCAATCCCGTGAATCCGCTCCAATTCTTGCGGCAGCAGCGCTGCCAACCCGACCAGACCGCCAAATTCGACGAGCAGCCGTTCCGCGATGCGGGTAACATTTTCCTGCCTGGCACCTGTTCGCAGCAGGATAGCCAAGAGCTCCGCATCGCTGACGGCAAACGCGCCTTTAGTGAGCAGCTTTTCCCGGGGCCGCTCGCCTGCGGGAAGGTCCTTAATGGTGAGCGGCTTGTTCACAACAGGCGCACCCCCGCTTTTTTTAAGAGCTGAGACAGGGTATACAGCGGCAGCCCTACCACGTTGGTGTAACAGCCGCAAATACTGTCGACAAGCAGCGCGCCCAGGCCCTGTATGGCATATGCGCCGGCCTTATCCATCGGCTCGCCGGAAGCTATGTATCTTTCAATCTCATCGGCGGAGATAGGTGCAAAACTAACCGCAGTTACGGCAAAGTCCTCCCAAACTTTGGCGCCGCACACTACCGCCACGCCGGTAATAACATGGTGCTCGCGGCCGGACAGGTCATTTAGCATCCGGCGCGCGTCGTCAGCATCAACCGGCTTGCCATAAACCCGGTCATGCAAGACGACAATGGTATCTGCGCCAATCACAATATCATCCGCCCCAACCCGGGCAGCCACGTCAAGCGCCTTGGCTCTTGCCTGGGAAACTGCAAGCTCAGCGGGCGGGCAATCCCGGGCATTATCCTCAACCACATCACTTGTCAGAACGGTAAACTCACAGCCGAGTTGCTTTAGTAATTCCTGCCGTCTTGGTGAAGCGGAAGCTAAAATTATGGACACAATGGAAACCTCCGGAAGCAGAATTAGAACATTCTAAACAGGAAAAATGCCAGCACTACGCCTAAGAGGCTGATCAAATTGGGATGCAAGGCAAAACCGACCACCAGTTTAATCACATATAAATTGATGGTCACCGGCGGTATATCGACAATGCTGTATGACTTGGCAAGATATGGCGCCAAACCGCCCAGCGCGCTCGATCCGGCGATCAGCTCGCCGAGAATGCCGCCAAAAATTGCGCCGGTAATAAGAAAGAGCGCTAATGTGCCGAAACTTTTCGTCCTGCCGCCTTTCACAGTATTACCTCCAAGCTTCAAAGAATACGCACCTCTGTCATCTTCTACAGCAAAAGAAAAAATCCTTGAAATTATGACAAGGATTTTTGTGGCAATTTAGCCAGGGCAAATAAAGCCGTCATGCCGGTAACCGCTCCCAAAGGAACAGCGAACAGTACGGCATAAGGCAAATACCAAAGAACGCCGGGGCTGCCGACCAGGATGGCCGCCGCCGCAACCTGCGCAGCATTATGCGCCGTTGCCCCCAATACGCTGACGCCGATAAGCGAAAAGGGCGGCTGCGCCCAGCGATTGAGCAGCGCCATGACCAAGAGACTTGTCATTCCGCCGCTTATACTCAGAAAAACAGCCGGTCCGGCGATCGCGCCGCTGAAAAGCCCCCCAAGCACGATACGCGCTCCGAGCACATACAGCGCCTCGCGCGGCCCGAAAAAAGCCAGCGCAAATAACGATACAACATTGGCCAACCCCAATTTTACGCCCGGAGCGGACGCTGGCGTTGGCAGCCAGGACTCCACAATATGCAAAATAGCGGCGCCGGCCGTAAGCAAGCCTAACAGCACCATATGTTTTGTCTTCATAGCACAACACCTAACGCGCTATTTCATCGATATCTGTCTGGCCGGCTTCAGTCACCCTGATAACCGTGCGCCAGGGAAGACAGACTATCTGCTGCGGGGCTTGGCGCACCCAGCCTGTTTTTACGCAAATTTGGTCGGGGCAGTCGGCTTCCAGCACGCGAATTCGCGCGCCGTCCGCTTCAATGACATTATACTGACTGGCACCGCCAATGCGAAAGGTTTCCTTATAACCTGGCCGTAACAGCACAGTTTTATATGGCCTTCCGTCGACGCTGATCTCTGCCTGCTTTAGACCTGCCACCGGCATGAAATATAAACTGTATACAATGCCGCCTAAAGAAAAAGCGAGCAGCAGCCCGATAGCGATCTTGTCCGCCCATGTCAGTCTCATGTACGCCACCTAACCAAGGTATTTTTTTTATTATAACAGAACTTTGGAAGAGTCTGAAGAGCGGGGCGCGCCCCGCTCTCTCTCTCTCTTATCCTGCACTCGGTTTAGCGTCACTTCCCCGTAAGTTTACCGGAACGCCTGCTTGCTCCTCTGTTCCCGGCACAACGCCCAATATGGCAGGCCTGATGGCTTTGGTCGGACACTTGGCCAGGCATTTGGCTTCAGTACAAGCCGTCAAGCAAATATGGGCATCGACAACCGCCAAATTATTCTCCATCTTGATCGCGCCATGCCCGCACTCACGCAAGCAAAGCGAGCAGCCGATGCAGGCTGCAGAGCAAGCCTTGCGGGCTACCGGACCTTTATCCCGGGAGTTGCAGTTCACGCGAACTGGTGCGCCAAGCGGCATCATGGCTATTACCTTTTTCGGACAAACAGTTTCGCATTTGCCGCAGCCCGTGCATTTGTCCGGATCAATTACCGGCAGGCCCTGCGGACTCATACTC
>JAOACF010000073.1 GCA_026417995.1 Negativicutes bacterium
ACTGAGGAAGCAACCGCCACTATGGAGACGGTTGCTGCCAGCGCCCAAGAAACCAGTGCAATGGCCAACGAACTTAAGATTGCTGTGGAAAAATTTGTCGTGTCGGCTGCAACGGCCATGTCTTCCGCGGAAATGCTGCAACGGGCAAAGTCAGACCATCTGTTGTGGAAGATGCGCATTGCCAACATGCTTAAAGGGTTTGAAACCATCAGCAGCGACGAGGTAACATCGCATACTGACTGCCGCTTCGGCAAATGGTATCATGATCCGGACAACGAATTCAAGCGTGACCCCATTTTTATAGCGCTGGATGATCCTCATAGGAATGTCCATCAATACGCTTATAAGGCGGTAACGGCATACCAGGCGGGCAACCGTCTGGAGGCAGAGAAGATGCTTAAAGAGGTTGAGCGCAATTCCGGAAAAGTTATTAAACTGTTAGAACGCCTGATAAAAAATCAAAAAGTAGGGACGATGACCGATGAAACAGGAATTTAATGTTATCAACGGACAGGTGAATGTAGGGCTTGCCGGCAGCTTGTATGTCGAGGAAGCGGCAATTCTGCGCGAACGGCTGCTGGAATACATTCACTCAGGACACCGCGATTTTGTTGTGGACATGAAAGGTGTGGATTATATCGACAGCTCCGGTCTTGGAGTACTGGTGGCTATTCAGAAGCGCGCTCTGCAGAATGGCGGTCGGGTGATCATCAAGGGATTGCAGGGAACAGTCAAAGAGTTGTTTGAGATGACCCGCCTTACTAAAGTGTTTGATATTCAGGCGTGACGAGTAATTCGATTTAAGCGAGTTGAGATAGATGGAAGAGGCATCAATACATTGCCGCGATACCGACATCGCAGAGGCGGCGCGTGATATCATCTTGGTCGTCGATCTTGAAGGAAAAATTCTAAAGGCGAATGAAGCTGCCAGCCTAGTTTACGGCTATACACGGGAAGAGCTTATCGGGATGAGTATCTTTAATTTGCGCACACCTGAAACTGCTCAACAGGTATATGCTCAGATGCAGCAGGCCAACTCCGAAGGGACAACCTTTGAAACTTGGCACCGGCGCAAGGACGGGAAGGCCATTCCCGTGGAAGTAAGCTCCAAGAGGGCGCTGATCGGCAACAAAATAGTATTGTTATCCACTATCCGGGATATATCTAGCCGGGTTAACCGTGATGCAGAGTTGCGCAAGCTGTCGGCGGCGGTGGAACAGAGCCCCGTCTCTGTCGTAATCACCGATTTGAAGGGAAGTATTGAGTACGTCAATCCTAAGTTTATCGAGGTAACCGGCTATACGCTAACAGAGGTTATCGGACAAAATCCCCGTATATTAAAGTCGGGTTTCCAGCCGCCGGAAATGTACCAAGAGCTTTGGAACACCATCACTTCCGGCCGGGAGTGGCGTGGAGAATTTCATAATAAGAAGAAAAACGGAGAACTGTTTTGGGAAATGGCCTCAATTTCGCCTATCCGCACCGCTACCGGCGAGATCACCCACTTCATTGCTGTAAAAGAAGATATTACGGAACGGAAAAAGGCTGATGAGGCGCTTTTGCAGGCGCATGCCGAACTGAGCCAGATCATTGAATCGGCGGGTGACGGGATATGTGTCGTCGATCTGGAAGCCCGCATAATACGGGCTAATTCAGCTTTTGCTGCGATGTGCGGCGCCCCTGTGGAGCAATTGGTCGGTGAAAAAACTTGCGAGCTTTTTCCTTGCGGGTTCTGTGAAACGCCAAATTGCTCTTTTGTGCGGATGTTGCAAGGTGAATCCCGCTTCGAGTTTGATCAGGAAGTGATTGATGCTGCAACCGGCAAGAAGCGGCACTGGCTGGTAAGTATCAGCCGTTTTTATGATGCTGCCGGTGAACTGACCGGCATGGTGAAAAAGTATAAAGATATCACCGAGCGGATACGGATGCAGGAGGCCATGCAGCGTGACTTGCAGCTCGCCGGGAAAATCCAGCGCGGATTTCTGCCATGCAAGGCTAATTTGGAAACAGTCATTGTAGATACAGTATATGAACCGTACCATCATGTAAGCGGGGATGTCTTCGATTATGCTTGGGACGGCCGGCGTAGAATTTTTGCCGGATATGTGGCTGATATGATGGGGCATGGTGTGGGGACCGCCCTGCAAACCTCCGCGTTGCGGGTATTGTTCCGTCAGGCGTTTGAAAAGGCGCTGTCGCCAAAGTCGAAATTAGCTTGGATTAATCGCGCAGCTATGCCTTATTTTGCCGAAGATACGTTTGCGGCGGCAATTTATTTCGAGCTGGATTTTGCTAGGAATAGCTTGACGTATTCAGCTGCAGGCATCAATTATTTCCTGGCGTCGGCTGATGCCAGGCATGGCGTCGTCAGCATACCGGGGCCGTTTTTAGGCATTGCGGATCAGGAAGACTATGAAGAACATTGGTTTAGTTTCAGAGCAGGCGACAGTTTTTATTTCATGAGCGATGGTTTGTTTGATCTGCTTAGGTCGGATATGCAAGTAAACAGTTTGGTCTTCCAAGAAGCCTGCGGTTTTTTACGGATGATGGCGAAAAGTTCAATGCGCCGGGATGATGCTTCCGCTTTATGCATACATATTAAATAGATACGCATGAAAAAAATCCGGTTCACGACGAGGACCCGGATTTTTTTCAGATTTCAAAGCATCGGGCTACCTGAGTTGACGGCGGACTGCCGCGACTACCGCTTCGGGAGTTATACTGTTCATGCAACGGAGATCGCCTCGCGGGCACTTCATCTTGCTGCAGGGCGGACAGCTTTCCGGGGTATGGAGTACGATATGCCCCGGTGGCAGGGGGCCGAACTTTTCAGGCGAAGTTGGCCCAAATATACTGACTGTCGGAACCTTAAGGGCTACAGCCATATGCAGCGGCCCGGTATCGCCCGTGAGCAGCGCGTGGCTGCGGGCGAGCAGGGCAGTCAGCTGCGTTAGTTTTGTTTTACCGATGGCATTAATGACTGATGCTCCGGAGCGATCGACAATTTCTTGTCCCAACTGTCTATCGCCTGGCCCGCCGCATAAAAGAATACGTCCGTCTTGATTTAACGCTTTAACCGCTTGGACAAAATGATCTGCCGGCCAGTTTTTGCTGTCCCAGGTCGTACGGGGACTGACGGCAATCAGAGGTTCTCCCGGGCGGCAGCCGTGTTCTGCCAGGAAGTCTGCCGCAAATGCGGCAGCCTCCGGCTGAACTGCAAGATCCATGTCATAACCGTCGGCGGGTATGCCCAGCGGTTCCAGGATGCTCAGATAACGCCAAATAACGTGTGAGCCGGCGCTGACAGGCGGCGCGGTCTCGGTCATAAACCAGGGATTGAGTTCCCGCGCTCCCCCCAGGCCAATGCGCCGGGGCGCGCCGCTGGCTGCCGCGACCATGCCGCTTAAAAACAAGCCGTGGACATCGAGAACAATATCAAAACGCCGTTCAGGCAGTTCCTGCCTGAGTTTTTGCCAGTAGCGCAGAGCTGCTCCCCAGTGAAACTGGCGCATGGCTTTTTCCCAGTACTCCCTTGACCATACATAGGTCTCGTCAATATACGGATTGCCGGTTAGCACGCCTTGCGACACCTCGCCGACCACCCAGGTGAGATGACAGGAAGGCGCGGCTTTTTTTATTGCCCTGGCGACCGGCGTGCAGTGCAGAACGTCGCCGATCGCGCTTAGTCTGATGAGCGCGATGCGTTTATTGTCAAACATTGTTTCTCCTGTGATTCAGCGAATTCTCAGTTTTCAGGGTATCCATCCCCGGAATAATTATACAACGCCTGACCGCTAAGGAAAATAGCAAAGCGCCGCCGAGTTATTCGGCGGCGCTTTGCTGCCTGTTGGGCAATGGAAACTTGACGGTGAACGCCGTGCCGGCGTCTGCCGCGGAAACAACCTCGATTGTCGCGCCGTGATGTTCGGCGATTTCCTTGCATACCGGCAGACCCAACCCGGTGCCTTTTTCCTTGGTAGTATAAAAGGGCGCAAAAATATTTTTCATCACCTTTGGCGTAATTCCCACGCCGGTATCCGCTACGATCAGATCGCAGGTATCGCCGTTATGCTTAACTTTAATTGTCAGCGTGCCGCCGGTCGGCATGGCGTCCATGCCGTTAAGCACCAAATTGACAATTAATTGCTTGATGGCGTTTTCGTTAAGCGGCTGCCACGGTACAGCGGGGTCGGCATCGATAACCAACGCCACCTTGCGAGCGGTAGCTTCCGCCGCCAGCAGCGCTGACAAGGAATGGACAATTGCCGCTAAATTGTGCGGCCGTTTCTCCAGGCTACGTTCGCGGGTCAAGGCCAAGTAGCTGTTTAAAATGCTATTAGCCCGGTCTAATTCGTCGATCATAAGGTCGAAGTCAGTCTGAAGTTCTTTGGGTGCCTTGTGCTTGAGGCGTTGTGCCAGACCATGCACAACCGTCATCGGATTTTTGATCTCATGGGCCATGGTTGCCGATAACTCGCCGGCCAGGCTGAGGCGTTCGAGATTTTTCATGCCGCGATACTTATTGTTTTGTTTCAGGGACGGACGCATCGTCATTTGACGGAGCCACCTCCGCATGGTAATTATTTACATTTATTTATAAAATTGGATATTAATGGAAATAATCCTCCTATAAATTTTAAAAAATCGCACAAATTTTCAAAAATAACTTATTTTTTCTTTGGGACAAGTTTAGACGATTTTTACGCCAAAAAACAGTGAAAATTTTTTGTTAGTGATGTCCGGCAGCTCATGTCGGGCGCTTTTTTGTGTATTTTCGGGAAATATTGTCGGAATATTATTAACGGCCGGCAGATAAACAGACAAATAATATATGGAAAAATATGTAAAACTATTCTTGGATTGGAAAAAACTGCAAATGGATTTATCTTTGACTTTCATCGCATAAATCCATGCAGATTTGGCAATCTATTCATTAACTGGTGCGAGAGTGTATGGCAAACCAAACTTTGGAGGGAAAGCAATGAAAAAAATCGTGTTGACGGTAGTATGTATGTTTCTGTTATCGTCCGTCGGTCTGGCAGCGCCACTGATGGATTATTCGAAGGGTAAGGCAACATTGGATTATACTTACCGGCCGAATATGGACATCAAGGCTGCTATTGGTGTTGAAGGACAAATAGGAATTCAACCACTGGCTGAATATATGGGCATTTCGGAAGACGGCAAATTCAGCGAGTATACAAAACAAGGAAGCTTTGACGGGAAAGCTAACATGGACTGGGGTTTGACTTATGGTCTTGGAAACAACTGGGCAATTCAATATCGGCAGTTTAATCCGACTGCTGATCTGTTCGATAAAACTTATGGCGAGAAACCTAACTACTTGCATATTGGTCTGGAAGGTAAAATCCGCTCCGAAGAATTCAACATTCTTTACAAATTTGACAAGAATGTTGCCGGCTTCGCAGGGATTGTCCGCGCTAATGCCGGTGTGAAACTGGGTCTCGACGGAGGTCTTTACGACTGGACTGCAGGAGTTGCTCTCCCTGAACTCAGAACTTCCGATGAGAACATGTTCCAAGTCGGCCTTATCGGCAATGCAAAGATTGCCGCTAAAACAAACGCCTATGGTGTAGTTGCACTGGGAAGCGATTATCGGAGCTGGCAAATTGGCTTGTCCTATGCTCTGAACAAGGATATTGATTTCGATGTAAATTATCGCAATACCAAATTTGATAAATTTAAAGTCGCCGGCGTTTATCTAAATCCTCCGGCCGATTCCGAATTTAAAAGCAGCTATGCCGACTTAAATATCAAGGACGTTGAAGTCAAAGGCGTAGGCTTCGGCCTGACATTCAAATTCTAACGTTAGCATCGTATACTCTCGCACGGCGCCCATGCGGGCGTTTTTCTTTTTGTATACTTTGTCGGCGCAAGAATATATATAGTAGCGGCGAGAGTAAAAATTTTTCAGGAGGCGACCTTGGTGAAAAAAATATTTATTGTAATTGCGGCCCTGTTCCTGTTTTCCGGCGTCTGCGCCGCCGGTCCGCTGACCGACTACGCGCAGGGCAAGTCAGCAATTGACATCACTTTTAACCCGCAGCAGGATTTGGAGGCAAACGGCGGCAAAGCAGACGGCAAATCGTCTAATTTTGACGGCAGCGTTACGATTGGCATCGGCAATAAGTTTGCCGTTCAGTACCGTCAGATGGATACCGAAACCGATATCGACAAGCTTAACGCCCAGGAGTTTAACGTATTGTATAAAGTCAATAAGCATGTTTCCGCGTTTACCGGCTTTGCCAAAACGTATTATAGCGTGCGCGGGGATAATATTGAGTACAAAGGTCCCAATAATAATCACTGGCAGGTTGGCTTAATCGGTCACACGCCGCTGTTTGACAAAACTACCGCGTACGGAATTATTGCCGCAGGCAATGACATTCGCAGCTGGGAAGTCGGCGTTGCTTATGCTTTCGCCAAGAATGTGGAATTTAATGTGCTGTATCGCGATTTTAAAGCCAATAACCTCGCTTATCCGGGGGAAAATGTGGATGCCCGGGTCAAAGGTCTCGGTTACGGCTTAACCTTTAAGTTTTAACGCATCTTAGGCTACTCTCGCCAAAGCACCTTTGACTGGGTGCTTTTTTGCCGGTTCTTGTAGAACAAGCATAGCTCAGTTTACTTCTAGTGCAAATCACCCTTCCCGGGTGATTTATTTTTATTTCCAGAAAATGGTAATTTAAAGGCGATAGGGGTCTATTTTGCATCAAAGAGGAGGGGTGTGGTGGCACAAGTTTGTTCGCATGGGTATTCTAAAAGAACAGTAGGGGAGGATTTGAGCATGCTTAAGAAAACAGTATTGGCAGTGGCGGTATTTTTTTTATCTTTGGGGGTAACCCAGGCGAGTCCGCTTATGGATTACGGGCAAGGCAAAGTGGCCGTCGATTTGGTTTACCGGTTCAATACCGATGCCAGCGGCGCCTGGCGCGACGATAATAGCTACAGTGATATGCTTTTTACGTCGCAGTCATATAATGAAAGCAGCACATTCTCTTTAGACGGCAAGAACAACCTCGAGTGGGGCATTACCTTCGGACTTGGCAATAATTTTGCAGCGCAATACCGACAGTACAGCCCCAAGAGCGAAAACTTCTGGAACTTGCTCTATGAAAACTATTACGACAGTTATTATCCGGAATATAGTCCTTACGTAGTTGCCAAGGTCAGAGCAAACGAATATAATCTGTTGTATAAGGCCGGAAAGAATATTACCGTTTTCACCGGCTTAGTCAAGGCGACGGCTAGCCTGGACGGCAATTATAGTTATTGTCCGCTGCATCTTACCGGCGAACGCACTGCGCCAGGTAAAAAGATCTGGCAGCTGGGCGCAACCGGCGTCACGCAAATCGCCGATAAGACAACACTGTACGGTACATTGGCCGGCGGCAAAGACTACAGCAACTGGGAAGTCGGTGTGGCGTACAAATTGGGAAAAAATATGGAGTGGGATGTCAGCTACCGCAGCGTGAAATTCAAAGACCTGAACGGATTACAGAGTTTGGGCCATTATGGCGATGTCGTCTTCAAAGACTGGGAGTTTAAAGGCCTGGGTACCGGAATAACGGTTAAGTTTTAAATAGAATGCTTAACAGGGACGGCTGAGGCCGTCCCTGTTTAACGGCCAGGTTTGTTTACATAAATATAATATGCTGGTATAATTATTGCATGCTTTACTAAGGAGGTACATAGATGAGGAAATGGCTTAAACATATTTTATCGCTTACAACAACTGTTATGATATTTGGTTTCCTGGCTTTGCCCGTTCATGCGGCCAGTTTGGCGCCGCAGCAAATCGACCCGCTCAAGCTGCCGGAACTGCCGGCGACTTCCAGCTCGTACGGCGGCAGGCTGCTTTTGTCTGACAGTCCGGAAATCGTCACGGCGGACGGTATACTCTACCAGGATACTGTTGCCGGCGATGTCCGTCTCTTTTTTCACCATGTAAACGCCGCATCAACCCCAAAGAAAATTTCGGTTGTACTGGAAAACCCGGGCGACGAGCCGGTTAACGCAACCGTTTATAAATATGGTCTGGGAGGACCGGGCCTTGATTACCTGGCGATTGGCAAGGCCGCGCAAATGAGGTATCTGACCAATGACGATATTTATTTGGTAGAGGTGCCGGCCAAAGGTTCGGCGCTGCTTTCGGCGGTGCTGGACGATACTATTGTCAAAACCAATGAACTGATCAACGGGATTTATGATTTTAAGACAGACGGGCCGGTGACCGTTAAAGTTGTTGCCGCTGGGGCTCACCAAAATATCCGAAAATTTGCCGCTCACGCCGGCATTCTGCCGCCCGACCGTTATCGCCTGCGCGGCACATTTGAGGGACGGGATCGCATGATTATCCCCAGCCAGGTTTATAATGCCGCAGAGCACGGGCCGATGGTGCTGACGCTGGCGGATAATGCGCAAGACCTTTATGTCCGGGGTATCGACGCCACCGACGGCAGCCCGGTAGTCAATTACGGCAATTACGGCGTATTCTACAACCTGTTCTTGCCATCGGAAGGCCTTGGCAAGATTAGCTATTTTCTCAACCCCCGCGGCGGGGTGTATGCCGGGGTGATGGGGGTTAAGTACAAGCATGTAATCCAGCCGCCAGTGCCCACTCCCCCGGATGTGACCGCTTTTGGCGAAAATAAGCTCACCGACTTTGCCGCTATTGGTACATTTACGGCGGGGGAATCGCTGTGGCTGACATTTAGCCCGCCGGGTGCTTCCAATCTTCCTGTTAAGCTCATCATTCTTCCCTAATAAAAAGAGCAGCTTTAACCGTGTTTTTACGGCTAAGCTGCTATTTTTTTGCAGTCTTAGGCTCCGCTGTATGGAATAAAATGGTTTTTATGATATAATTTCCTATATGATATTTAAAGGTGGATTGTATGAACCGTTGCAGTTTGGGTCTGGGAGGGGTTATGGCCTGGCTATGGCTGTTTTATTTAAGCGGCCCCTTTTTTACCGGCATAGTTGATGCCTGGGGGGAGCGCGGAGTTTCATTCATCCGCATATTCATGGGTGTGCATGCCATAGCCTTTATATTGTGGGGAAATCGATCCGACTGTTTTTCGCTGCGTGAGCGCCGGATTGTTGTATGGAGCGGCTGTGCAGGGATGTCTTTGGGCACACTGCTGGTACTGTTTATTCCGCCTGCCGGCTTAGGAAACTATTTAGCGGCGTCGATGAGTGTCGCCTTAGCCAGTATCGGCGGCGCAGGCGTCGTGCTGGAATGGGGCCGGGCGATGAGCGGCTTTGAAGTGCGGCGGATGGCAATCTCCTTTAGCCTGGCCTGCTTGTACGGTACGGTGATATTCTTTGCCGCCGCGAATATCCCGCAGCTTTATGCGCCGCTGGCGGCCGTTTCGCTGCCATTGCTATCGGCTTTTCTTTTAGCCGGATTTGGCCAGCCAGAGGCGGTCATGCCGCCGATGATGTCACGCCAGTTCCCGTTTCCCGGGCGTTTGGTCGCGCTTATTCTGTTGGTTTACCTGGCGGGCGGCGCGATGTACAAAATAATCCTGTCATCCGCCCAGACCTTGTTGCCGGATGCCTATTGGCTGAGCAGTGCGCTTTATTGCCTTGGCTATCTGATCGCCGGCGCTGGTCTTTACCGGGTTCCTGGCCTTGATCTCGGGTTATTGTATCGCTGCTCCCTGGCACTGTTGACTGCAGGCTTTATGTTGTTTGCGCCGCTTGGTGCAAGTTTGAAAGGAATAGCCCTGGTGCTGTGGCAGTTTGGTTTTGCGTTTTTTGACTATTATACCTGGTTGCTGTTCCTCTATCTGGGAACGCGCTGTGCTTTGCCGGGATATGCTATTGGCTGGGGAATGTGTCTTATTACCGGCGCGATATTTTGCGGCGAACTGTTAGCGGCATATCTTACGCTGGCGTTGCCGCGGGTAAGTTCCGAAGCGGATTTAATCTCGACGGGTACGGCGCTGCTGCTGATATTGACGTATTTTACCGTGCGGGGGGAAAAGGAAACATTTGCTGGCTGGCATAGTCGCCAGATGGCGGCAGCGCCGCTTGCGCCCGGGGCAGAGACAGCAGCAGTTTTGGCGGCAGATTCTCTGGTAGAATCACAGCCTGAAGCCGACAACGGTTTCCTTGCCCAACTTCCCTTGACCGCCCGGGAAAAGGAAGTAGCCGCCCTGCTTCTCCGGGGGAGAAACAACCCGTATATCAGGGAGACGCTGAATATTTCGGATAATACCTTAAAAAGCCATATCCGCAATATATACCAAAAATTGGCCATACGCAGCAGGCAGGATTTATTGAGCTTGCACGAAACATATAACAGTAAAAAATAACGGGCTTGGGGAAGCTGTTTGCTGCTAAGCCGCGGCTTGCTTCCGGCCGGAAAACAGGCTACAATAGAAAGGCAAGGAGTATATTTTTCCGGCAAGGAGGGACTGACATGGCGAAACATATTATTACGTTAAACACGGCTTCGCTGCAGAAGACCATACATATCGGCGGCTGCGGCGAATGCCAAACTTCCTGCCAATCGGCCTGCAAAACGTCTTGCACCGTTGGCAACCAGGTTTGCCAAAAGTAAACCAACACAAAGCCCCTTGCCTTGTTTGGTAAGGGGTTTAGTTTTCCCTTCAGATTAGGAATAGGTGAGAAAATGAAACTGCACAAATTTTATTTAAACGGTGTATATATTGTACTGGATATTAATAGCGGCGCTGTCCATATCGTCGATAAGATTGCCTTCGACGTGCTTGACGTATTTGAAGGACACAACGATGCAGCGGTGCTGGCCGCTTTTGCCGGGGAGTATCCCGCAACGCAATTGACAGAAGTGTTGGATGAGCTTCACGCATTGATCAGCCAGGGCCTTTTGTTCGCGCCGGAAGTGGCCGTGCCTCCGACCTACAGCGTCAAGCCGCTGGTTAAATCGCTGTGTCTGCACGTTGCGCACGATTGCAACCTGCGGTGCGGCTACTGCTTTGCCGGTACAGGCGACTTTGGCCGTGACCGGGGCTTAATGCCTAAAGAAGTAGGCGAGCGGGCGGTTGAATTCATCATTGAAAACAGCGGGCCGCGCCGCCAGTCCGAGATTGACTTCTTCGGCGGCGAGCCGCTGCTCAATATGGAAACAGTTCGGCATGTCGTTGAGTATGCGCGGCGGCGGGAAAAGGAGACCGGCAAAGTTTTTAAGCTGACGCTGACGACCAACGGAACTCTTTTGACTGATGACATCATACAATATTTAAATAAGAACAATATCAGTCTGGTACTGAGCCTGGACGGCCGCCGGGAGGTTCATGACCGGATGCGTCCCTGCGCCGACGGCTCAGGCAGTTATGACGATGCTCTCCATTGGATCCACAAGACGGTCCAGGCGCGGGAGGGACAGAACTATTACCTGCGCGGCACGTTTACGGCATATAATCTTGACTTTGCCGCCGATGTTTTGGCAATGGCTGACGAAGGATTCACCCAACTGTCGGTAGAGCCGGTCATTGGCAAAGACACCGACTATGAATTGAAGGCCGAGCACCTGCCGGCACTATTCCGGCAGTATGAGGAACTGGCCCAAACCTATCTTGACCGCAAACTGGCCGGCAATGGTTTTGATTTCTTTCATTTTAATCTGGACATTAATAACGGGCCGTGCGTTGCCAAGCGACTCAGCGGCTGCGGCGCGGGGCACGAGTATTTTGCGGTTACGCCGGAAGGGGAGCTCTATCCGTGCCACCAGTTTGTCGGTCGGGAGGAGTATCGTCTGGGCAATGTTTTTACCGGTCTGGAGGCTGCCAGGCAGCCGCTGGTTGAGCGTTTCCGCCAGGCGCATGTGCTGAATAAGCCGGAATGCCGCCGATGCTGGGCCCGTTTTTACTGCAGCGGCGGCTGTCATGCCAACGCCCATTTGTTTAACGGCACGATTGACAAGCCGTACCAGGTAGGGTGTGAGCTGCAAAAGAAGCGGCTGGAATGCGCGCTCATGATCCAGGCTAAGTTATCCTTAGCACAAGCAGGGAAATCAGGTCGCGAGGGCTAAATAAACAATATAGTTTTAGTGGAAAGGAGGGTTGCAGATGCGCATGGATTACGGTCTGAAACTGGAAGTAGCGCATAAGCTGGTTATGACGCCGCAGCTCAGACAGGCGATTGCCATTCTGCAGCTTTCTTCGCTGGAACTCTCCGAAGTGGTGGAAAAAGAATTACTGGAGAACCCCGTGCTTGAAGTCGAGGATAAGGAAGGCGGCGAGACAGAAGAGGCGGTTGCGGCAGCCCCCGAAGTTCACGACTATTTTGAATGGGCGGAATATTTTGGTGACGGCCGGGACATTGGTTCGGTGCCGGTGGATCGCACCGAGAAGCAGAGCTTTGAGAGTTTCACGGCGACAACCGTTTCCCTGGAGGAGCATTTGGAGTTCCAACTGCATCTTGCCGTTTTGGAGCCCAGGGCGCGTTCTGTCGGGCTTTATCTGATCGGCTGCATCGATGACAACGGGTATTTATGCTGTTCGACGGAAGAAGCCGCCACCCGGCTGGGCGTTTCGACCGAACTGGTCGAGGATGTGCTTGCCGTGCTGCAGACCTTCGAACCGGCGGGAGTTGGCGCGCGCGACCTGCGCGAGTGTCTGGCGATACAGGCGGTTCAGCGGGGGATACAGGATGCCGTGGTTTTTACCATCATTGACCGCTATCTGGATGACCTTGCCGCCGGAAAATACAAAGGGATAGCGGAAAAGCTCGGGGTGACCGCCCACCGTGTGCAGCAGGCGGTGGATATCATCCGCACGCTTGACCCCAAACCGGGTCGGGCGTTTGGCAAAAACAGCCTGACATATATTCTGCCGGATGTTACGGTTGAGCGCATCAACGGAAACTATATTATCACGGTAAATGACACCGATGTGCCACGCCTTACGATTAACCCTTCCTACCGCCGGTTGGGCGATATGGACGGTGAAGCGCGCAAGTTTATTGAAGGGCGCTTAAATTCAGCGGTGTGGCTGATACGCAGTATAGAGCAGCGGCGGCGTACCCTTTATAATGTCGTTGCCGCCCTAGTTGACTTGCAGCGGGAGTTTTTTGACTGCGGCCCCAAGCACCTGAAACCGTTAACAATGAAAAAACTGGCCGATCGCGTAGGTATCCACGAATCCACGGTTAGCCGCGCCATTGCCAATAAATATGTAGCTACGCCACATGGTTTATTCAGCCTGCGCACATTTTTTTCATCTAGCATTGCCGCGTCCGGCGGGGAAGACATTGCCGCCAGCAAGGTAAAAAGCGAAATACGCGAGCTGGTTGCCCGAGAAGATGCCAGCCAGCCGCTAAGCGACCAGGCGTTGACCGATATTCTCAATCAGCGGGGGATTACCGTTTCCCGCCGCACAGTCGCCAAGTACCGCGAAGAGATGGGGATACTAGCGTCGTGCAAACGAAAAAGGTATTAAATTAAGCATTCGGACAGGAGGTTGCCGCGCTCACTTAGGCTCACCCGCAATGACACTAAGGACCATGGCGTCGTTCTGCCGCCTTGCCATCTATGGCGCGCCAGACACTAGAAACATCCATGGTTCGTCGCGAGTGGAACGTAGTGCAGCGTAGCCATCTCTTTTTTTTGCCCGGCTGTCGTGCAGGAAATTTTCTGTAACAGTTAGAAATAAACCCGGCGAAGGGAGGGAGCGGGTTGATTGTTCTGAATTTGGATTATACGAGCGGCGTGCCTATCTATGTGCAAGTAAAAGAAGCCTTGAAGAACGCGATACGCTCCGGCACTTTTGCTCAAGGGGCACAATTGCCGACCGTGCGGCAATTAGCCATCCAATTGAAAATTAACGCCAACACCGTAGCCCGCGCTTATACCGAACTCGAACGCGAAAATGTGATTTCCAGTCAGCAGGGACGGGGAACATT
>JAOACF010000074.1 GCA_026417995.1 Negativicutes bacterium
TGGGAACAGGATAGTAGTACGCCCTTTATAAACCGGCAGTTATTTAAAAATTATCAAAAATGGAGGTATGATCATTGGTAACATTAATTAGCAGTGCGGTCATGTTGTTTGTATTTTTTATTGCTCTTGCGGTTTTTTTGCACTTTGTGCCGCTTGGGCTGTGGATTTCGGCCATTGCCGCCGGAGTGCATGTGGGCATTTTCACACTGATTGGCATGCGCCTGAGACGGGTACCGCCGGCGCAGATTGTGCTGCCGCTGATTAAGGCGAATAAAGCCGGCCTTGACATCAGCGTTAATCAACTGGAGGCTCATTATCTGGCGGGCGGCAACGTCGACCGGGTAGTAGATGCGCTAATTGCCGCTCACCGTGCACAAATTCCGCTTTCTTTTGAGCGCTCGGCCGCCATTGATCTTGCCGGACGCAATGTTTTGGAGGCAGTGCAAATGAGCGTTAATCCCAAAGTCATCGAAACGCCGATCGTTTCAGCCGTGGCCAAAAATGGCATTGAACTCAAAGTTAAAGCCAGGGTTACGGTCAGAGCCAACATCGACCGTCTTGTTGGCGGCGCGGGCGAAGCCACTATCATCGCGCGTGTAGGCGAAGGCATTGTTACAACAGTTGGTTCTGCCGAAGACCACAAACAGGTGCTGGAAAATCCTGATCATATTTCCCGAACAGTACTGACCAAAGGACTAGATGCTGGCACGGCATTTGAAATTTTGTCAATTGATATTGCCGACGTCGACGTAGGGCGGAATATCGGCGCCGAACTGCAAACCGACCAGGCTGAGGCGGACAAGCGCATTGCTCAGGCGAAAGCCGAAGAACGCCGGGCGATGGCGGTTGCCAAAGAACAGGAAATGCGCGCCTATACGCAGGAAATGCAGGCCAAGGTCGTCGAGGCGCAAGCCGAAGTCCCCAAAGCCCTGTCTATCGCGCTGAAAGAAGGGCGGATGGGCGTAATGGATTACTATAATATGAACAATATCCTGGCCGATACCCAGATGCGCGAAACCATCGCCAAAGCCGGGCCCGCCGTTCCGGCAGCTAAAACCGATGAAACGAAGAAGTAGGCAGCGCCATGGATATTAAATGGATTCTCCTGCTGATGGCGATCCTGTATATTTTGCCGGAAATTTTCAAACGGCGGCGGCCGAAGAAATATGAGTATCCGGAAATTCCCGGAAAACCGGCAGACCATGCACCGGCCCCGCCGCAACCGGAGTTAAAAACGACTGCTTTTCTGCAAAAAGAATGGCATCAGCCCGCCAGTCTGCAGCCCAAGCCGGCTACCTCAGGTACCATTTCCGCTCCGCTTGAACTCATTGATCATCCGGAAAATGTGACGGCCTGGCATGGCGCAATATCGCGGCAGACGATCATCAATGGTTTTATTTTCGCGGAAATCCTTCAACCGCCTCGCGCTTTGCGGCCGCTGGAAAGGCTCAATCGTTCTTGTTACGGTAAGAAGAGATAAAGCAGTAAGACGCATTGACTTTGTTCGGCTATATTTTACTGATCGTAACATGGGGACTTACAATCCTTGAGTAATAATCAAACTGAAATTCTGGATGTCGTTATCAAAAATTAGCAGGTTGATAGCGGCATTTTTTTTTGCTCCGGCGCAGAGAATACAAATGATTGCAGCTTAAAATTGAAAAGGGGGGCGAAGTGTGTCCGAATACAAAGGCAGATTAACCTTCGCTAAAGGCACTTTTATCGAGTTTGTAGTCGCACCCAACCAAGATGTAGATTTTGGCGACATTCTGGTTGTTGAAGGCGTGAACGGAGACAGGTTCTATATTCGCACCTATGACTTTAAAGTTAAATCACGCTGGTCCGGCCTCAACAATGTCGGCTATTTAATGAGCAAGCTCAACGAAGACGGCCAGGTTGCCAATCAGGAAGAGCTTGATTTTTATCTTGGCGGCAACCATACGGTAAAGATTGCTATGGCGGAGCAGCTTTGCTATGCCGATGCCGATGGTAGGCTTTATAATCCGAAGACATGTCCTGATTTCTTCTGCGAGGTTCGTAGCTTGAGCCCGGACGATACCGCCTTGCTGTCAGAAATTAAAGGTGACCTGGAAATCGGCTTTCTCAAAAGCGGCAGGGGTGTACTTGAGTTGCCGGTTGGCATTTACGGCTCCAAAGCCATTACCGAACATATCGGTATCTTTGGCACAACCGGTTCAGGCAAAAGCAACCTTGTCAAAGTGCTGGCCAGTTCTGTTATGGAAAATGGCGACTATGGCATGCTAATCTTCGACGTTCACAATGAATATTATAAAGATCTTTCGCGTCACCGACGCGCCGCTGAACGGCTTTCCGTGTATAATACCACTCCTCACGCCGGTTATGTGCGGCGGTTGACCGTGAATTTTACCGAGGTTGATCCGGAAGATATTACGGCATGTGCAACCTTTACCGAGCCGCAAATGGATGCCATTTATAAGCTTTCCTCGGTTTGGCAGGATCAATGGATGAGATATGTTCTGCAATATGATGTTGAAGACATTATTGCCGAGCTTGCGGGATGTACCGGACAGAAATTTCAGTCCCGCACCATCAGTAAAATTAAGAGTATCTGCTGGAATCTTAAGCAAGAGCTTAACATTGCTGAAGACGGCGAGACGGTAGTCGGACCAATGATGCAAGACCTGGAGCAAGGTAAGGTCGTGCTGGTCGAACTGAAAAACATTTCGCCTGTCGGCGAGCAAGCCCTGTCCACGGTGCTCTCAAAAAAGCTGTTGCAGCATTATGCCGGTAAACCGGATAACGTCAGGCACCAAGTTAAACCTGTCGCGATTGTACTCGAAGAAGCTCACCGTTTCCTCGGCAAAAAAGAACATACCAGTAATAACATATTTGCCCGCCTTGTCAGCGAGGCCCGCAAATTTAACCTTGGTTTATGCGTCGTGGATCAGCAGCCTCGCCTGTTAGCTGATAAAGTGCTTTCTCAGCTAAATACACTGTTTATCCTAGGGCTTGCGTCCAAGGCAGACCGTTCCAAGCTGGAAGCGATGTCGCGCAAGGACATACTGCAGCAACGGAATGAAATTAAAAACCTAGAGTGCGGGGAAATGGTCGTAGCGACCAATTACATGCGTTTTGCCGCCCCGGTAAAAGTTCACAAATTCGAAGATTTTGTCAGTCAGTATAACGTTTCTGCTCCGGTTGGCTTTCCCGCCGGCAATGTGCAAGCCTGACAAGGATGTTCCTGAGCGCGAGCATTGCTCGCGCTTTCGCTTTTTGCGCGTGTGTGTACTAAACCCCCGCCCGCCGCATACATATTAGAGAAGGAGGGGTGTCTGGGCATGCGACGTCGAAAAAAAACGAATTTGCAAACTCTCGCGAGCTTTTTTGATATTCCCCAGGATATCGTGCTGGACTTGCCACGCATCACCATGCTGGGTAACAAACAGGTTCTGGTCGAGAATCACAAAGGCATCATTGAATATCATGAGTCGCTTGTTCGCATCAAGTTGTCGCAGGGTGAACTCATCATTACCGGCGCCGATCTGATGTTAGGCAATTTGCAAGTTGAGCAGATTATGGTCGAAGGCGTTATCGCCGCGATTCGGTATGAAGCTTGAGGAGGCTGCGCCATGCTGCTGTTGAATATTCTTAATTATATGGCCGGCGCCGTCAAAATCAGAATCAGCGGCTTAATCCCTGAGAAATTCATTAACCTGTGTATTGCACAGCATATTTTTTTGTGGGGAATTAAAAAGGACGGTCAAGATTTGTATGCTTGGCTTAGACTGCCGGATTTTTTTCGTATTCGGCCGATTGTCCGCACCAGTGAAACTAGGGTGCGCGTAATCCGCTTTTTTGGTTTGCCGTTCGTGCTCAAAAAAATGAAACAACGCAAAATGCTGGTGATCGGTGCCGTTCTGTGCTTTGCGACACTGAGCTTTTTGTCATCATATATCTGGTTTGTCGATATAACCGGCGTGAAAACTATTTCCGCGGAGCAAGTAAGGGCCATTGCCTTTGAGCATGGCTTGAAGCCTGGCGCGGCGAAAAGCTCGGTTAGCGCCAAGGCGCTGGAGAAAAGTATTATGTTGAATATTCCCGAGGCTGCGTGGGTAGGTGTCACTTATAACGGCGCACGGGCGGTTATCGAGGTAGTCGAGAGAACCCTGCCCAAACCGGAAGACAAAAGGCCGGCGCATATTGTGGCTGACAAAAACGGCGTGGTGACTGAGATTATTGTCTTGGCGGGACAGCCGGCGGTAAAAAAAGGGGATACTATTAAAAAAGGCGACCTGTTAATCAAAGGTTTTGCTCCGGATAGCACGACAGTGCCTGCCAGCCCCGGAGCACCGCAGATCATTACCATTCCCAGTCAGCTTATAAGAGCTAACGGCATCGTGCGGGCGCAGGTCTGGTATGAAAGTTATGGCGAAGCGCATATGATCAAAACCTGGCGGCAGCGCACCGGCCAAAAACGCATGGCAGTCGCGCTGCGGGTTGGGGGCCAGCAAGTTTGGCTAAAACAGCTGGACCCAATTCCTTTTAACCACTATGATCAGGAGACAATCCACAAAATAATGCCCGGGTGGAGGAATAGCAGTTTCCCTGTCGAATCAACAATTAGCATATACCACGAAGTAGAGATATTATCCACAAGCCTAACTTTCGATGAAGCGAGGGAAGAAGCCAAGACTGCCGCGCTAGCGGCAGTGCAAAGCCAAATACCGGAGAATGCGCAAATATTGTCCCGCAATATCGAGGTCATGAAGACAAATGAAGCCGATCTTGTCCGCATCCGGGTGAGAATTGAAACCATAGAAGACGTCGGGCAGCTTGTGCCCATTCAATAGTTAAGGAGGCCACTTTATTTGCAGCTAAACAACCAAAGCGAGAAACGCATCGCCTTTGCCAATAATCAGGAAGCAGTTGCCATTCTTGGACGTCATGACGAATATCTTCGACTGATCAGTGAAGAGTTCGACAGTCGAATTACCAGCCGCGGGGATGAACTGACCATTGTTGGTGAAGCTGCGGAAACCGACCGCATCGTAAAACTGTTCTCTGAACTGCTGTATCTTTACCGGGAAGGAAACCCTGTAACGATGCACGATGTGCGTTATAGTCTCCGTATGGTGAAAGCAGGGCTTGAGGACAGCCTGCATCAATTGTATGCGGATACTGTCCTGATAACGGCCAAAGGCCGGCATATCAAGCCGAAAACGCTGGGGCAACGGACATACCTGGAGGCTATCCGACAGAACTATATCACGTTCGGTATAGGACCCGCCGGAACGGGGAAGACTTATCTTGCCGTGGCAATGGCAGTTTTTTCCTTGAAAAATAAAGAGGTGCAGCGCATCATCCTCACCAGACCGGCTGTAGAAGCCGGTGAAAAGTTGGGGTTTTTGCCGGGTGACCTTCAGGAAAAAGTGGATCCGTACTTGCGCCCGCTTTATGATGCTCTTTATGACATCATGGGAATTGAAACCTTTCAGAAATACATGGCGAAGAATATTATCGAGGTTGCGCCGCTGGCATATATGAGGGGGCGCACCTTAGACGATTCGTTCATTATCCTGGATGAAGCGCAGAATACTACGCCGGAGCAAATGAAGATGTTTCTTACCCGTATGGGATTTGGCTCCAAAATGGTAGTAACCGGCGACATTACTCAGGTAGACCTGCCGCACGGCAATTCTTCCGGACTGAGGCACGCCCAGGCAGTGCTGTCGGGAGTTGCGGGAATTGATGTTGTCTATCTTAACGAAAGCGATGTAGTAAGGCATGAAGTCGTAGCCCGCATTATTAAGGCTTACGAGCGCTATGAGATGAAAAGCGATGCTGCCGGTAAGCCAGCCTACGATGGAGATGACACAAATGCTTTTACTGAATAATCGGTTACGGGAATTGTTTGCCCAGCCCAATAGCGTTTACGCCCGGCCTGCGGTGCGCCGGGTCATACTTGGGCTGGCATTTTTTACTCTGTTCATGATACTCTTGTCTGCTGATTTCGTGTCGGACAAAGTGTCGCTGGAAGTGGGACAGGTAAGTGACCACGATGTTGTAGCCACACGTACGGTATCTTATATTGATGCCAATAAAACCAAAAAGCTTGAGGCGGAGGTTTTGGCCAGTGTTGCCAATGTCTACGACCTTGATATTGCCACATTAACCAAAGCCGAGGAAAATATGGGCGCGATTTTCCGGGCGGCAAAAGCCGTGGCGCTTGATCGGAATCTGACTTCTGCCGCAGAACGTATTGACCGCCTGCAAAAGACCTTGCCTGTGCCTCTGGCAAGCACCGTGCTGGACGGCCTGGCGAACCTAAACGAGCCGGCGCTCAGCAAAGCGGAGGAATACACCCGCAATCTCTTGCGCAAGTACTTTCAGCGCGGTATTCGCGATGACGAACTGGATTTGGCGCGCAAGCACATCGTTGTCGAAGCTGAAGAAATGGGGCTTAGCAGCCATGCTGAAGCCGTAGTCGCCGGAATCGCGCAAGCTTTATTGCAGCCCAACTATATATTGAACGTACGCGAAACGGACAAACGTAAACAAGCTGCTCTGGCCAGTATCGAACCGGTGCGGGAAACAATCAAGAAAGGCCAAATTCTTGTCCGTAAAGGTGACGTTGTTTCGCCGGCGCAAATTGCCGTGATGGAAGAACTGGGCCTGCATAAAGGACATGTGAGTGAAATCCGCATCTTTGGGCTGGCTATTTATCTCTTGCTGATTATGGGCGTTGTTCTCGGGTATCTCTATAAATTTGTCCGCCCGGTGTATGATAACGACTTGCAGTTGGTATTGTTGGGATTAATTATTCTGGTCTCGCTGCTGCTCGGCAAAGTTGCGCATTACTATTCCGATTTTGCCGCGCCGGTCGCTGCCGGCGCCTTGCTTGCGGCAATCCTGATCGACACGCGCGTAGGCTTGTTTATAGGGTGCGCACTGGCGATGTTGTTCGGTATTATTGCCGACAATGAATTGAGGCCTGTAGCTGCCGTGCTGGTCGGCTCCCTGACAGGTGTCTACAGCGTGTCCAAGATGGCGCACGGTTACACTTTGACCCGGACTGGACTGTGGATGGGAGCTGTCAACTTTCTCGTCATCAGTTCGACCGGTTTCCTGGAGCAGGTCGGCAATACCCAGGTTATTATTCAAGGTGCACTCGGCGTTTTTAGCGGCATAGCCGCCGCCGTCATTACTATCGGTTTTCTTCCATATCTGGAAAACACATTTAATATTACCACATCGCTAAAACTGCTGGATTTGGCCAAGCCCAACCATCCGCTCATGCAGCGGCTGCTGCTGGATGCCCCGGGTACATATCATCACAGCATTCTCGTAGGGAATTTGGCAGAAACAGCCGCCGACGTGGTTGGCGCTGATCCGGTAACCGTTCGGGTAGGCGCCTACTATCATGACATCGGCAAAATCAAGCGCCCCTATTTTTTTATCGAGAATCAGGTGGGCGGCGAAAACCCTCATGATAAAATTGCGCCATCGCTCAGCACGCTGATTGTGACGTCGCATATCAAGGATGGGACGGATATTGCGCGGGAGTTCAAGCTGCCGCAGGCGATTGTTGACATTATTCAGCAGCATCATGGCACGACGCTGGTGTCCTATTTCTATAAGCGGGCGACAGAAAACGAACATAGCGAATGTATAATTGAAGCCGATTTCCGGTATGAGGGTCCCCGGCCGCAAAGCAAGGAAGCGGCGCTGGTCATGCTGGCCGATGCCTGCGAAGCCGCTGTCCGCTCTTTATCAAAGCCGAATCTCAACCGGATTGAAGCGACGGTGCGCAAAGTCATCCGCGAACGCCTGCATGACGGACAACTAGATGACTGCAACTTGACATTAAAAGACCTGGATACAATCGGCAGCGTTTTTATCCGGGTGTTATCCGGCATGTTCCATACTCGCGTTGAATATCCGGACGCCATAAAAGACCTAGAGAGGAGAAAGACCAAGAATGGAAGCGGTAATAAGCAATGTGCAGGAAAAGATGACGGTAACGCCGGAACTGGAACAAACGGCGATGGCTGTGTTCGCAAAGACTGCTGAACTGCTCGGGATAGATCCTCATGCCGAGGTCAGCCTGTTGTTTGTCGATGACGAGTATATTCGGGAGCTTAACCGGGATTACCGGGGCAAAGATTGTGCCACTGATGTACTCTCGTTCGCGCTTAACGAGGGAGAAGAGCCTGATATTGTGGGCGGTCCGGAAGAAACGCTTTTGGGCGATATTGTGATCTCGCTGGAAACTGCGGTAAAGCAAGCCGAGGAGTTCGGCCACAGCCTGGAACGGGAACTGGCGTATTTAACGGTGCACGGCATGCTGCATCTGCTCGGCTTCGACCACGAGAATGAGCAAGATAAATCGGTTATGCGGGAAAAAGAGGAATTGGTTTTGCAGGCACTAGGTTTGACCCGCACGGGAGAATGATTGTTTTGTGAAAGCAAAAAATCTCCGGTATTCATTTATTTATGCGCAGCAAGGTATTTGGTACGCTGTGCGAACACAGCGCAATATGAAAATTCACCTGGCTACGGCGGCAATGGCCGCCGCATTTGCCTGGATTCTCGGCTTTTCTGCAATTGAATTCGCAATACTGACGGTAACCATCGCCGCCGTGCTGATTGCTGAGATGATTAATTCTGCGCTGGAGGCGGTGGTTGATTTAGTCTCGCCTGACGTGAATCCGTTGGCCAAGCTGGCCAAAGATATGGCGGCAGGTGCCGTACTGATCAGCGCGCTGGCGTCACTAATCGTGGGATACCTGCTGTTTTGGCCGCGGTTATTTGGTTAGGAGGGATTGGCTGTGGAAGAAGAACTTTTACGGGCGGCAATAAAAGCCTTCCATAATGCATACGCTCCTTATTCACGCTTCAAAGTAGGAGCTGCGGTGCAGGATAAAGAGAGTGTTATATACGCAGGGAGCAATGTCGAGAATGTATCGTACGGTCTAACTAACTGTGCTGAGCGAACTGCGATTTTTACAGCCGTTTCGGCGGGGAGCCGTCAACTGGAGACAATTGCCGTGGTTGCCGACGCTCCCGTCCCGGTAGCGCCATGCGGTGCCTGCCGGCAGGTCATGGCCGAATTCGGCATAAAAAGAGTAATTATGGCCAATCTAAAAGGCGATGTACGGCATGCGTCCCTGCAGGAATTGCTACCTGAAGCGTTTCAGGCCGATTTAAGACAGGAGTGACCAAATTGGCGGATAAAGAATTTAAGGCGGGCTTTGTTGCAGTTATTGGCCGGCCGAATGTGGGCAAATCTACTCTTATCAACAGCCTGATCGGGCAAAAAATTGCCATTATGTCGGATAAGCCGCAGACAACGCGTAATCGCATTCTGTGCGTGCTTACCCTAAACGATGCGCAGATTTTATTTATTGATACGCCCGGCATTCACAAGCCCAAGCATAAACTGGGTGAATACATGGTGCAAACTGCCGAGAACACGCTGAAAGAAGTAGACGTTGTTTTATTCGTCGTTGATGCCACCGCCGAGCTAGGCACCGGCGAGCAGTATATCATGGAGCGTCTGGCGGAAGTAAAAACTCCCGTCATTCTGGCAGTTAATAAAATTGATCAGGTGAAGAAAGATGCGCTGTTGCCGATTATTGCCCGGTATACGGCAGTGCGTGATTTTGCCGCGGTGGTGCCAATCTCGGCGATCGATAAAACAAACTTGGCCAGTTTGGTTGATGAAATCAAAAGCCATCTGGAACCGGGGCCCAAGTACTATCCTGACGATATGGTGACAGACCAGCCAGAGCGCAATGTTATTGCCGAACTGATCCGGGAAAAAGCGCTGCACAAGACGCACGATGAAATTCCGCATGCCATTGCCGTTGATATCGAGGAAATTGCCTCCCGTTCTAACGGCGATCTGTACGTGCGGGCGGTAATTTATGTAGAACGCGAATCACAAAAAGGGATTGTTATCGGCGCCGGCGGTGCGCTGTTAAAAGAGATCGGCAGGCTGGCGCGCGCCGATATCGAGAACCTGCTGGGATCAAAGACGTTTCTTGATTTATGGGTAAAGGTCAAGAAAGACTGGCGCAACCGTGATGCGGCGCTGCGCTCCTTTGGCTATGAATAACGGATATAGCACCGTAGCCGTCCTCGTTGAGGCCGGCGTTTTTTTTGCCGTTGTCAGGAGTTTGCCTGGATATTGTTGACCCTGTTGCCGGTAAATGGTATGATTCGGTAAGAGGGGTGAGTTATGAAAACGCTATCCAAGTATTTTATTAATGGTTTGATCGTAATCGTACCTTTTGCTATTACGGTTTTCGTAGTTGTCAATATATTTGAGCTGACGGAAGGATTGTTGGGGCGGCATTTGCCTATTCATTTTCCAGGGATTGGTCTCGTCGCCGTACTCACCATTATTCTCCTGACAGGATGGCTGTCCTCGCACTGGCTGCTCCGGCGGTTGCTTGACGCCGGAGAGCGGTTGCTTTCCACCATTCCTTTTGTTAAATTTATTTACAACAGTGTGAAGCAGCTCTCGACTGCAGTGTTGGAATCCCAACAAATGTTCAGGCAGGCGGCATTGGTGCCTTTTCCTCACCCGGAGGCACGGGCGCTGGGGTTTGTCATGCCCGAACTGGCACCCTGTTTTCGCAGCAAATTTGACGAAGAGCATGTCTGCGTTTTCATTCCCATGAGTCTTAACATGACGGCCGGTTTTAATATTATCGTGCCGAAGCGGGATATAATACCGGTAGACATTACAAGCGAAAGCGCGTTGCAATATGTGCTTACAGCCGGAGCAGTCATGCCACGCAATACTACTGATGTGAGCAAATCTTAGGGAGAGATGTGCTATCGACACGGCACTTTTTAGTGTGGTCAAAATATTGGCGGCTGTTTTTCTGGCATTGCTTAACGGTTTTTTTGTAGTGGCGGAATTCGCTCTGGTCAAGGTTAGAAAAACCCGCCTTGAGGAAATTGCGCAGCAGGGCAATAAACGCGCTGAACTTGCGCTTAAAGTAGTGGGCCAGTTTGATACCTATCTGGGAGCGACGCAACTGGGCATTACGCTTTCCTCGCTGGCTTTGGGCTGGCTCGGCGAACCGGCTATATCTTCCTTGCTTGAGCCGTTTATTAATGAATATATTCCCGGTTCCGCCTGGTTCCACACCACGCTGAGCATAGCCATCGGCTTTACCATCATAACCTTTATGCATATCGTGTTGGGCGAACTTGTTCCCAAATCGCTTGCCATTCAACGGGCCGAAGCATTGGCTCTTTTTACTGTTTGGCCGCTCTATGTTTTTCACAAATTAGGGTATCCTATTATTGCCCTGTTTCATAAGTCGGCGCAAGCCATCCTCGGGCTCCTGGGAATCAGGGCGCCAAATGAAGCCGATATGGCCCATTCTGAGGAAGAACTGCGCATGATCGTCAGCGCCAGTCATCGCGGCGGCATTCTTAACCAGATGGAAAGCGAACTGATTGACAATGTCTTTGACTTTGCCGACCGGACAGCCCGCGAGGTTATGGTGCCTCGCCAGGATATGATCTGCCTGTTTATCGATGATCCCTTCGAGGAAAATCTGAAAATAGTGCGCGAAACAGGGCATACCCGGTATCCGCTTTGCGAGGGAGATAAGGATCATGTACTTGGCATGATTCATATCCGGGATTTGATGGATCTTGACTGGACCGGCCAGGGAGAAAAAGACCTGCGCTCGATTATGCGGGAAATCTTAATGGTGCCGGAAGGCATGTCGGTCGCCAAGCTGCTGCAGGTTATGCGCCGCAAGCGGACGCATCTCGCGGTAGTGGTTGATGAATATGGCGGGACAGCCGGTCTTGTCGGGATGGAAGATGTCCTGGAAGAAATTGTGGGCGATATTCAAGACGAGCATGATGAAGGAGAAGTGATGGAGATTCAGCGTTTTCCGGACGGCTCCTATGAGTTTGAAGGGCGGGTATTGCTGGATGACGTTGCCGAACTATTAAACATCCGCTTGGAAGATCACGAAGAAGATACGATCGGCGGCTATATTTTCGGACTGCTGGGCCGGCGTCCCGAAGCAGGTGATCAGGTAGCCATCGGCGATTATTCTTTTGCGGTTCTGCATGTCAATGGTTTCCGCATTATGCGGGTCAAGGCGGTGCCGTTGACGTTCCCTGCGCCCGTAAGCGGGGAGTAACTGACAAAATAACAATGCGGAAGGATGATGCGGAATGGTGTTGCAAGACCTTATGTGGGAAATCTTTCGAAGCACCGGGCTTATCGGAGCGTATCTTACGTATCGGGAATGCGTGAATTGCCAGTCTCTTTATCCTGACGTAGCGGAGAATATGAAAAAGCACTAAACGAGAGGACGTAATGGCAGAGTATCAGACGGAAGCCATTCTGCTGGCCGCGCGCGACTATGGCGGGGCCGACAGAATGGTCACTTTATTTTCAAGTGAATACGGAAAAATCAGCGCCATCGCTTACGGCGCGCGCAATGCCAAGAATCGTTTGGCCGGGGCGCTGCAGCCTTTTACCCACATGGATGTTTCGCTTGCTTTCGGAAAGGCAATCGATACTGTCAGACAGTGCGAGATTAAACAATCGTTTCGCGAACTCCGCGAGGATTTGATATTTATGGCATATGCTTCGTTTATCGCAGAAATAGTCGTCGAATTTTGGCCGGAACGTGAGCCAGAGCCGGGGGTATTTGAACTTCTGCTGGGCGCTTTTGCACTGCTAAGCCGCCGCAACCCGCGCATTGTTGCTTTGGCTGCGGGCTGGCAATTAATGGCGTTGGCCGGTTTTGCGCCGCAGCTTGAACAATGCGCAGTCTGCGGCGATCCGCTTAAAACGCCTGCAGCATTTAGCGCTCAGGCGGGAGGCGTTGTTTGTCCGCGTTGCCAAGGATCAGATACAATCATTTTTTCCGGTGCGAACAAGATATTTCTCACGCAGCTCTTGGCGCTATCATGGGACAGTCCGGGCCATTTTACGGTAAATAGCGGCGTATTAGCATCAACAGAAAACCTGCTCAATGTTTTCTTGGCCTGCCGTATGGAAAAACCGCTAAAGTCACTGGCATTTATCAGGCTGGTAAATGCCAGCGATCGTATCTAAGGTTAGGGATAAATGGTGCAAAAGTGCATAAACTACTTGGCGACTACGTTATTAGGAGGAATTAGCCGATGCAAGAGATTACCCTCGAAAAAATCGATACCGTCCGCGAGCGGACGGGGGTAGGCTACCGGCAGGCCAAGGAGGCTCTGGAGCGCAACAACGGCAATGTCATAGAAGCATTGATTGAACTTGAGGCCCAAAATGAAACAAGCTGGACAGAGGAATTTTCAGTCCGTTCTTCCGAAGTCGTTGAAAAAGTCAAACAACTGATCCGGGAAGGTAATGTATCGCGGATCCGGGTTAAAAGCGAAGGCAAAACGCTGGTAGAAATCCCGGTAACTTTGGGAGCGATCGGCGCGGTAGTTATGCCGCAGTTAGCCGCGCTTGGCATCCTGGTCGCTGCCTTTAAACGCTGCTCCATCGAGATTGTGCGGTCAGACGGCGATACCGAGACGGTAAAGACGGATGTCTTTCACCCACCGGTTGCTTCAGACAGCACGGAGGAAGAACGGTTGCGCAAAGGCCTGTTTTAAAAAATCTGATTTGACAAAATAGGTTAGGTTTGCTAATATTTTGAGCATAGTAAGTCTTATTGGCAAAATTACGGCGATGCGGGAAAGAGTAGCCTGAAATATCAGCGAGCAAGGGAGGGTGCAAGCCTTGCGCTTTCAGGTGAAGGCAATCCCAAGCTGCAGGAGGAAAGCCGCGCCGTTTTGGCAGCGGGGGAGTAAAACCTGCCATATAACCAAGGCGGGCCGGGAACGGCCAAGCAGGGTGGAACCGCT
>JAOACF010000075.1 GCA_026417995.1 Negativicutes bacterium
CCCTCACACTGCCTGAGGGAGGAACTTGTTTTACCCGGGCATTGTGGTATAAGTCGGATAGGCAATAAACTGTTGGCTGAAAACATAAAAATTTATTAGCCAAGCTTGGTTTAGCAGGTGATTGGCAGACTGCATGGAATGGTTTTTACAGGCCCATTACGGGGGGCGTGCATGGCGGAGAACGCATTGGGGCATATCAGTTAATAGCTGCAATATGCATTGATTGCCGCCGTCTCGGTCATAGTAATGGTACGCAAAGGCGGCACGGTTTCCATTTTGCCGGACGGGAAGCGTTGTAGCGGTAGGCAAGAACGGCAAAAATTGATAAAATACAAAGATAATAGTAACAGGAGTATACGGGGATGCAAGAACTTAAAGCAAGAATTCTGGCCGAAGGCCAGGTGATTGGCTGCAATGAAGTGCTGAAAGTCGACTCGTTTCTTAACCACCAGATTGACCCGCAGTTTATTATGCGCATGGGGAAGGAACTGGCCGGCCGTTTTCAGGCTGCCGGTGTTACCAAAGTTTTGACTGTGGAAGCATCCGGTATTGCCGTGGCCATGGCGGTCGCACTCCATCTTGGCGTGCCGGTCGTTTTTGCCAAAAAGAAGCATGCCGTCACCCAGCAGGGCGGCTTATACTCGGCAGAGATTTATTCCTTTACCCGGCGGGAGACTGTGCATATCACGGTGGAAAGCCGGTATTTAGACGCCCGAGACGTAGTTTTGGTTGTTGACGACTTTTTGGCGCACGGCGAGGCGCTGCACGGACTGACCGAGCTTATTAAACAGGCAGGGGCGAAGCTTGCAGGCGCGGGCATTGTCATCGAAAAACGATTTCAGCACGGCGGCGACCAGTTAAGAGCTGACGGCGTTACAATTGAAGCATTGGCCGCAATTGAAAAAATGGAGCCGGGGCATATCGTGTTTGCCGAATGAGGCTGGCTATGAACCCTACCACACTGGTATATTTGATTTTCTGGTTTATCGGCGTAAGTTTTAACATGGCCGGTGTATTGGCGATTGAAATGGCCAAAACATTCCAGGTAGACACCGCGGTTATCGGTTACGTTTTCAGCTTGTTCAGCGCAGGCTACAGCGCCGCCATCCTTGTCAATGGTTTCCGGCTGGACCGCGCTGACATGCGGCGGACAATGCTGGGCGCTGTGCTGCTCGCCTTCGTGGGCATTGGCGCGGCTGCTTCGTGTTCGGACGCTCTTCCCTTTGCCGTGGCAATTCTGGGAGCCGGCATCGGTCTGGGCGTGCTGTGTTCCTGCGGAAACTATTATATTATCAGCTCCTTTCATGGATGCGAGCGCAGCGCCAAGCTGAATATTCTCAATTTCTTCTACGGTTTCGGCGCTACTCTTTCGCCGGCCGCCACCGGGCAGCTCCTAAAGCTGGGAGCAACCTGGGAACAGGTGTATTTTGGCAGCCTGGCGCCGGTGGCCATTATCGGATTTGCCGCGCTGAATACTCCGTTTACAAGTGGCGTGACAATAAAAGACGATGCAGAAGATGACCCTGGCGAAGCTCGGGGTGCCGGCGTTTATTTGATCGCCGCGGCGCTGTTTGCCTACGTCGCAGCCGAGACAATACTGGTCTACTGGATTGTAGTATATTTTGTCGAACAGCGCGGCCTGCCGCTGGCTGAGGCCAGTCTGGCGCTGTCGCTGTTCTGGGCGGCGATGGCCGGGGGACGGCTGCTGACCGGCTATCTTGCCGGCAAAGCGAGACCCGTGCACTTGATATTGTACGCGTCGGGCGCGGCGTTTTTGACATTTGTGCTTATGCTGCAGGTGGCTGATCCTTATTGGGCAATAGCGCTTACAGCTTTGACCGGACTGGGGTTTTCCGGACTGTATGCCACGATTTTGGCGTTTGGCACCATGCAACGCAAAAAAACCTGCCCGCGGCTGATTACTTTTTTCGTTACCGTCGGTTCGGTCGGAAGCATACTTTCTTTTTTGCTGTCGAGCTTTCTTAAGGAACACTTTACTGTTTATAGCTCTTTGCTGGTCAGCCTCATTTCGCTGGGGTTGGTCTTCATTTTTACAGCGGCGGCAGGCCGAAGCACCCGGTGAACGGACTCCCTTTCGGCCTAAGCGCCGGTATGATATTTGCTTTTGCCAACTAAAGCCGGCAGCATGGCTGCAGAGGAACTGCACCGGGCGATACTTGTCGCGCAGGCGCTCAGATTCGCCGGTGTGCTGAAAACTCAGGACTGGGTAGAGCGCAGCAAACGCAAAATTAACATAACAAGAAGACAATTATCGTAAAATCTGTGAACCAATTGTGAACTAAGTGTGAAAAGTCTGTGAAATTTCGCACTAAAAGTCATATGTGTTTTCAGAAAACTATAGAATTTATAAGGGTTGGCGGTGATAAGGACATTTGTCTAAGGCCCGCTGGCCCTTAATTTGTATAAAGGATTCTCACAAAGCACGTAGAACCAATATAAGCTGTAAGACAAAAGTGATTTTTATAACGTGGGGCTAGGGCCGGGTATGTGAAAAATCGAGCAAAGCGTCCGAGTGCCAGCAGTATTATCTTATTAACATAATGCGGACTCATTGGTTGGCGGACTTTATAAACATGGGAGGGAGGTGGTCATGGGTGTTTATTGTTTCGGTTGACAGTGACTTGTGTGTGGGATGCGGAGAGTGCGCCAAATCTTGCCCTGCACAAATATTTGTTATGGATAGCGGTAAGGCTGACGTTGGCGAAGGAGAATGTATGGGCTGTCAAACCTGCGCCATTGTTTGTCCCGTAGGGGCTATTACAGTGCAGGAATATTAAATGGCAAATATTGCGGAGGTGAGAGACGATGGATGAAAAGAAGACGACCCCCTTACTTGATGAGTTGGAAGCAGGCGAATGGCCTAGTTTTGTGACCCAACTGAAACAAGCGGCCAAGAAATCCAAAATGGCTGCGGGTCTTGTTCAACAACTGGAAGCATCGTACGAGGAGAAAATCGGTCACTGGAAACATGGCGGCATCGTCGGTGTTAAGGGATACGGCGGCGGTGTAGTCGGCCGTTATTCCGACGATCCGGAGCGATTCCCCGATTGCCGGGAATTCCATACGCTGCGGGTTAACCAGGTCGCCGGTTTCTTCTACAGCACCAAAAAACTGCGCGAATTGGCCGATGTGTGGGATAAGTACGGCACCGGTCTGTATAACCTTCATGGTTCTACCGGCGACATCATCCTGCTTGGCACAGATACCCAAAATGTACAGCCCTGCTTTGACGCGCTGAGCGAAATTGGCTTTGACCTTGGCGGTTCCGGCGGCGCGCTCCGCACCCCAAGCTGCTGCGTGGGCATGGCCCGCTGCGAAAAAGCTTGCATCGACAGCATGGACATCAACCACAACCTGACGCTGCATTATCAGAATGAAATGCACCGCCCGGCCTGGCCGTATAAATTTAAAATCAAGATTTCCGCTTGCCCGAATGACTGTGCAGCGTCCACGGCCCGCTCCGACTTGGCGATTGTCGGTCTTTGGCGTGATACGATCGAAATTGATCAAGATGCTGTTCGTGAATATGTGGCTAACGGCTTCAAGCTCGAGGAAAATGTTTTGCGCCGCTGCCCAACCTGGGCGCTTGACTGGGACGCAGAAAACAAAGAGCTTAAGGTTAAGGCCGAGGACTGCACCCACTGTATGCACTGCATTAACGCCATGCCCAAAGCCATCCGCATTGGTAAAGAGCGCGGCGCTGCCATTATGATCGGCGGCAAGGCACCGGTTGTTAAAGGCGCCAATATCGGCTGGGTGCTGGTGCCGTTCATGAAGATGGAAGCTCCTTATACCGAACTTAAGGAAATTATCGACCGTGTAACCGATTACTGGGCAGAGCACGGCAAAAACCGCGAACGCGTCGGCGAACTGATCGATCGCGTCGGCTATGCCACCTTCCTGAAAGCCATAGGTTTGGAGCCTGTGCCGCAGATGGTGACCGCGCCGCGCGCCAACCCGTATATTTTCTGGAGTGCAGAGGAGGTAGAAAAACGTGGCTAGAACAGATTTTGGACCTCCCGATTACCGGGAGATGCTGCCGCCTATCGTTGCCGAAAACTATGGCAAATGGTTGTATCATGAAATTCCCCAGCCCGGCGTTATAAAGCATGTAAGCGAGACCGGCGCTGTTCTGTACTCCGTGCGCATGGCCTCGCCCCGTCTGGTCAACAGCGACTGGGTTCGCGAAATTTGTGATATTGCTGAAAAGTATTGCGGCGGCTACCTCCGGTTTACTACCCGTCATAACGTTGAATTTCTGGTGTCCGACCCCAGCCAGTTGCAGCCGCTGCTTGACGAACTAAAGGCTAGGGGCCATATGATCGGCGGCGCCGGCCACGCGATCAGCAATGTGGTACACACTCAGGGATGGGTGCACTGCAAGAGCGCGGTTACCGACGCATCCGGCTTGGTTAAATCGGTCATGGATGAACTCCATCCGTACTTTAGCGGCAAAATTAAAATTCCTGCCCGTCTGCGCATTGCGGTTGCCTGCTGCGTAAACATGTGCGGCGCCTGCCACTGCTCGGATATTGCGATTGTCGGCATTCACCGCACGGTGCCCCGCATTAACGACGAGCTTGTAGCCAAAACTTGCGAAATCCCAACCACCGTGGCATCTTGCCCGACAGGTGCGATTCGCCCCAATCCCAAGCTCAAGAGCATCGAAATCAATGCCGAAAAGTGCATGATGTGCGGCAACTGTACTGTTGTTTGCCCGGCGCTTAAGATTATGGATCCTGAAAACGACGGCGTTTCAATTTGGGTTGGCGGCAAGGTTTCCAACGCCCGCACCGCCCCGATGTTCTCCCGTTTGGCGGTTCCGTTCATTAAGAACAATCCGCCGCGTTGGCCGGAAGTAACCGATACCGTGAAACACCTCGTGGAAGTTTGGGCTAAAGACGCCAAGTACGGCGAGCGCATGGGCGAATGGATCGAGCGCATCGGTTGGGAGCGGTTCTTCAAACTGACCGGTCTTCCCTTCACCGAAAAGCACATCGACAGCTTCACTCACGCTACCCAAACCTTCCGTTCCACCACCCAATTCCGTTTTTAGTAGACAGACAACGGGAAGATCCGAGACTGGTTGTAAACAAGTTAAGCGGCCGGGTCTCCGCCGCCGGGCGCATTTGGTTGCGTCAGGATCGCGGAGACCAAGCCCGCTCCTTGCGCGCAATGCGGGCGAGTTTTCCGCCAGTCGATTTACGGCGCCTGCAGGAGGGTTAAACAATGCTCTATTTTATTGGTCAGGTGTTTCCTTATATTGCTATGGGAGTGTTCCTTGCCGGACTGGCCTGGAGGGTATTGACCTGGCTTAAGGCGCCGGTTCCCTTCCAGCTTACCATGTTTCCGGCGCCCGCTTCCGCCGTGGAGCGGGTGACTGCTGTAGGCAAGCAGCTGTGCTTATTCACCCCGCTGTATAAAGGCGACCGCACACTCTGGTTTTGGGCCTGGATCATGCATGTTTCATTGGCTTTGGTCATTGTGGGGCATATTGTCGGCATCTACTTTCTGACCCAGCAGTTTACGCTGATCGGCTTATCGCCGAAAGCAAGCACCCTGCTTTCCGAAAGCTTGGGCACTGTTGCCGGGATTATGCTGCTGCTTTCGCTGCTCGCGCTCTTTTACCGCCGCACCGCCATTGCCGAAGTCAAGCGTTTATCCGACCCGGCCGATTATTTTGACCTGCTGCTTATATTAGCGGTAGTTATCACCGGAATGCATATGCGGCTGCCAACGGTACACGTGGATTTACCGGTAATACGCACCTATTTGGGCGGGCTCCTTACGCTGCAGCCGGTGCCGATACCGGAAAATTGGCTGTTTATTTCCCACTTTCTGCTGGTAAATATCTTAATGATTTACTTCCCGTTTTCCAAACTGGTGCATCTTTTAGGCTCGGTCGTCAGCCGGGCGATGATTTCCGAGGCGCCGCCCGTGTATCCCACGCCGGCAGGCGTGCAGCGCCAGGCAACTATCTTTGCAAAGGAGGGGCAGAGCTATGAAAGTTCCGCTACACGTGGCCAAGGAACAGGAAGTCAAAGCCGCGGGGTTTAAGCCCACTCCCGAAACAGAAATAAAAGAGAAGTTTCTGGCGAAACTGGATGACGTCCGGAGCTCGATGCGGTCGATCATGGTGATGCTGGAGACCTGCACTAAGTGCGGCAACTGCGCGCAGCAGTGTCACAGCTACCTGGGGACCAACGATTACAACAATTTCCCCGCCGCGCGCGCCGAACTGATGCGTCGGGTCTATAAGCGCTATTTTACAACCGCCGGCAAGCTCCTCGGACGTTTCTATGGTGCCGAGGAATTTGACAGCGAACTGATTTCCAAGTGGATGACCTACTTCTACCAATGCAACGAGTGCCGCCGGTGTGCCCAATTTTGTCCCTTCGGCATTGATACCGCCGAGGTAACGATTGCTGCCCGGCACATCATGTCAGAGCTGGGGATTATGCCCAAGTTCATGGCCGGCATAGCCGTTAATATGGAGAAGTCGGGCAACAACATGGGTATCCCCAAGCCGGCCATTGTCGACTGCGCCGAGTTTATGGAAGACGAGATGCGGGACGAAACCGGCCTGGACATAAAAATTCCGATTGATAAGCCCAATTCTGACGTGCTGTACGTGCCATCTTCCGCCGACTTCTTTACCAACGTGGATACCATGATCGGCGCGGCGAAGATGTTCCATCACCTGGGCGTCAACTGGACGATATCATCCAAGATTCTTGAGGCTGCCAACTTTGGGTTGTTATTCAATATGAATGTGATGCGCGAGCATAACCAACGCCTCAAAGAGGCGGCGCGGGAAGTCGGCGCGTCCCTGGTCGTCCAGGGCGAATGCGGCCACGGCTGGCGCGCGGCCAGGATGTATACCGAAGGAGCAAGCGGTCCGGTGCCCTTCAAGATTATGCATGTCCTGGAATACGCGGCGGAAAACCTGTCCAAGCTGCCGCTGCGCAAGCTGCCGCTGCGGGTTACGCTGCATGATCCCTGCAACTATGCGCGCGCCGGCGGTGTAATCGAACAACCCCGGCAGATTATTCGGGCGTGTGTCGAAGAGTTTGTCGAGATGACGCCGAACCGCGAAGAGAACTTCTGCTGCGGCGGCGGTTCAGGTATCCTGATGGACGAAATGATGGAAATCCGGATGCAGCTTGGCAAAAAGAAAGCAGAACAAGTAAAAGCTCTTGGCAGCCTGGATTATTTCGCAGTGCCATGTTCGATCTGCAAAGCTCAGCTGCCGCATGTAATGAAGCACTACGGCATGGGTAGTCTCAGCATGGGCGGAGTGATGGATTTGGTCGGCAAGGCCATGGTATTTGACAAATAATAAAGGAGGATTTAACGCATGAATTATATTGAGGTAAATGGCGTAAAAATTGAACTTGACGAAGATGGCTTTATTGTTGAGCCTGATCTGTGGAGCGAAGACCTGGTAAAAGCCTTCGCCAAAACCGAAGGCGTTGAGGAATTGACCGAAGATCATTGGAAGGTTATTAACTATCTGCGTGACTACTTTAAGCAGTTCGGTATTGCGCCAATGATCCGCAAGCTGTGCAAGGATACAGGTTTCAGCCTGAAAGAGATCTATGACCTGTTTCCGTCCGGCCCGGCGAAGGGCGCCTGCAAGCTGGCCGGTTTGCCGAAACCTACCGGCTGCGTATAAATACCCTTCCGTAATGATCCTGTTTGGCTGAGCGTGCAGGGTGGCGGGTCTCCCCGCCGCCCGTAGCCGCTTGGAATAGACGGAACATTCCCGTTGTTGGGAATAGTCCAAAATAAAACAAAAAAACAGGAGGTTTGAAAAATGGCTGGTGTACCACAATCAAGTCTGCCCTTTATTAAAAGGGAAGACACCTGGGCAATCATCATTGCCTTGTTCTTGACTGTAGCCATCACCTTTGCCTTCATGGCCGGTTCCATGGGCATGTTCAAAGCGATGGCAGTTTCCGTTCCCAGTTGGTCTAATGATGTGAGCAAAGTAACGGCAGCTATGGGCAATAATATTGGCGGTATTATTACGCTGTTCGTTTTCTTCCTTGTCGCATTTACGATTGCTGCCAACGTCATGGGTTATAAGGTTAAAAACTATGCTGTAGGTTTTTCCGTACTTTTTGTAATTTCGCTGGTTATTACGGCGCTGGGATCTAATAAATTCCTAAAGGACTATCAGCTTGAAACCCCGCTGCTAGCGCTTTTATTCGGCATGATCGTCAGCAACCTTGTCAAGCTGCCCGCTTGGTTCCAGGAAGCGCTGCGTACCGAGTTTTACGTTAAAACCGGTATCGTCCTGATGGGCGCAACCCTGCCGTTCACCATCATCATGAAAGCTGGTCCGTTGGCCATGCTGCAGGCTACCATCGTTTCTGTCGTTACTTTCTTCTCTATTTACTGGGCGGCTACCAGGCTGTTTGGCCTTGATCCCCGCTTCGGCGCCACGTTGGGCGCAGGCGGTTCCATCTGCGGCGTTTCCGGCTCCATCGCCGTCGGCGGCGCCTGCCGCGCGGAAAAAGAGCATGTTTCTGTTGCCATCTCGCTGGTTGTCATCTGGGCGGTTATCATGATTGCTGTTCTGCCGTGGGCATGCCTGAAGCTGGGTATGGCCCCTGGCCCGGCCGGTGCTTGGATCGGTACATCAGAATTTGCTGATGCCGCCGGCTTTGCCGCTGCTGAACAGTATAACGCCGCTGCCAACCTGCCGAAAGGCGATGACCGAGCCGTTAAGACCTTTACGCTGATGAAGGTTGTCGGCCGCGATATGTTTGTAGGTCTGTGGGCGCTCATGGCCGCTATTCTGTCGGTAAGCGTCTGGGAAAAGAAGAAGCTTTCCGAGTCAGAGCGTGTTGACTATGGTGAAGTATGGCGCCGTTTCCCCAAATTCGTTATCGGTTTCTTCATTGCCTCTATTTTCACTACAGTAGTAATTTCGATGATGGCTCCCAAGATTGCAGCGGGGTACGAGAAAGAGGCGCTGGGTGTTATTAAGACGCTGCGGGGCTGGACCTTTACCTGGACCTTCCTCAGCATTGGCTTCACTACCCGCTTCCGCGAACTGACGTCGTTCGGTTGGAAGCCGCTCGCGGCCTTCACCATCGGCGTTTTGATCAACGTACCGCTGGGTTACTATCTGTCCAATGTGCTGTTTGTTGACTACTGGTTAAGCGTTAAGTAATATTAGCCAACAAGTAAAATGGGCTGGAAGGTTATCCGTCCAGCCCATTTTTCCTCCTCGTACAATGCAGGCTGGGAGCGATATCATGGAAAAGACATACAACGAAGTTGTTAATCATTTGACCCGGGTCGTATTGCATCTTCGCCCTGATCCCGCATGTTATGAAATGGTAAACAAGGCTGACAAGGTGACGCCGGAACTCATCCGGGACTTTAGCCGGGCGGTGGCCGGCCGGCCGCTGCGGGTGGCGGCGATGATGGATGCTTTGGCGGCAATCGGCTTCGAATTCACCGCACATAATAATGTTATTTACGCCGACTCTCAAACAGTCGAGGCCTACGAGGTGAAAGAGTATCTTCTCAAACAAGGATTCAAAGACCGTGAGTTTCAGATCATTCTTGAGTATGCCAGAAAATGGGGCATGCTCTAGCCGCATGAAATTTTGGGGGGTGTTTGCGTGAACAGTCTGGAAGGGTTTGTAACAGGGCCAATGGTTTATTTGGCGATTGCGGTGTTCACTGTAGTCACCGCTTACAAAGTTCATGCCATTATGAATATGCCTAGACACCTGCGCTGGGATCTTTATCCGGTACCGCATCAGGGGCCGGAAGGTTCCAAATACCAAAAGGTCGATTTTTATAAGCTGCCCAAGCAGTTCTCCCTGACGCACGAGCTCAAGGAGATGGGCGAAGAAATATTTTTTATTAAACGCGCGTTTCTGAACAACCGCAAGATTTGGCGCGGTTCGTACTTATTGCATTTAGGATTTTATATCGGCACCGCTTGGTTGGCTCTTTTGGTTGCCGGCGCGGTGATGGAAATTGCCGGCGTCAGGGTAAGCGCTGCCGGCGGCCTCGCCAGTCTGATATATTATCTCACGATTGCCGCCGGGGTAGCATCTTTCGTCTTTGGACTGGCTGGTACGCTCTGGCTGTTTCATCTGCGCGTGCATGATGAGGAAATGCAGGCTGTTTCGGATGCCGTATCGTATATGAATTTGGGCCTAATGCTGCTGTTATTCGGCACAGGCTTTGCCGCATGGCTGTTTGCGGATCCAACTTTTGCCCTGCTGCGGGCGCAAGTTGCCGGCCTGCTTACTTTCACCGCCGTGCCGGTTCAGGATTCCCTTATCGCCTGGCAGATGTTCTGGTTCAGCGTTTTCCTGCTATATCTTCCTTTTAGCCGGATGATGCACTTTGCCGCTAAGTATTTCTTTTACCACAACATTATGTGGGACGATGAGCCGCTTAAAGCAGGCAGCGACATGGAAAAGGACATTACGGGCTACCTAAGCTACTCGGTGGAATGGTCGGCCCGCCACATCAAGCACCGCGGAAACTGGGCAGAGCAAGTAGCGTCGCGGCCCGAAAGGGAGGTTGACAAGAAATGAAAAAAAGAGTGCGGCTGAGTGAATTCGGCGCGGCCGAAAAAGTGCTGACGCCGCTGAGTTACAGCGATCTTGCACCTCTGCCGGGTGAGGATACCTCGCAAAAGCAGTTTAAACCGGTACGTCCCGAGCTTTGGGAAAAATATGACTACTCACTTGACGGCTTTTCGGCACTCAACTTGCCAATTCCCAAAACGCCGGAAGAAGAAGCGGCTATCGTGAACTCCTTTTTGGCCGGGCTGGAAAAGCTGTTTAAAAAAGAAAACAACTGGGCTTTCTTGCAGCCTACCGTGCTCAGCACGGAATACTGCATGCAGTGCAATACCTGCAATGAAGCCTGTCCTGTATACGAGGCGAGCGGGCGGCAGGACATCTATCGTCCCAACTTCCGCTCCGAGCTTTTGCGGCGGATTTACCGCCGGTACTTTACACCGGCAGGTCGGCTGCTGGGAAAATGGGCCGGCGCCGATGTCGAATTAAACTGGCGGGTGGTTTACCGTCTTGCCGAACTTTCCTGGCGCTGCTCCCTCTGCCGCCGCTGTGCTTCCACCTGCCCGATCGGCGTGGATAATGCGCTTCTCGCCCGCGAACTGCGCAAACTGTTCAGCATGGAAATGGGCATAGCGCCTGACGCGGTACACAAGTCAGGCACAATTAACCACATGATTACCGGATCTTCTACCGGCATGACCCGTGCGGCGTTCCTCGACAATATTGAATTCATCGAAGACCTGATTGAGGAAAAGATCGGGCGGCGCATTAAAATCCCGGTGGATAAAAAAGGCGCCGACATCATGCTGCTGCATAATGCCGGGGAGTATATGGCTTGGCCGGAAAACCCCGCCGCGTTTGCCATCCTGTTTGACGCTGCCGGCATTGATTACACATTGTCCAGCGAGGCAATGGGCTATGAAGGCGTAAACTACGGTGTCTGGTATGATGATGTCCAATATGCGCGGATTGCGCTGGCGCAAGTTCAGGCCGCCAAAAATTTAGGCGTGCGCAAAATTGTTGTGGGTGAATGCGGACACGCCACGAAAGGCCTTGTTACCATCGCCGACAGACTATGCGTGGGGGATTTTGCCATTCCGCGTGAAAGCTGCCTGCCGCTGCTTGAGCAGATAACGCTCAGCGGGGCGATCAAGTTTGACCCAATGAAAAATAACTTCCCGGTAACTATGCATGACCCCTGCAATATGGTTCGGCTTATGGGTATTATCAACCCGCAGCGCAATGTCTTAAAGCATATCCTGCCGCCGGGGCAGTTCCGCGAGATGCCCAACGCCGGCACGAATAACTATTGCTGCGGCGGCGGCAGCGGCTTCGCCATTATGAACAGCCAGAACTTCCCCGAATGGCGCAATAATCTGGCCAGCCGCAAGAAAGCGCAGCAAGTCCTGGAAGCGTTTAAAGACGTGCTTGACCCGTCCATTCCCAAATACTACTGCGCTCCTTGCTCCAACTGTAAGGGGGCGGCGCGTGATGCTCTCATGCACCACTACGGTTTTCGCGATAAATACAACATTATCTACGGCGGTTTGGTTGAGTTGATGGTGAATGCCATGATTGACGTTCCGCATCCCTTTATTACCTGGGAAGACGAATTTTAAGCAAAAAAAGCGTTTTTGCCTTTCGGCAAAGACGCTTTTCCATTATCATACACATTTGGCTGTTTGGCCGCGTCGTATAGCGGGGCTGGCGGGAAAAACGGGGCAGCGGAGATTGCCTAGATTTTTCCGCGCGCTGCCGGCCGAGAGCGTGACTGAGCCAATACGCCGCCCAGCCGGTGACGGCTCCGGCCGCCTGAACCGCACGCTACCATGCCGGGGAAGCAGGAAACGGGCTGAGCAGCAGCGAAAAGTGCCATATCGCAATTGCCCGCTCTTTTTCAGCAATGCCCGTATATATACATGGATGGGCCACGGTGAATTCAGACACTGTAGCGAAAATGCTCAAATGTTTTTTTTGAACCGTTTATTCCCAATAAAACAAGATGTCCGGCTGTAAATTGACAAAAAAAAGACCGCAGGTCAGCGGAGGTCGGTAAAATGGACGCGGCGTTCAGTTTTAAGTCAAAGAATTTCCTGTATATTTTTGCGGCTAATTTTTTGTATTTTGGCAGCTTTTATCTGCTGCTCCCGACAATGCCGCAATATGTAGACCGGCTGGGTGGCACGCCAAGACAAATTGGTCTGGTTATGGGCTTTTTTACGCTGGCCGCGGTTTTAGTGCGTCCGCTGTTCGGACAGCTGGCCGACCGGCACGGGCGAAAGCTGGTTATGCTGTTGGGTGCAGGCGCTTTCGCGCTGATTTTTGCCGTTTATATGCTAGTTGTCAGCGTTGAACTCCTTTATGTCATTCGTGTTGTGCACGGGTTGGCGCATGCGGCTTTTTTGGCGGCGTCCGCCGCTTATATTGCCGACATGGCGCCACCGCAGCGGCGGGGGGAAGTGCTTGGCTTCTATGGCACTTCGAACGTGGTAGCGATGGCGCTGTTTCCGGCGTTTGGCACATTTATCATCCAGAGTGCGGATAATTTCGCAGTCCTATTATCTGTTTCGACACTGGTTGCCGGGGCCGCATTCTTACTAATTGCCGGACTTGCGGAGATTGGCGGCGGGCGTGCTGCAGGAGCAAAAACGGCAAGTTTGTTGGCCATCGGCAAAAGGAAAGAGGTGCTTGTCCCTTCGCTTGCGCTGTTTGCCGGCGCTACGCTGTATGGGGCGACAATGACATTTCTGCCGGTTTTCGCGCCGCAGCGGGGAATGGCTAATTTTGGCGTGTTTTTCACTGTTTTGGCGGTTTTTACGCTGCTGAGCCGCGTTTTGATCGGCAAGCTGTCGGACCGGCTGGGACGGTACCGGACGATTCTGCCCTTTATGGCGCTGGTGGCGATAGCCGGGTTTATGCTGCCGTGGCTGACAAGCTGGTGGATGCTGATTACAATAGGCGCTTGTTTCGGTTTAGGCTTTGGCGCGTTTATGCCAACGCTGAACGCCCTTGTTGTCGATAAAACGCCGCCGCCAGAGCGGGGGAGCGCCCTGGGGTTTTTTACTTCGTTCATGGATTTAGGCATAACTGCAGGTTCGGTAGTTTTAGGCGCTGTCAGCGAGTTCTGCGGCTATGGTCCTATGTTCAATCTCGGCGGGGCGATCATGCTTGCCGGTCTTGCCTTGTTCGCC
>JAOACF010000076.1 GCA_026417995.1 Negativicutes bacterium
TTTGGTGTTAGTTTTCCAGTATATTTATTGGTAGAATTATCATTAATTTTACTGTAGCAAAGTGTAGTAAGGGCGAAAGCACCGACGCCTGGCACATTAAATATCGGACGCATCAGGGGTTCAAGCATTACGCCGATGAAATGCACGACTCCCAGACCCATTAAAATTTCGGACAAAATAAAAAAAGGAAGCAGCGCCGGGAATACTACGTTCCACCACAAGTTCAGCCCCATAATGGCCGAGTCGAACGCTTCTTTCGGGTATTGCACCATGGCTACAGTGATAAATACACTGCTAAACGCCATAAAATATGCTAGCAGTCGCGAACGGTACCGTCTGCCGCTGCCCCAGATTGCCATCCATTATCTCCTCCTCTACCCGCAGGCGGTCTTCTATATGTATATGTTGGAGGAGAGCTATTATAACTAAATTAGCCGAGACGAAAAAGGGGAGGTGGATTATGCGGTCCAAAGTGGCTTTGGCGCTTGGGTCGGGTGGCTTGCGCGGCTTGGCGCATGTCGGTGTGCTCAAAGTGCTTGAACGGGAGAAGATACCGGTCGATTACGTTGCCGGTTGCAGTATGGGTGCATTAATTGGCGCTTTGTATTGCGCTGGGCTCGATCCGGATACCATACATAAAATTGCCAAAAATTTAAAGCGGCGCCACTGGCTGGATTTCGTGATCCCCAAGATGGGCATCATTTCTGGGCAGCGGGCGCACGATATGATCAAGCTCTTGACACGACAGAAAACGTTTCCAGAGCTAAAAGTTCCTTTAGCAGTTGTTGCAACCGAACTGTGTCACGGTAAAGAAGTAATTTTTACCGAAGGCAGTGTAGCGGATGCTGTCAGGGCGAGCATCTCGGTTCCGGGTATCTTCTTGCCATTTACCGTAAATGACATGATGCTGATTGACGGCGCGGTGGTCAATCCGACTCCCACCGACATTGCCAGACGCATGGGAGGGGAGATTGTCATTGGTGTAGATCTCGCCCACGCAGGCATCATCTGCAATATTACCAATGTTTTTGATGTCATTATTCAGTCGATTGACATTATGGAGCGAGAAATTTTCAAGCATCGCAACCATGATTGCGATATACTGATACAGCCTGATGTTGCCCACATATCGCCCAGTTCTTTTGATGCGATTGATGAATGCGTCGCAATCGGAGAACGAGCGGCAGAAGATGCGCTTCCAATGCTCAGACGCCTTCTTGTGGAAAAGGAATGTAGCTCGGCGAGCGCAGAAAATCCTGACCTCCTGCATGCCAGCGAGAGTTAGCCAGTGTAAAGCCAAAGATGTCTCCGGCCAGCGTATCAATAGCCAGCATCCTCTCGAAAGAAGACAACTCGCAGCGGTTGCGGCGGCGACTGTCCAGAACTTTGGTGGTTTTGGCCACAAGAGGGAGCGAGGTGCTTTGAGCAATCTCTTTTAAGAGCACGCGTCCCCGCTCGTTAAAGGCTAACGTCCGCGCATACAGCGGCCCGGCTTCATCCCAGGACGCTAATTCTTCTTTCTGCGTTCCCAGTAATAAATGGATTAGAATACGCTGGAGGCGTGTACGGGTGTAGCGCTTGGATTTGACGAGTTCCAGCAATTCATCGACATCCGAGGCGCGCATCGCGCACTCCGCGAGTTTATAGTGCAGCCCCTCGCCGGCGTCAGGCGTCTTCTCCATCGTTTCACAGGGCAGTGTACGAAGCAGGTATAAAATAAGCGGCGATAATCGTGACCAGCGGCTTGGACCTTGCCCGGACGCCAGGGCCTTTTTTATAATATTCAATGTCGTTGCCGGAACTGCACGTGCAATGGCGCCGGTGATCCGCTGCTCGGTTTCGAGTGTGCGGCGGATTGCCGTAGCGCTGGCGATGTTTGCGACAATTTCCGTATCATGGTACTGTGATTGCCGGCGGGCCACCGGAATTGGAACCAGAGCCGGCGCGTAAGTATTTATAGCTTTCAAATATTCGATGGCCAAGATGTTATTGGGTGAAGATAAGGTCGCCTCATCAATCCCTGTTGCTTCAGTAACTGACAAGCAAAGCGCCTTCGCATACGGGATGCCGGTCTTCATATGGCCTCGCAGCGTCTGCAGCGTCCGATCCTGCATCATAGCGGACGCCGCCGCTCCCAGAACTTTTAAATCAGCTGTTTCTGCTCCAAACGAGAGATGAGAGACAACACCCAAAGCCGCCAACAATCGGACGCCGCCGGCTGCGAAAAACTGGGCGCTGCGAACAGCGAAAACTGACGGTAATTCAAAAACCAGGTCAACACCGCCCCGAACAGCCATTTCCGCCCGCAGCCATTTGTCAAACGCAGCAGGCTCGCCACGCTGCAAAAAATTTCCGCTCATCACCGCGATCACCGCATCGCAGCCTGATTTTTTCCGTGCCTGTTCTACTTGCCATAGGTGCCCGTTATGAAATGGATTGTATTCCGCGATTATGCCAACAGCTTTCATCGCACTCTCCTCGATAAGTATTGTGTTGTTTTTCGGGATGTGCATGACGAATCCTGCAAATAATAGAATTATTCATCCGACAAAAAGTGTAAACGAGGCAGGAAAAATAATACAAGTGTCGAAATTCACTTGGTCGATAAATCGGTCAATATTTGCCGATGTAAATATAGTTAGGAGGGTACTATGAAAATATTAGTAGTCAATTGTGGCAGTTCATCCATCAAATATCAGTTGTTTGATATGACGGACGAGTCTGTCTTAGCCAAAGGCCTGGTAGAACGTATCGGCCTGGCGGGATCAGTTTTAACGCATCAGCCTCACGACAAAGACAAGGTGAAGCTGGAAGCCGATATCAAAAATCATAGTATCGGCATTAAGATGGTTATGGAAGCATTAACCGACGCCCAACATGGGGTCATCAAGAGCATGGAGGAAATTGCTGCCATTGGCCATCGCGTAGTGCACGCCGGCGAGAAGTTTGCTGATTCAGTGCTGATTACACCGGCAGTGATGGATGCCCTGAAGGAGTGCATCGAACTTGCACCTTTGCATAACCCGCCCAATATCATGGGTATCGAAGCTTGCTCGGAAATTATGCCGGGAGTGCCTCAAGTCGGTGTTTTCGATACCGCCTTCCACCAAACCATGCCCAAACATGCATTTCTATACGGACTGCCTTTCGAAGCCTATGAGAAGTACGGTGTAAGACGCTATGGCTTCCACGGAACATCGCACAAATATGTTTCGCAGCGCGCTGCCGAACTGATGGGCGAGCATATGACCAATTTGCGGATTATCACCTGTCATTTAGGCAATGGTGCTAGTATTGCCGCAATCAAAAACGGCAAATCCATTGATACCAGTATGGGCTTTACGCCGTTGGAAGGTCTGGTTATGGGCACCCGGTCGGGTGAAATTGACCCAGCGATCATTCCGTTTTTAATGAAAAAAGAGGGCCTGAGTCCTGATCAAATTGATACCTACCTAAACAAAAAATCCGGTGTACTTGGCATTTCCGGCGTTTCCAGCGATTTCCGCGATATCGAAGATGCCGCCGGTCAAGGGAACGAACGGGCTCAGTTGGCGCTGGACATCTTTGCCTACAAAGTTAAGAAGTATATTGGCGGTTACGTCGCGGTAATGGGAGGGGTCGATGCGATCGTCTTCACCGCCGGACTTGGCGAAAATGCGCCTGGCATGCGTGATAAAATCTGTAATGGGCTGGAGTATCTCGGCACTCGGATTGACCCGGTCAAAAATAATATCCGCGGCAAAGCGCAGGAAATTAGCGTAGACGGCGCTAAAGTTAAAATTTTTGTAATTCCGACGAACGAAGAACTGGTTATTGCCCGCGACACCGAGCAAATCTGCAAAGGCATCGTCAGCTAGATCCCGGTGTTGTCAGTTGTAAGAGGTAGGGAATTCCCTGCCTCTTTTCTTGACAAAGTATATCAGTGTGGCTATAATTAATGGAGGTTGGGGTGGAAAATCATGAAAATTAACGTTTCTGCGCTAAAAAAAGAGATTGGCAGCCATCAACCTTTCCATTTTGACTGCAACACGGAACAACTTTTTCCTGGCGGCGAGATGGCCTGGGTCAGCGGACAAGTATCTGTCGAAGGAACTATTGTCAATAACGGCAGACTGCTGGAAGTTGCCGGGACAGCAGCCGTAACTGCCCGCATGGAGTGTGGTCGCTGTCTTGAAACATTTTATGCCCGGCTCGAACTGCCTTTCCATGAACTTTACCAGGAACAAATCGGGTTATCCGACCAATTTGCCGAGGAAGATTTAGCTGTTTTTCGTGGCGATGAAGTTGATATTACCGAATTAGTTCGCGAAACCCTCATCTTAGGGGAACCGCTTAACAGAGTATGTGATTCCGCTTGTAAAGGGCTTTGTCCTCAATGCGGCGTCAACCGCAATTTCAATGCATGTTCTTGTCAAACAGCTTCAGTCGATCCTCGGCTTGCCGCACTTAAAAAACTATTGGAAAATTAGTAACCTGGTTTGACTGGGTTAAGGAGGTGGATACTACATGGCAGTACCTAAGCGTAAGATGTCCAAATCCCGTCGTGATAAGCGCCGCGCTAATTGGAAGCTGACGGCTCCGGGGCTGGTTGAGTGCCCTCAATGCCATCAAATGAAAATGCCGCACCGCGTATGTCCGGAATGCGGTCATTATAATGGCAAGGTCGTTGTTGCAGCGGAATAAAAAAAAAGAGGGTGAGCAAGCTAGGTTTAGCCAACTAGCTTGCTCACTTTTTTCTTGCATATTTTTCAGTAAATGAGTATAATTTAATCTAGCAATTGGTTATATTAATTGTTATTAATATCAGGTGATATGTGATGCCTCGCATGCAAAAGAAAATTCGTCAGGAGATTTTAAAAGAAAAGCTGCAAGCCAGCCCGTTTCTCACCGATGAAGAACTGGCAATGTTGCTTGGCGTCAGCATACCTACCATTCGGCTCGACAGACTGGAACTGAACATTCCTGAACTTCGCGAGCGAACCAAGCAAATGGCCGAGGAAGCGCAGGCTAAGCTCAAGGCGATTTCAAGCGGCGAAGTCATCGGCGAACTGATTGACTTGGAACTAGGCCGCCGGGGAATTTCCGTGCTACATATTACCCCAGATATGGTTTTCGCCAAGACCAAAGTGGCGCGGGGCCATTTTATCTATGCGCAAGCCAACTCACTCGCTTTGGCCATTGTTGATTCACCTGTAGCCGCAACCGGAGTGGCAAACATCAAGTACAAAACACCGGTGCATGTAGGAGATAAACTCATTGCTAAGGCTGAAGTCATTAAAAAGCGCGGCAACAAGTATTTTGTTTGGGTGAAAACCCGTAATGAAACACAAGAGGTTTTTCGCGCAAAATTTATTATGGTTTCACTGGAAGATGGTGAAAGAGAAATATCATGAGGATAGCCGTTGATGCCATGGGGGGCGACTACGCCCCTGAAGAAATTGTTATGGGTGCCATAGAAGCAGTTCGTGAGTACAACTGTGAAGTTGTGCTGGTAGGCGATGAAACTCAGCTTATCGAAGCGCTGAATAAGCATGGTGCGGCCAGTGAGACCAGACTATCCGTGCAACATGCCGCCGAAGTCATTGGTATGCACGAACACCCTGGGGCAGCCGTCCGCAAAAAGAAAGATGCGTCAGTAGTGGTTGCCACCCGCTTAGTCAAAGAGGGGCATTGCCGGGCTGTTGTCTCAGCCGGCAGCACTGGCGCTGCCGTCGCAGCAGCCATGTTTGGCCTGGGTCGGATAAAAGGCATTGAACGTCCGGCGATAGCAACACCCATTCCTAACCTTAACGGAACTACCGTGCTGCTTGATTCCGGCGCAAACGTCGACGCCAAACCTCGCCACTTAGTGCAGGGAGCAATTATGGGATCATTATATGCTGAATATGTCCTGGGCATTAAAAAGCCACGGGTTGGCCTGCTTAACATTGGGGAAGAAGATACTAAAGGCAACGAACAGGCGCTTGCCGCCTATCCATTGTTGAAGGAATTACATACCATTCAATTTATTGGCAATGTGGAAGGCCGGGATATACCTAAAGGCACTGTCGACGTAGTTGTCTGTGATGGTTTTACCGGCAATGTTGTGCTAAAGTTTGGTGAAGGCTTGGCCAGTGTTATCATGCAACTCATTAAGGATGCGATTTATCGTAGCGGTTTGTTGGCCAAAATCGCATCACTCTTAGTTTTGCCTGCATTAAAGGGACTAAAGAAAAAAATGGATTACGCAGAATATGGCGGAGCGCCGCTTTTAGGCGTTGACGGCGGCTTTATTATTTGTCATGGCAGTTCCAAAGCCAAGGCGATTAAGAATGCGATTCGGGTTGCCAACGAGTTCACGGAAAAAAGGGTAGTTGATCATATACGCGAAAAGATCGCCGAGGAGGGAATTGCTGCAAATGAAGGAGAATGAAAAATTCGTAGGTATTATTGGTTTGGGTACCTGTGTTCCCGATACTGTTGTTACCAATAAGGATCTGGAAAAGCGGGTTGATACTTCCGATGAATGGATTGTAGAACGTACCGGCATTAAGGAGCGGCGCATAGCAGAGCCGGGGATAGCTACGTCTGATCTGGCAACGGCGGCTGCCCGCAAAGCGCTGGCCGACGCCGGCGTTTCGGCCGATGAAATTGATCTTATTATTGTTGCTACGGCTACGCCTGACATGTTTTTTCCGTCTGTAGCCTGTCTGGTACAGGATAATCTCAAGGCATCAAAGGCTGCAGCCTTCGATCTGGGTGCCGGCTGCTCCGGCTTTGTCTACGGTGTGGTTACCGGAACCCAGTTTATCAAATCCGGGCTATATAAGAAAGTGCTGGTAATCGGCGCAGAAACGCTTTCCCGTATACTGGATTGGACTGATCGCAATACCTGCGTTCTTTTTGGTGACGGTGCGGGCGCAGTGGTTTTAGGTGAGGTTGCGGACGGCTGCGGTGTGCTGGGGGCTCACTTGGGAGCAGAGGGAGCGGGAGGAGACCTGCTGAAACTGCCTGGTGGCGGTTCCCGGAATCCGTCTTCACCGGAAACTATCGAAGGCCGGATGCACTACGTTCACATGAACGGCAATGAAGTATTTAAATTCGCCACCAAGATCATGGGTGAAGCCGCGCTGGAAGCGTTAAAAAATGCGAACCTTACCGCCGCGGACGTAGATGTGTTAGTACCGCATCAAGCCAACATTCGTATCATCCAATCGGCAGCTAAACGTCTCAAAATGCCTATGGATAAAGTTATTGTCAATGTTGACAAATATGGGAACACCTCTGCCGCATCCATTCCCATTGCGCTTGAGGAAGCGGTACGGACCGGCCGCGTGAAGAAAGACCATGTTGTTGTGCTCGTTGGCTTTGGCGCAGGCTTGACTTGGGCAGCCTGTGTTATAAAATGGTGCAAGGAGGACAACACTATTGCTTAGAAGTAAACTCTGCCAGTTGTTGGAGATTGAATACCCCATTCTGCAGGGCGGAATGGCTTGGGTGGCTACGGCAGAATTGGCCGCGGCAGTCTCAAATGCAGGCGGACTGGGCGTAATCGGCGCCGGGCACATGCCTGGAGATGCTTTGCTCAGAGAAATACGAAAAGCTAAAAATTTAACTAATAAACCGTTCGGTGTCAATATCATGCTGATGTCGCCGTTTGTCAAAGACGTCATGGAGGTAGTGATAAATGAACGTATTCCAGTTGTAACCACCGGTGCCGGCAACCCCGGCGAATATATACCCCGCCTTAAGGAAATTGGCACGAAGGTAATCCCGGTGGTCGCCTCGGTCGCACTGGCTAAACGCCTTGAACGTGTGGGCGTTGACGCTATTATCGCCGAAGGTATGGAGAGCGGCGGCCATGTGGGAGATGTCACTACTATGGCATTGGTGCCGCAGGTAGTCGATGCAGTAAACCTCCCGGTTATTGCCGCCGGCGGCATTGCTGATGCCCGCGGTGTTGTCGCTGCCTTTGCATTAGGTGCCGAGGGCGTTCAAATCGGTTCGCGTTTTGTCGCTTCAACCGAGTGCACCGCTCATTACCGCTACAAAGAAGCGGTCTTAAAGGCCAAAGAACGGTCTACCGTCATCACCGGCCGATTTTCGGGCCATCCGGTGCGCATTTTGGCTAATAAACTTTCACGCGCTTTTGACGAACTCGAAAGACAAGGAGCGCCTCCGGAGGAATTCGATCGTTTGGGCGCAGGAAAACTGCGGGCTGCTGTCTGTGAAGGAGATATTGAAAATGGTTCGGTCATGATCGGTCAAATCGCCGGCATGGTGAACAGCGTAAAGCCAGTGGCTGAAATTATGGAGGAAATTATTCGTGAATTGCCGAATGTAACGAGCCGGATTTCCGGTATTGTCGGAGATTCTTAAATTGCATAAAGAGGTGTAAAATTTGACTAAGCTCGCATTTGTTTTCCCTGGTCAGGGCTCCCAAGCTGTCGGTATGGGTAAAGAGCTTTATGACAATTACCCGGTTGCCAAAGCAGTATTTGAAGAAGCTGACAAGGCGCTTGGCTTTTCCATTACCGACCTATGCTTTAACGGCCCGGAAGAAGAATTGCGCAAAACCTATAATACGCAACCGGCTATTCTAACTGTCAGCATTGCCTGTTATCGGATACTCGAGGAAAACGGGATCAAGCCTGATATTGTAGCCGGCCATAGCTTGGGCGAATATTCTGCATTGGTCGCCGCAGGAGCACTGTCATTCAGCGACGCAGTGCAAATCGTGCGCAAGCGAGGGCAATTTATGCAGGAAGCCGTTCCCCTTGGCGAAGGCAGTATGGCTGCTGTTATGGGCATGGATCGTGCCGACGTTGTGCGCATCTGCCAACAAGCCGAAGTTGAGGCTGGACCGGTACAGGCCGTCAATTTTAACTGCCCGGGACAAATTGTCATTGCCGGCAAAACCAGCGCCGTCGATAAGGCAATCGAACTGTTAAAAGCTGCAGGTGCCAAACGTGCTGTGCCACTGCCGGTAAGCGCTCCGTTCCATAGCACGCTGTTAAAACCGGCGGCCGAAAAATTGGCAGCCGAACTTGATAAAATTACCATCCTGAATGCTAAAATACCTGTGGTCGCCAACGTAAACGGCCAAATCCTGGAAGCAGCAGAAACTATCAAAACTTCGCTCATAGATCAGGCAGCCAGTCCGGTGTTATGGGAAGATTGCGTTGCTCAGATCGTCGATTACGGCGCCGATACTTTCGTTGAGGTTGGACCAGGCAAAGTGCTGACAGGCTTTACCAAAAAAATTGCAAAAGAAGCGGTTACCCTCAACGTAGAAGATATTGCTTCCTTGGAAAAAACGCTTGATTATTTCAAGGAGGTTCGCTAAAATGCTTTTAGACGGCACTGTGGCAATTGTTACCGGGGCTTCGCGGGGCATCGGCCGTGCTGTGGCCATCTCACTGGCAAAAGCAGGTGCAAAAGTTGTCGTAAACTACGCCGGCAATCATGCAGCTGCAAAGGAAGTTGAAGCTGAGATCAAAGCAGTCGGCGGAACGGTACTGTTAATACAGGCTGATGTCTCCAGCGCCGAGGCTGTTGATCAGATGGTCAAGCAAACCATAGACACCTTTGGACGGATCGATATTCTGGTGAATAATGCAGGCATTACTCGGGATAACCTCTTAATGCGCATGAAGGAAGAAGATTGGGATGCGGTAATAAATACTAACCTCAAAGGCGTCTTTCACTGCACCAAGGCTGTTTCACGGATCATGATGAAGCAGAAAAGCGGCCGAATTATTAATATGACTTCTGTTGTCGGAGTAATGGGTAATGCCGGTCAGTCGAACTATGCTGCCGCGAAAGCCGGTGTAATCGGTTTTACCAAATCGATGGCAAAAGAATTGGCATCACGGGGGATTACCGTCAATGCTATTGCCCCTGGTTTTATATCCACAGATATGACGGCCGTTTTGTCCGACCAGGTTAAGAATGAGCTTGCCGCCCAAATACCGCTCGGTCGTCTGGGAAATCCGGAAGATATTGCCAATGCAGTATTGTTTTTGGCCTCCAGTGCAGCAAGTTATATTACCGGGCAGACTTTAAACGTTGATGGCGGTATGGTAATGTAAGATGTGTATGGTACTAGCTTTTGGAAGGAGGTGAAATCATGTCAACTTTCGATAAAGTTAAAGAGATCGTAGTGGAACAGCTCGGCGTAGACGAAGCTGATGTTGCTATGGAATCCACTTTCATTGATGACTTGGGTGCTGATTCTCTTGATATTGTTGAATTGATTATGGCCTTTGAAGAGGAATTTAATATTGAGATTCCTGACGAAGTAGCTGAGAAAATCAAGACAGTTAAAGACGCTGTGGAGTACATAGACAAAGAAAAGCAAGGCTAATTGCATTACCTGCCAGGAAGAAAGTCCCGTGGATTGTTTCGCGGGACTTTCTTAAAGGTAATGCTTCAACTGATTGGAGGAGTTGTTACTTGAAACTTCCAGAACTAAAGATCGGTCATCTTGTTGCTCCCGTTCCCATCGTACAGGGCGGTATGGCAATTAGAATTTCGACAGCACGGCTGGCGTCGGCCGTTGCCGAAGCCGGGGGGATCGGTCTTATTGCCGCTTCAGGCATGACATTTGACGAATTACGCAAAGAAATACGGTTAGCCCGGTCTCTGACCAAAGGCATTATCGGCATCAACGCTATGGTGGCGGCAAGGCAGTTCGCCGGTTTAGTCAGAACAGCGATTGAAGAGGGCATTGATTTGGTAGTTGCAGGGGCAGGCTTCTCCCGTGATATGTTTGCTATGGGAAAAGAATCCGGTACACCGATAGTGCCGATCGTATCCTCCGTTAAACTAGCAAAAATTTCTGAATCGCTTGGCGCTTCGGCCGTTGTGGTTGAGGGCAAAGAAGCAGGCGGTCATCTTGGTACAGACCAATCAGTCAGAAATCTAATTCCAGACATTAAGAAAGCAGTCAATATTCCGGTAATTGCTGCCGGCGGCATCATTAGTGGCCGAGATATCGTTGAGGTTATGCGGCTTGGCGCAGACGGCGTCCAAATGGGAACACGTTTTGCTGCAAGTGAAGAATCAAACGCGGCTCCCGCATTGAAAGAATTTTATCTAAAGGCCAAACCCGAGGATGTAGTATTGATAAAGAGTCCTGTAGGACTGCCGGGGCGCGCGGTAAAGAACCCTTATGCTCAGAAAATAATTGAAGGTACTGTGGCCGGACCAGATACTTGCATCGCCTGTCTTAAACACTGCGAGCAGAATTTCTGCATTATTAAGGCCTTAACCCGGGCGCAGCAAGGAGACGTGGAGACAGGGCTGGTTTTCACCGGTGAGTACATTCATAAAATAGATAAAATTTTGCCTGTTAAGGAAATATTCGCCAGACTTCTTAAAGAAGCGGAAGAAATAAACTAAACATGGGGTGAATAACTTGAAAAAACGCGTAGTAGTAACGGGTATCGGCGCAATTACACCGATAGGCATTGGTAAGCACGAATATTGGAATTCGCTGTTGGCAGGCAAATCCGGCATCACCAAGATTACTCGGTTTGACGCGTCCGCCTATGCAACACAAATCGCAGGTGAAGTAAAAGGTTTTGATCCTGGTCTTTATATGGATAAAAAAGAAGCGAAACGCATGGATCGCTTCACTCAATTTGCGATTGCCGCCACTAAGATGGCTCTCGACGATTCTGGTATCAACCTGGATAACGAAGATCGCAGCCGAATCGGTACATTAATTGGCACCGGTATTGGCGGCATGGATACTTTGCATGATCAATACAGCGTACTTTTTGAAAAGGGCCCCGGCCGAATCAGTCCCTTTTTTGTGCCGATGATGATTGGCAATATGGCGGCAGGACAAACATCCATTACTTTCGGCCTTCAAGGCCCCTGTTCTTGTGTAGTCACTGCTTGCGCTACCGGTACCAATGCCATTGGTGACGCGTTCAAAATTATCCAGCGCGGCGACGCCGACGTTATGGTCGCCGGCGGCACCGAAGCTACTATTTCACCGGCGGCAACTGCAGGTTTCTGCTCGATGAAGGCTATGTCCACCCGTAATAATGAACCGGAAAAAGCCTCCCGGCCGTTTGATAAAGACCGCGACGGCTTTGTTATGGGGGAAGGCGCAGGTATCGTCATTCTCGAATCGCTTGAGCATGCAGTGGCGCGCGGCGCGACCATCTACGCCGAAATTACTGGCTATGGCTCCAACGCCGATGCCTACCATATCACTGCACCGGCTCCGGAGGGTGCGCAGGCAGCGGCCTGCATGGCTATGGCACTGCGGGATGCAGGTCTCAAGCCGGAGGACATTGACTATATCAATGCTCATGGTACATCTACCCCGCTCAACGACAAGAATGAGACGTTGGCGATCAAAGCACTGTTTCAGGAACACGCTTACAAGCTAAGCGTCAGCTCGACCAAATCCATGACGGGACACCTCTTAGGCGCAGCCGGCGCAATTGAATTTATTGCGTTGACCCTTGCGACCTATACGGATAAGTTGCCCCCGACCATTAACTATGAAACTCCTGATCCTGAGCTGGATTTGGACTATGTTCCCAATAAAATGAAGGAAAAGAAAGTCCGCGCTGCATTATCCAACTCTTTCGGTTTTGGCGGCCATAATGCCACTGTTCTGGTTAAAAAATTCGAAAAGTAGATGTTTTATGAAGGGATTACTTGATCGCGACCGCTCACAGCTATTAGCACAACTGTGTCAAAAGCTAGACGCCGAATTTCTTGACCTCAAATTATTGCATCAAGCTCTTACTCATACCTCGTTTGCTAATGAAACCAAGCATAACCTGGTTGTCCATAATGAACGACTGGAGTTCTTAGGTGATGCAGTATTGGAATTGGTAATTAGCGAGTACTTGTTTCAGCACTTTCAGCATTTTTCAGAAGGTGAGCTTACCAAAGCTCGGGCGCAAATTGTTTGCGAACCCACTCTCGCCAGGCAGGCAACAGAACTGGAACTGGGCAAATACCTGCTGCTCGGCAAAGGTGAAGAAAACTCCGGCGGAAGGGAAAGAAATTCGATTCTGGCTGATGCTTTTGAAGCTGTTATTGGGGCGATTTATACCGATCAGGGTTTTGCGGCGGCAAAACGCTTCATATTGACCCAACTGAAAACTGTCCTGAACGCAATCAGCAGAGGCGAAAGCGTCAGAGATTTTAAAACATTGCTCCAGGAATATATTCAGCGTAGCGGCGAAACACGCATTGCATACGAAGTAATCCGGGAACATGGCCCTGACCATGATAAAGTCTTTGAAGTAGTTGTCGTGGTTGCGGCAGAACGACTCGGTGGCGGTATCGGGCGCAGCAAGAAAGAAGCCGAACAGGCAGCAGCAAAAGAAGCGTTAATTCGTTTAAAAGTTATATAATACAATTTAGTTAAGGGGTGACTGGTGTCACCCCTATACCTATCTCAGGCCTGTCTCTTATACACATCT
>JAOACF010000077.1:0-1556 GCA_026417995.1 Negativicutes bacterium
AAAAAAATAACACCAAGCCGGTTAGCCTGGTGTTGAGCCTAGTGGTCGTTGATCTCGGTCTTCACGGACAGGTAAAGGTTACATGTATCCAACAGGAGTCAAAGCCGTTTTTGAGGTTAGGTAAAACCCGATAGCTTCCGGCACGCAATACATAGCCCCGCGCCTCATTCACGGAATTAAAATTGACAATCATAACACCTCGTTCGTCTTCAATCCAAAAACCGTCTGCGCCCTGTGAATCAACGCTTGTGATCGTACCGGCGCTCGGCAGCGTAAATAACCGCCCCTCCAGTTCGGCATTATGGCCCGGTCGTCCCCTGGTCTGCTTGCCGCTGCCGGAAACGGTTGCAGCCGCCAAACAAATGGACGTAAAAACAAATAAAACCAAAATGATCGACGAAACTACCGCGATGCGTTTTTGCATGTCATAATCCCCCCAAATTATCAGTCTCTAAGGGTAGGATATAATTCAGGAGCGTAAAATAAAATCACCCCTCAAGGGTGATTTTTGTGAAATCAACGGGCCAAGCGACGGGAGAAAGCTGCATTTTGCCGCGGCGGCGCAGGCAAAGATCCTAGTGGCGCGAATGCGAACTGCGGATTTTCGCTAAAACTTCTTGCGCTTCCGGCGATAGCAAATAATTATAGGTAGTCGCAGGAACTGCCTTTTGAATGCCTGCCCAATCCCCCTGCCTGATCATGTCCCGCACTTTCGAGGCGCTGATAATTTCGCCGTCCGCCTCAATGCGCTTCATGACAACAATCTCAATGCCATGCTGCGGAAAAATGTCGAGCATTGCCGCATTATAAGCGCCGGTGACAGAACAATAGGGTTCTTCGCCGATATATCTCGCGGTAATGCCCAGTCTGCGGGCGATCTGCGTCGCGAACAGCGTAATGTCCAGCCGCGTCTGCGCTACCACCTGATCCTCGTCCCGGGTAAAATAAGTGGGAAAGGTTGCCGACGAGACAATATACTTGCCGGCAGACACTACCGCTACATTGGGCAGATCCGCAACTCCCGCCCTGACCAGCTTGATGCGGTGTTCAAACGGAAACAGCGACTTGTCTTCACTGACGACGAAAACAATAACACCGCCGTTTTCGCTGGCCGCTTTGCGTATCAGGGCCTGATGCCCTTTGGTAAACGGATTGCAGTTAACCACAACCGCCGCCCGCTGCGCCGGCAGCTGCGCAGCCTGCCTGGCCACTGTGTCGCAATATGTTTCAACCGAGCCCAGGCCTGTCTCCAGCAAGGCAACATAGGGCTCAGCCCGGGCGATTTCGGTAAAGCCAAGATTGGCAAATAAATGCGCCTTAGACGGCTTGGTAAAAATAAAATAGTGCATCCGCCCTCTTCTTGCCTGCTCCTGCATCAGCTCAGACAAAATCAACGCGGTGAGACCGGCGCCCTGGATGGTTTCATCAACGGCAATATTGCGCAGAACTTCGCCGGCAAATGACCCTGTCCCTATCAGACGCCCGTCCTGCCGGACGGCTATTGTATACTCCACATTGCGGTCGAACGATAATTCAAATTTGGCCAGGAAGGCCTC
>JAOACF010000077.1:1655-13144 GCA_026417995.1 Negativicutes bacterium
ACGCCCGTCCTGCCGGACGGCTATTGTATACTCCACATTGCGGTCGAACGATAATTCAAATTTGGCCAGGAAGGCCTCAATCTCCTGAAAACGTTTCGCTTCATTTAAATTTACAATTTCAATCCGGTAATCGGCAAGCATAAAGCTGCTGCCCTCCCTTCAGAAATTTTTCATCGTGTGCGCAAACACCCCACCATAAGGTTGGGTTCGCCTTATAATGGGGTGTTTCCTTTATAGAAGCGGGCGCCTGATCACGTCTAATACTGTGCCGTCGCGGTATTCCACAACAGCAACAATCTCGTCACTCATTTTCAGCGGCGCCGGCTTGCCGCCCAGCTCGTAGGCCATGTCACGGAGCTGCTCAATCGTCATCAGCGGCAACCCTTTCCCCTGGAGGTTGGCAAGCAAATCTTCACGCTTAGGATTAACCGCTATACCGCGGTCGGTAACGATCACATCGACAGTTTCACCCGGTGTGGAAACAGTTTGTACCGCGTCTGTCACCATCGGCAGACGTCCCCGCAGCAACGGCGCACAGATGATGGTGCATTTCGCGCCGGCGGAAGCGTCCGGATGCCCGCCAAGAGCACCCATCATGATGCCGTTGGAGTCGGTCATGACGTTGACGTTGAAATTAACATCCACTTCGGTGGCGCCAAGCACTACATAGTCAAGCTTATTGACCATCGGCCCCTTGTTCCACGGGTTGGCATAAAAGGTGCAATCGTATTCTTGATGCCGGGGGTTGTCGCGGAGCGATTGTATCGTACGCGCATCAAAGCTCTGCACGTCAAACAGCGTCCTGATCAGGCCCTCGTCGAGCAAGTCGCAGAAGGGACCGACGATGCCGCCAATCGCAAAATTGGCGACAATCTTGTCGCGGAGCATAATGTCTCGCAGATATTTTCCGGTAGCTACCGAAGCAGCGCCTGCGCCTAACTGCATGCCAAATCCTTCTTTAAAATATCCCGCATGCTCGATAACTTTCGCCGCCAGCTTGGCGATATGCAAGTCGCGGGGATTGGTGGTGACACGAAGCGCGCCGGTGGAAATGCCCTTGGGGTCGCCGATGCAGTCAACTTTTACAATATAGTCCACCTGGTATTGAGGAATGCTTACCGGGCAAATAGGGTGATCCACCAGATTGTCGGTGATCGCCACTACAGTATCGGCCATTCGGCTGTCCACCATGGCATAACCCAGCGAACCGCAAGCGGCGGAGCCGTGAACGCCGTTGATATTGCCGTAGGTATCGCAAGTCGGAGCGCCGATAAACGCAACGTCTATTTTGAGCTCACCGGCTTCTATAGCGCGCACCCTGCCGCCATGCGTGCGGATAATTGTCGGTTTGCCGATTTTATTAGTCGTTAAAAAGTGCCCCAGCTTATTCCGCAGGCCGCTGGTTTCGGCGGCAACCAGAACGCCTTGCTGAAAGTAGGGAATCAATTCATCATTTGTATCCAAAAAAGAACTTGGCGCCAACGTCAGCCCTTTGATGCCTTTGCGGGCAATCGCCGCAATGACCATGTTCATTACATGATCGCCGTTGCGGAAATGATGATGGAACGAAATGGTCATGCCGTCTTTTAAGCCACAGGCTTCGATTGCTTCATCAATCGAATTTAAAAGCTTATTCGCACCCGGATATACGGCTTTCAGCTTTGGGCCTGCCTTGCGTGCTCCCGCCGGCGGCTGGGTTGCAAACGCCCCGGCATAAGGCACTACCTCCTTATATCCCTCAATGCTTGCGGGTATTTCCCGGCCTGCTGCATTAATCATTAATTTCCCTCCTTGTGGTAAATGCCTGCGGCGCGGGCATTGGCCAAAACACGCTCGGCTCTGATAACCATCGGCATGTCGATCATCTTGCCATCCAGCGCTATAACCCCGGATTTGTTCGCCAGCGCTTCCTGGTATACCGTCAGCACCCGGTGGGCGTAGTCGATTTCTTGGCTCGAGGGAGTAAATACCCGGTGAATAATGTCAATCTGCCGCGGATTGACGCAAGACTTGCCGTCAAACCCTAATTCTTTAACCATTGTCACCTCATTTATGAGCGTTTCCTCATCGCGCAAATCGGAAAAAACGGAGTCGATCGCCTGAATGCCTGCCTCCCTGGCGGCAAATACAAGCATGCTGCGGGCAACAAATAATTCCCGGCCGCCGGTAATACTATTACCTTTGGTTTTCTCCGTCTTCAGGGAAGCGGCAAAATCTTCGCCGCCAATGGCAATCGCGATCATGCGGGGACTGGCTGTGGCAATTTCATAGGCGTTGCGCAGGCCCTTAGGAGTTTCGATTGATACCATGATCTTGATGGAACCGGGTTCAAAGCCGCATTTCTCTTCCACTTTGGTGATCATTTTATCAATGTCGCGAATCTCATCGCCGCTCTCGCCTTTCGGCAGGCGAATATAGTCAGGCTTGGCCGGCAGCAAATACTCCAGGTCGTCATAGCCCCAGGGCGTGCTGATATGATTGATGCGCACGCCGATTTCACACGGAAATTGCAAATGCTTCAGCGCATGATACACGAGTTCCCGGGCGCTATCCTTTTCCGTAACCGCCACCGAGTCCTCGACGTCAAAGATAACGCTGTCCGCTCCGTAAATTCCGGCGTTCTGCAGCAGTCCGGGGTTGTTTCCCGCCGCATACATAACGCTGCGCCGCAGTCTTTCCTTAATCATCTTAAAACCCCCTCTGCCCGGCTGCCCGGCGAATGGCGGTTTTTACCCGCGCTTTAATGGTATAATCCAAAGCGCCTTTTTCATTGGCGTGGATAATGGCGTCCTGTATTCCTTGCTCCTGTAGCGTCCTAATAATTAAGCCCCTGATATGTTCCCCGTACTGCTGCATAGTGGGGCTTTTCAGTTCCACTTGAATGCCTGTCCCTTCATCGGCAGGAGCGAGCATGACAAGGATATCCGACGATTCGATTGTTCCTGCCTGCGCCGGGCGTACCAGTCTGGTCATTTCAAGTCCTCCTAGTTCATATTTATAATTGCTTATGGATTTGCCAGCTTGCTTTCTATGAAAATTATAGCCAACCGCACCATGTATGAAAAATTCAGAGATAGAATAAGTGCCAATCAGTTTTTTGAATACCTTGCCGGGGGTAAAGGAAAACCGGCAAATACCGCGAATACTAATTTAGCAGCATGGCTGCAAAAACTGAGGAGACAAATGATATGGATGAACGTGATTGGCTTATCTTCCATGTCTTGTATGAAAAAAGGAATATTACCAAAACAGGACAAGCCCTCTATATATCCCAACCGGCCCTCACTACCCGCCTGCGTCAAATCGAAGAGGAGTTGGGAGCAAAGTTAGTCTACCGGTCAGGCAAGGGTATTCATTTCACACCGCAAGGCGAGTACCTTGCCAGGCATGCGAGGGAAATGCTAAACCGCATTCAGGAAATCAAAGATCAGATAAGCAATCTGCACGAAGGCGTCCGAGGGACGCTGCGCATCGCCGCTACGCACTACATGACCAAATACAAGCTTCCCCGTCTTTTACGTCTGTTTAAGGATAAATATCCGCAAGTGGCGTTTAAGGTAACCACCGTGTGGAGCAAAGAAGTTCTGCATCTGGTCAATACGCAAGAGGCGCATATTGGATTTGTCCGCGGCGAATATCCTCTGCCGGACGAAAAGAAACTTCTCTTTGAAGATACTATGTGCATTGCCTCAACAGAGCCGCTTAAAATCGAAGACCTGCCGAAACTGCCAAGAATCAGCTATCGCACCGATGACTCCGTCCAGGTGTTAACCGATCATTGGTGGCGGGAAACATTTTCGGAGCCGCCGTTTATCAGCATGGAGGTGGATCGTCTGGACACCTGCCGGGACATGGTTCTGAACGGGCACGGTTATGCCATAATGCCCAGCGTTATCTTGCGCAATGTCGACGGAGTGCACACGATTACAATCCGGGATAAAAACAATCAGCCGATCATCCGCAGAACATGGATGATTTACCAAAAAGAGCTGCTGAACATTAACGTGGTCAATGCCTTTGTTGAATTTTCCGACACAATTGATTATCTGAATCTGTAAGCTAACCTGAAACCCTTGCCGGAATAATCCGGCAAGGGTGGTTTTTTCCTGTTATATCGAGAGAATTTTGGCCAGACTCTTCATTTTGTCCGCGTCTTCGCGCAAAATCCTGCCGTAATACTGTTGCTTGAGTTCGTACCAGTGGTATTCGAATTGCAGCGCGAGCAAGATGCCTTGCTCTATATGCCCCTCGGCTTTTAGGCAATCAGTAAAAACAACTTTCCGCGTTTCAAATCCGTCGAGCACTCCCTCGCCGTGTAGCGCCTGGAAAAAGGGCACGGACTTAGGAGTTGTGCCGCCACCGACAATACAAAGCAGCGAATGCCGCTTAGCTTTCGCAAATACGCTCCTGGCAATTGCGAGCACTTGCGGCGCATTAACATCCTGAACCCCCAAAGCTTTAGCCAGATCGGTCCGCCCCAGAACGATACCGTTTAGCCGGGCGATGTTTTCCGCGCTCAATATCTGGTCAAATTTTTCATATCCGTCGACCGTCTCAATATTGATCAGTAAGTTCATGTCTGCCAATTCATTGTCCGCATATTCGTCTGCCACCATAGCCAGATACTTTTCCAGCGCAAATTTGGACTCAATCATAGGCGCCATAATATTATTAACACCGAACATTTTTGCCAGCCTGAGATCGGTCAGCGCCTCGCAGCCGCCAAGTTTTACGGTGAGGTCAACGCCGGCGCACAGCACAATTTCTTTAGTGCGGGCTATCTCCTCCAGGCGAATTCCCTCGGCCTCCAGATTAAACTTCACGGCGGCAGCGCCATACTTTTGCCGCAGGGTTTTAAGAATTTCCACCATCTTTTTTTCCAGACTGTTCATGTGTGTTCCGCTCCTCTTTCCACTATTAGAGATGCCTGCCTAGCCGCTGCTTTATGTGCTTTGCCTTTTGGCCTTTACCTGGTTAAGGCGGCCGCCTGCCTGAACGGAGATAAGATCTTGCTGGCACAAGGGTGAGGTGACGGCAATCTCTCTCCCGGCAGTCAAGTTCTTGACTGTAAAGATTTGACCCTCCCGCAGCTCGGATGCGGCAAATTCCAGGCGGTCGCCCTGGCTGATGGCGTCATAATCGTCCGGATGCACAAAAGTCAGCGGCATTAGACCCCAGTTGACCAGATTTGCCAGATGCAGGCGGGCAAAACTCTTGGCAATTACCGCTTTAACGCCTAAGTAGCGCGGTACCATTGCCGCTTGCTCTCGGCTCGACCCCTGTCCATAGTTGGCGCCGCCGACAATCAAACCGCCGCCGGCCTCTTGCGCTCTTGCGGCAAACGTGTCATCAACTACTTTAAAGGCATGTTTGGCAAGCTCGGGTATATTGGAACGAATGGGCAGATAGAGCGCCCCTGCCGGACAGATATGGTCGGTAGTGATATCGTCGCCGACTTTGACCAGAACCTCGCCGCTGATAACCGCCGGCAAAGGCGGCATATCGGGTATCGGTCGGAGATTCGGGCCCCGCCGGATGACAATCTTCGCCGGCTCCGGCGCTGGAAGCTGAAACATATCACGGTCATCCACAAACCGTTCCGGCAATTCATAAGTGAACGGCGGCAGTTTAAGATCGCGAGGATCGGTGATTACGCCGGTTAATGCCGACGCCGCCGCCGTCTCAGGCGCCACCAAATACACCTTATCGGAAGCGGTGCCGCTGCGCCCGACAAAATTGCGCGGTGTTGTCCTAAGCGACACACCGTTGGTCGGAGGCGCAAAACCGCAGCCGTTGCAGCCGCCGCAGACCGGCTCAAAGATGCGCACACCTGATGCCAAAATTTTATCATGCGCGCCGCGGGCAATGCTTTCGCGAACCACCGTGCGCGTCGCCGGATACAAGCCGGCGTCCACGTCGCGATGAATGGGCTTGCCGTCAAGAATATGCGCGATTGCAAGCACGTCTTGCAGCGAGGCATTGGTGCAGCTGCCTATCATGACTTGGTCAACCTTTATCCCGGCAACTTCCCGCACCGCTACCACCTTATCCGGCTGATGCGGCAAGGCAATAAGCGGCTCCAGTTGCGACAGGTCAATTTCGATCACATCATCGTACACAGCGTCCGGGTCTGCTGCGAGCGGCAGCCATTGTTCCTCACGATGATAGGCGCGCAGCCACTTGCGAGTATTTTCATCACTGGGAAAAACCGAGGTAGTCGCGCCTGTCTCCTGCCCCATATTGGTGATGGTCGAGCGTTCCGCGACGTTAAGTGTGGCCACGCCCGGACCGCTATATTCAAAAATCTTGCCGACTCCGCCCTTGACCGAGACGCGGCGGAGCAATTCCAGGATAATATTTTTGGCCGATACAAAGGGCGGGAGCTTGCCGGTCAGCCTGACATTCACAATCTTGGGCATTGTCAGATAGAGAGGCTCGCCGGCCATCGTCATCGCGCCGTCAAAGCCGCCCACGCCGACTGACAGCATGCCAATGCCGCCGGCGGCGACAGTGTGTGAATCCGCCCCGATCAGCGTCTTGCCGGGTACGCCCCAATGCTCCAGATGCAGTTGATGACAAATGCCGCTGCCCGGCCGGGAACAAATAACCCCCAGCTTAGCGGTGATATCTTGCAGGAAACGGTGATCGTCGGCATTTTTGTAGTCCGCCTGGATCATGTTATGGTCAATATAGTGAACGGCCACCTCTACTTTGACCTTATCCAACCCCATCGCTTCAAGCGCTAAATAAGACATAACCCCGTTTACGTCGTGCGAAAGCGTTTGATGCGCCCGGATGCCGATACGCTGCCCGCGGATCATTTCGCCCTCGACCAAAGACCGGCTGATTAATTTTTCCGCAAGCGTTAAGCCCATGGGTATCCCTCCCCTGTATAAATTAAAGTTGAAACTGCGGCTGCATACACAATAAACCATTGACGACCGACCAAAAGCCGTCAATGGTTTATGCAGTAATTATTCATCAGCGGCTGTAATAATTCATTAAACAGCCGGCCAGTATGATCTCCCGGTCGTCTTGCGACAAATTCTCCAGTTTAAGCTGCACGGCCGTGCAGCCGTTTTTGCCGACAATAATCCCTTCCACCGCTGCCGCGCCGGACTGTACGGCCTGGCGGATGCCAGGAAGATACAAATAGTCGTCAACGGCAAATTTGTCCTGCTCGTCTTGGTTGACGGTGAACGGCAGCATGCCCCAGTTAATGAGGTTGCTGCGGTACCGTTTGGTAGCGTACTCGAGGGCAATATTAGCGTCGCCGCCCAGCACACGCTGGCAGGATGCTGCCTGTTCCCGTGCGGAGCCGTCGCCGGGCTTGCGGGCAAAAATAACGGTGCCTAGACCTGTCTCGCGGATAAATTGCGGCAGCGCATCGCTTGCATAGCCGCTGTACGGGAATACAGCCCGAAATACCGCCTCCACCTCGGCATCCGCTTGTCCGCTGCTGCGTTTGGCCTCGAGGCGCCGTACATCTTTAGCCCGGCCTACATAGGCAGGATCTTTGCGGGACAAGGTAAACTCCGCCAATTTATACGGGTTGGAGCGGAACGAAGACGTCTCACCCGAAGGAATGAGTTCATCCGTAGTCGTGACAGGGTCATGAATAACCGAAGCTACCTTCAGCAGCAAGTTCGCAGGTAAAGGCCGAATAGCCGGCCAATTGGCAATATTGGGTCCAAACACCAGTTCCTCGTCCGGCCTTGCTTTGCCGAAGCCTTGATAGACTCGGTTGTCATAGACTTTTTGATTGAATGTATACGGAACAGGTTTAAATACGTCGCCTACCTCAGTGGCAGGCGTAAGTTTGCCGCCATTGAGCGCCGTAGCTGCAATCGACCGGGCATCCATCAGCGCAACCGAAGCCATTTGGCCATTAGCCGGCTTTGAGCCTTCCCGGTTGGGGAAGTTGCGCGTTGTGTGGCGAATACTCAGCCCGTTGTGCGCGGGAACGTCGCCGGCGCCGAAACAAGGGCCGCAGAAAGCTGTCCGGATGGTCGCTCCGGCCAATATCAAGCTTTCAATCGCTTTATTGTTAATCAGCGCCAAATTAACCGGCTGGCTTGACGGATATACGCTCAGGGAAAAGGCGCCGTTGCCGATAGTTTTTTGTGCCAAAATCTGCGCCATGGCGACTATGTTTTCATGCGTGCCGCCGGCGCAGCCGGCCACAACGCCTTGATCCACGTGCAGCCTGCCGTTGATCAGCTTATCTGTCAGCTTAAGCTTTAGGTCAGGATTTTCCAGCTGCCGTTGCCCTTCGCTCTCCACTTGGCGCAAGATATCGGCAGCGTTTTGGTTAAGTTCTTCAATCGTCCAGACATTGCTGGGATGGAAGGGCAGGGCAATCATTGGCCGAATGCGGCTAAGATCAACTCTTACCATGCCGTCGTAATAGCTGACTTCGGCCGGCTCGAGTTTGCGGTACGCCTCCGGGCGGCCGTGAACGCGGTAATATTCGGCCACCTGCTCATCTGTCTGCCAAATCGAAGACAAACAGGTGGTTTCGGTTGTCATAACATCAATGCCATTGCGGAAATCCACAGAGAGGTTGTCAATGCCAGGCCCCACAAATTCCATTACCTTGTTTTTAACATAGCCGGATTTAAACACGGCGCCGATAATGGCTAACGCCACATCCTGCGGGCCTACTCCCGGCGCCGGGGTGCCTTCGAGATAAATGGCGATTACGTCGGGATAAGCAATATCATACGTGCGTTTTACCAGCTGCTTAACCAGTTCGCCGCCGCCCTCGCCTATGGCCATCGTGCCTAAGGCGCCGTAGCGGGTATGGCTGTCCGAGCCAAGAATCATCTTGCCGCAGCCGGCCATCATTTCCCGCATATACTGGTGAATTACGGCCAGATGCGCCGGAACGAAAATCCCGCCAAACTTTTTCGCCGCCGACAAACCGAACATATGATCGTCTTCATTGATCGTACCTCCGACAGCGCACAGCGAGTTATGACAATTGGTCAATACATATGGCACCGGGAACTCTTTAAGGCCGCTGGCGCAAGCCGTCTGGATAATCCCTACATAGGTTATGTCGTGCGAAGCCAGGGCATCAAAGCGGAGCTTTAAATTCCGGTGGTCGCCGGATGTATTATGGCTGCTGAGAATTTGATAGGCGATTGTGCCCTGCCTGGCAGTCTCCCGGTCGAGGCTGTCCGGGCTTATCCCGGCCAGCCCCGCCTGCGCCAGTTGGCTGTTTATTGCCTCAAGCCGCACCGCGCCGGTATCTTCTACCGCTATCTGTCCTTTGATTAAAAAGACGCCTGTTTTTGTTAGCCGTATCATATGATCACTCAGCTTTCCCTCTTTCTCGGCTTAACCTTCCTCAATAAGCACCTTCTTGCCCCGCAGCTTCATGATCTGCGGAATGACAACCCATAGAAAAGCAATCGTCAGGAATGTCAGGGAAATGGGGTCTTTCAAAAACATGCTGTAATCGCCGTTATATAGATTCATCGCCCGGCGCAGGTTGTTCTCAATCATCGGCCCTAAAATAAGGGAGAGCACCAGCGGCGCGATCGGGTAATCATTTTTGGCCAGATAATAGGCGGCAAGGCCGCTGCCAATCATCAGCAGCAGATTGAATACGCTGACCTGAACGGCGTAAACGCCAAATACCGAAATTGCGACAATACCAGGAATTAAATATTTAGGCGGCGTTTCAATTACTTTCGCGAACACCTTAACCAGCGGCAGATTAAGAATCAAGAGCATAACATTGCCTACCAGCATACTGGCAATCAGACCCCAGGCAACTTGCGGATGATCTTGGAACAATAAGGGGCCGGGTGTAATGTTGAACATGATGAGCGCGCCCATCAAAACCGCGGTCGTGCCGGTACCGGGGATGCCCAAAGTCAACAGCGGGATCATTGCACCGCCGGCGGCACCGTTATTGGCGGCTTCGGGCGCGGCTACGCCCTGAATGGCGCCTTTGCCGAAATTTTCCCTGTTGCTGCTAAACTTTTTCTCGACGATATAGGACATGAACGAGCAAAGCGTTGCCCCGCAGCCGGGAATCAATCCCTGGAAGAAACCCAAAAACGATCCGCGCAGAATGGACGCCCAACTGTCTTTCAAATCCTGCTTGCTGGGAATAATGCTGCCGACCTTGATAGGCTCGCCTTCGGCATAGTCGCGGGTGATAATGGTCTTAAACACTTCGCCGAGAGCGAACATGCCTACCGCCAGCGTCAGAAATTCGATGCCAGAATAGAGCTCGGAGTAGCCGAACGTTAAGCGGGCAACGCCGGATATCGGATCAACGCCCACCGTAGCCAGGATCAGGCCCAGCACAGTCATGATGAAAGCTTTGACCTGCGATTTCCCGGCAAGACTGCTCAAGGCGCACAGTCCCAGAATCATGAGCGAAAACTGCGCAGCCGGGCTAAACTTCAAGGCGACTTCGGCAAGCGGTTTGGCCATAAACAAGAGACCGACGCACGCGATGATGCCGGCGACAAAGGAAGCAATCGCGCAAATTGCCAGCGCAACCCCGGCCCGGCCCTGCTTAGCCATTTGATATCCATCCAGCGTTGTACATACCGAGGAGTTTTCCCCCGGCGTGTTGATTAAAATCGCGGTGGTCGATCCGCCATACATCGCGCCGTAGTATACGCCTGCCAGCAGGATTATGGAGCTTGTGGCCGCATCATCGGTTGGCAGACCGCTTGTTAAAGATGCTGTAACCGGGATCATAAGGGCAACGCCGCTGATCGGTCCGATACCCGGCAGTACGCCCACCAGCGTGCCGAGCAGACAGCCGATAAAAGCAAACAGAAGATTAAGCGGCTGCAAGGCCACGCTAAGACCCTGAGCAAGATATTGTAGTGCTTCCACTGCTATCCCTCCTATTAATCAAGAAACGGAAACCCAGGCAATACCCCCATCGCAACTTCCACATACAGATAATAGATGCCTCCGGCAAACGCAGCAGCAATAAGTGCAGATTTCAGGTATTCGCCTTTTTCCATGGTTTGAAACCCAACGAAAAGAAAGATAAAGGTTGAAATAACATAACCGAGCGGCTCGATTAAAAGCGCGTAGAGAAGCAGCGAGACCAAAATAATAAAGAACTTCTTGTACTCAAGGCCAGTTTCTTTCTTATCCGGAACCTTAGACCGGATCGCCTGCACAAGATTTATGATGCTAAGTATAACGAGAGCGACCGCGAGGAACATCGGCAGCTCTTTCGGCCCGATTGCGGCGCCCGCGGAAGCTGCCGTCAAGGTTTGGGAATAGAAAAACAGCGCCACGCCTAAAACCAAGAAAACGATACTTGCATAGCGGTCAAATGTTTTATTCACAGTATTTACCACTTCCCTTTCTAGGTGTGTGTTGCAAAACTCGTTTTTTAAGTAATTATTTCGGTAAATAAGTTAGAAGCGGAGACTGCTGAAAAAGCTCCAGATGCACGTTCCGAGTTCCTTGTTCCAGCATCGTGCCATAGTATAGATATATTC
>JAOACF010000078.1 GCA_026417995.1 Negativicutes bacterium
GAACTAACCTGCCGCTGCAATATGGTGGAAGACGTAACTGACGGTACACGTGTACTTGGCCTGGGCGACATTGGACCGGAAGCCGCCATACCGGTTATGGAGGGTAAATCCATTCTGTTCAAGGTCTTTGGTGACGTTGACGCCGTGCCTATTTGCCTCGACACGAAAGATCCGGCCAAATTCATTGAGACCGTCAAGCTGTTACAGCCCAGCTTTGCCGGCATTAACCTCGAAGATATTGCCTCACCTAAGTGCTATGATATTGAAGATACCCTCAAGCGTGAGATGGATATCCCCGTATTCCATGACGATCAGCATGGCACTGCCATCGCTGCTTTGTCAGCGGTTATCGGGGCGTTGCGTTTCGTCAAGAAAGACCTTAAGACCGCACGGATTGTCGTCAATGGCGCCGGCGCTGCGGGCACTGCGATCGGTCGCTTGTTGGTTTATGCCGGTGCCCAGAATGTTATCATGGTCGATATTCACGGTGCCCTCTATGATGGTATGCCCGGCCTTAACCGCGTCCAAGCGGAACTAGCTAAGACTACCAATAAGGAGAAAAAGCAGGGCGGTTTGGCCGAGATGGCCAAAGGCGCCGATGTGCTCATCGGTGTGTCCGGCCCCGGTCTTTTCACAAAAGATATTATTGCCAGTATGAATACAGATGCGATTGTTTTTGGTCTAGCCAACCCGGTGCCGGAGGTAGCCTACGATGAAGCGAAAGCCGCCGGCGCGCGTGTCGCCGGAACCGGTCGCTCCGACGCCCCCAATCAGGTAAACAATGTCACTGTATTCCCTGGCATCTTCCGCGGCGCTTTTGATGTGCGCGCCCGCCAGATAACTGAAGACATGAAGCTTGCAGCGGCCTATGCCATTGCCGACCTCATCCCGGAAAATGATCTGCGGGAAGATTTCGTAGTGGTCGATGCATTTGATCCCAGAGTGGCTCCGGCTGTCGCCGCTGCCGTAGCTAAAGTGGCTATGGAGACTGGCGTCGCCCGCATTAAGGTCGACCCTGAAACAGTTCGGGCCAACGCTGCCGCACGGATAAAAGTAGGACGCTAATAGCGGCTCAACTGTTAAGGCCCTGTAGATGTTTAGGCTACAGGGCCTTAATGTGTTCGCCCGGCATGAGCGCTTGTCGGGCGGAGTGTCACATCGCCGGTCAGCTCAACATTGACAAGGGGTTTATGCAAATGTTATAATTTTTCGGGTAGAGTAGCGGATGCAGTTTACATGGAAATAATGAAAAGTCTGTGAACATGCAAATTGCTATATTTCATGCGCTCGTAGCTCAGGTGGATAGAGCGGCGGTTTCCTAAACCGCGTCTGCCGGAGGTTCGAGTCCTCCCGGGCGCACCAGTTTAAGACTCCGTAGATCTTATGATCTGCGGAGTCATTTGCTTTTTGACACAAATAAACTTTTGTAAGCCAAAATGTCGCGGATGGCAGTTTTATAGTTCTCCACCTCCATGACAGGATTGGCCCAGACTGGGCTATAATCATCCGCCAGGCGACTATGGGGCGCTAAGTGGTGCATTTTAGCCTGCAAGGCTGTCTGGTAGGCGTAATATATGCTGTTCTTCAGTTCCTGGAAGTTATGGTCGCATTTTAGGCAGATATGCAGCCGGCATACCAGCGGGCGGCACGCATAGATTAAACAGCGGCCGCTATGAGAAAGGAACTTGCATCTGCCGTCAAGATTTTTTGCTACCGCCCATCTTCCGGTATAATCGAGCGTCAAAACGCGGCGAGTAAAATTCGAGTTGTCCTGATCATTCATCGTTTGCCGGGCTATTTGGGACATGCTTTTTAGAAAAACAGTATCGGCATAAACGGTAAGGCCGGCGCAGCATGTGTGTTTGCATGCCGCACAGTCAATATTTTGCCGGCAGAAAGCGCTTACGGCCTCAATTAAATCAGCGACGGTCGCTTTTGGATCTGGCGAATCGCAGGCGATCTCGCCGTTTTTGTTCAGAAATAATTCCACGCAATCCCCTCCCTGGGCGCGCATGCGGTCGGGTCACGGCAGATATTCAATAATATTTGCTTTGCGGGAATATATGATATTCGCCATACGGCTAAAAGTTTTATTTGGTCTTGCGCTTTTTGGAATCCTTTGCTATGCGATGAATGTAAGTTTGGTTTCATAATAAACCTTTCTGCGCAAATACTGTATATAACAGTATGAAACGGAGGAGGGCTAAATTGAAAAAACAGAGCGAAGGCCTGTCGGCGTGGCAGTTGACTATGATGGCGCTGGGAACGGTAATCGGCGGATCGTTTTTTTTAGGTTCGGCGGTGGGCATCCGCGCCGCCGGTCCGGCGATTATCCTCGCATATATTGCCGGCGGCGCCTTGGTATATGTCATTCTTTACGCGTTGTCGGAAATGACGGTCGCCGATCCGGCTCCCGGATCGTTCCGCACGTTTGCCGAAAAGGCATATGGCCCGGCGATGGGGTTTGTCGTGGGCTGGGTTTATTGGACAGGGTTGGTGCTGGCGATGTCCAGTGAGGCTATTGCGGCGGCGGAATTAATGCGCGCTTGGCTCCAGGGAATATCCGTTCCTGTTCTCGGGTCGGCGATTATTATACTTGTTACCGTGCTCAATCTTTTCGGCGCTGAACGCTTAAGCAAGCTGGAGAGCAGCCTTGCCGCGGTTAAACTGGTGGCTATTATTGGTTTTGTGATTCTGGGGATTGCCATTGTCAGCGGCATAATAACCGGGACAATGGCCGGCGGGGGCAGAGCGACAGCCGGTCAGCCGATATTTGCCGGAGGGCTGGGCGGGCTTGCCGGGAGCATGCTGGTTGTTATGTTTTCCTACGCTGGATTTGAGATCATTGGGCTGGCAGCATCGGAGACAGCTAATCCCAACGCAACCGTTCCCCGGGCAATCGCCTATACGATTATTACCTTAGTCAGTTTATATGTGACCGCGGTTGCCGCACTACTGCTGCTTGTGCCTACTACTGTGCTAACTCCTGAACAAAGTCCGCTGGTTACAGCTTTGGAAGCTTGGGGTTTCACTTGGGCAGGAAATTTGGTTAATATTGTTATGGTGACAGCCATTTTATCTACCATGTTGGCTGCTATGTTTGGCTTGGGGCGGATGTTAAGGTCGCTGGCGGATGACGGGCATGCTCCGGTATGGCTGCAAGACCGGGGAGATATACCGCTGAAGGGCATTGGTTTTTCCGGCATTTCTATGCTTGCTGGGCTTGGCCTGGGGCTTACGCTGCCGGAGCAGGTATATCTCTTCTTGGTCAGTTCCGGCGGTTTTGCGCTGCTTTTTTCCTATTTTGCCATTCTGTTGACCCATTATAAACTAAGAAAGAAGCAGGGATGTCCACCTAAGGGCAAATGCCAGCTTCCCGGATTTCCCGTAACCTCATGGCTGGCTTTAGTCAGCATCGCAGTGGTTATTGCCAGTATGCCGTTTATTCCGGGTCAAGCCGCCGGCCTATTCACCGGGATGGGATTTGTTATACTGTTTTTCCTTATCTATTTAGCGGCGAAAAGAATGGCCGACCGCAATAACCGTGCGGCCGAGCGGACAAAAGATGCCTGGTTGAACAGGCGCGGATGGACGGATTGGCAATTTGAAACGGCGGAGGATATAACGGAACGCTACAATAATGATAAAAAAAAGAAATAGTCGCTTTAAAGTCCGCAAAATAAAGGTAGAGCAAATTTTTAAACACCTGCCGGAAGACATCAGGAATTAGAGCCTGATGTCTTTTCCACTGTGTTCTACCCCATCTTTTTAAAGGTAACACTCAACACAGTCTATTTTATAATTTTAAATCGGTGCACGGGACGTCCAATCGTAAGATAATCCATGATTCGCTGAACTTGCCCTTTCTCCACTAAATACTCAAGGTAGCGGCGAGCAGTAACCCTTGAAAGACCTACTCCGGCGGCGATTTCTTCAGCAGACTGAAAACAGGTCTGTCCAGACATGTAGGCAATAATGGATGACAGCGTATGGACACTGAAATTTTTAGGAAGTTCCTGTATTAGATTATTAGAGCAGGTGCCGAACAACTTATCAATATCTTCCTGGTCAAGCGTCCCCTGTTTGTGGGACTTTTGGCGAAACCTCTTGTACGCATCCAAAACTGCCTGATACCGGTCGAATTTAAAAGGTTTGGCGATGTATGCGACCACTCCCTGGCGCAAAGCAGTCATAACAGTGTTGCTGTCGTCAGCGGCAGTTATCATGATTACATCAATGGGATAGCCTTGTCGCCTGATTTCCGCTAAAACCTCAACACCGGTCTTTTCCGGCAGGTAAATATCCAATATTACAAGGTCTATCGTTTTTTTTGCAATTAAATCTAGTGCCTCACTGCCATTTTTGGCAACGTGAATTACTTTAAAACCCTCAACGGCTTCCGTAAAATTCTTGTTAATCGCAGCCACCATCGGGTCATCTTCAACAATTAGCACTCTGATGTTTTCCATTGACTGTCACCTGCGCATATGGGATGGAAATTTCAAATTCAACGCCACCGTCCGCTATGTTACGATAAAAGATTGTACCGCCGACAACTGCTAGTTTTTCACTTACTAGAGCAAGTCCCAGGCCGCTGCCGCTTCTCTTGGTAGATATCCCCCTCTTATATATAGAACCCCCGAGTTGCGGTTCAATCCACGGTCCTGAATTGTAGACCCTGACCAGGAGCGTATCAATATTCTGATTAAGCAGGATTGAGATACATTTGTTTTCTTGCCCTTCTACCGCTTCAATGGCATTTTGCAATAAATTACCGATAATTAGCACTAAATCTCCGCTGGAAACATTCACCGGAAGTTCCTGTAAATTAGTCTCAGGCTCAATTATAAAGTTTATGCCCAGTTCTTTCATTTGGCTGGCTTTACCAAGCAGTAAGCCATAAATAATCGAGTCCTTGATTTTGACGCTGAGCTGACCTATAAGCCCTTGCTGATTGACATGACTGTCTATGGCGAAGTTAACCGCTTCTTCATACCGTTTCAATTGGATGAGCCCCGATATCGTGTGCAGCTTATTTTTAAATTCATGGGTTTGAGCCCTCATGGCATCCACAAACCGGTGAACGCCAGTCAATTCTTCTGCCAGCCTGGTCACTTCCGTACGGTCGCGGAAACTGATGACCGCTCCCACCACTTTATCGTCAAGAATTATAGGGACGCTGTTAGACATAATAATCGCGCCAACTACGACTTGTTCCTCATTGTAAATGGCTTGACCGGAATCAATCACCTGTCGAAGTTTGTTCTGCGGCAATATGGCATCAACTGATCTACCTCGCCACTCTTCAATATCTGCGCCAAGTATCTTGGACGCTTCGTGGTTCATTAAACGTATGCCTAGCTGTGTGTCAACGGCAATTACCCCTTCATGAATAGCCGTGAGAGTAGCTTCTTGCTCCTTTAATAAGGTGCCGATTTCATGAGGTTCAAGGCCAAAAGTTGCCTGCTTCACGTTTTTGGCTAGCAGCGCCGCTCCGGCGATGCTGACGCACATGGCCAAAAGCAGCGCGCCTAGTAGAGGCGCAGCCGCTTGCCTGGTTACGGCCTTAACCTCGTCAAGATAAAAACCGACCGAAACAAACCCAAGTTGATTTGTGTTGTCACTGTTAAAAATAGGGACATTAGCTCGAATCGTGGGCGCCAGATTTCCTTGTGCCACATATACAAACTCCTCTCCCCGTAAAACCGGATCACGGTACAAAGGAGCCATCGATGTGCCTATCATCGAGGGAATAGGATATGATAAGCGTATTTGCTGCATATTGGCAACAATTATAAAGGCAGCTCCGGTAGATTTCCTCCAGTTTTCGGCAAAAGGCTGAATTACCGCCGAAGGATTGTCCGAAAGCAATGCCTCTTGAATGGTTGGTGAAAGGGCCACAACCTGCGCAATGGCAAGCGCACGGTTGCCGGTGCTTGCCTGAACATATTCCGCAACGGTTTTCAGCACCAAAATTCCCGCTGTCAGCAGCGCAAAACAAATCATAACGATACTAAGAAGCGCAATTTTGTATTGCAGTTTAATCCTTTTCATATCCACATCACCGTAACGCCTCAATCATTAAAAAATCCTGTCACAATTAATGTTACCATAAAGCAACTACCATAAAACATATTATTTTTTGCAACGGGGTTTGATCCTATGGCTATTTATACCATAATACAATAATGGAGTGCATGGCGTCATTTACTAAAAGAAAAAAATGACCGAAATGACCAAAACCTTTTCGTGTTATTAAAGTGTGCTATTATTTTTTCGGGCATATTTTTAGAAAACTTTAATCAAGGAGGAGCATTAATGTCCACGTTAGCAATTATGGGTTTCTTCATGATTGTTGTATTCATGTACTTAATTATGTCTAAACGGATGTCCGCCATGGTAGCGCTTATGCTTGTCCCCGTAGTTTTCGCTCTCGGACTGGGTTTTGCTCCTAACATTGGCAAATGGGCATTTGACGGCGTTAAAAAAGTGGCGCCAACTGGAATCATGATAAGCTTTGCTATTCTATATTTTGGTGTAATGATTGACGCTGGTTTGTTCGATCCGTTAATCAAAAAAATCTTGCAGGTCGTCAAAGGCGATCCTGTAAAGGTTTGTGTAGGAACGGCCATTCTAGCAGCCATCATTTCGCTGGATGGCGACGGTTCCACTACTTACATGGTAACCTGCTCGGCAATGCTTGCTGTTCACAGGCGCTTAGATCTTAATCCGCTCATTCTGCCGTCAATTGCCGTAATGCAAAACAGCGTTATGAATATCATTCCCTGGGGCGGCCCTACCGGCCGGGTGCTTGCTGCTCTTAACCTTACGGAAGCCGAAGTTTTTGTCCCACTTATTCCCGGCATGGTGGTCGGTACCCTCTGGGTGTGTTTTATCGCTTACCGGTGGGGTATGAAGGAACGCGCCCGGCTTGGCGTCCTCGAACTGGATAATACTGCTCATGCGGAACTCGCTGCTACCTCTGAAGACCCGGGGATAGAAAAGTTGAAACGCCCCCAGCTATTCTGGGCTAACCTTACTTTAACTGTCGTTTTAATGACTTGCTTGCTAAAAGGCTTGCTTCCGCTGGCCGTTCTATTTATGATTGGCACCGGCCTTGCTCTGCTCATTAACTATCGTACTTTGAAGGAACAACAGGATCGAGTAATTGCCAATGGCGCTAACGCCATGCCGGTAGTCGCTATGGTTTTTGCCGCCGGTATCTTCATGGGTATCATGGATGGCAGCAAAATGGTCGACCAAATGGCTAAAACTTTGATTAGCGCCATTCCGCCGTCGCTGGGGCCCCATATGGCTTTAATATCCGCGCTTGTTAGTTTGCCTGGTACCTTCTTCCTTACCAATGATGCTTACTACTTTGGTGTTCTGCCCATACTTACTAAGGCGGCTGCGGCTTATGGCATAAGCGCGGCTGAGATGGGACGCGCCGCTCTTATCGGTCAAGGTTGCCATCTGCTGAGCCCGCTGGTACCTTCTACTTACTTGCTGGTCGGCCTAAACAAAGTTGAGTTTGGCGATCTCCAAAAATACGCCTTACTGCCCGCCATCGGTATATCCATACTATGGTTAATTACAGCTGTAGTCCTAGGCGTAATCCGTCTCTAAGTTTCAGGTTTTGAAACAAATAATGTATTGATAAGAAGAGGGGAGGAGCCTCACCGTTCGGGCGCGGCTCTTTTCCTTTGTCCCAAATTTTACATAGGAAACAGGACTTGCATAACTACTATGTATACGCTATAATACTATTTGCGCTCGTTATTGTCAGCCAATGGACAGCGACATTTGGCGTGGTGACTTGTAACATGGATGATAATCGCTATATGGGATTAGCGCTTGACGAAGCCCGTAAAGCCTACGCGCAGGGCGAAGTGCCGATCGGGGCGGTGCTGGTAATGGACGGCGAAGTGGTTGCCAGTGCTCATAACATGCGTGAAACCTGGCAGGATGCGACTGCCCATGCCGAAGTGATTGTTATCCGCGAGGCATGCCGCAAGCTTGGCCGCTGGCGTTTGACCGGCGCTACGCTTTATGTTACGATAGAACCGTGTCCCATGTGTGCGGGAGCGCTGGTTATGAGCCGGATAGACCGTTTGGTTTATGGCAGTGACGACTATAAAGCCGGTGCAGTGGCATCGATCTTTAATGTGGTGCAAAACGAAGCGCTTAATCACCGCATGGCTGTTACCGCTGGTGTTCGCGCTGACGAATGCGCTGAACTTATGAAGGAATTTTTTCGCAGTAGGCGGCGCAATTAAAAAAGTAGGCTATCCGCTGAACATAGACCCGGAGAGGTGTCCGAGTGGTCGAAGGTGCTTGACTCGAAATCAAGTGTACCCCAAAGGTACCGTGGGTTCGAATCCCACCCTCTCCGCCATATTGTAATTTCGACAAACTTAATATATAATAGGTCTTGTTTGAACACATGGAGAGATGTCCGAGTGGTCGAAGGTGCAGCACTGGAAATGCTGTGTACGTCACAAGCGTACCGAGGGTTCGAATCCCTCTCTCTCCGCCATAATGCCTATACAGCCCTACGTCGTAGCGGCTTTCTCTTTTTAAGGCCGGACCACGGCAGTCGGGTCTTGCGCAATAGCGACTCATGAACCCCGTCAGGTCCGGAAGGAAGCAGCGGTAAGTGATAATCGTTATGTGCCGCAAGGGCGCCTGAGTGCCGTGGTCGGGCCTTAAAACTTTAAAGCAGTCAGAGCTTACTGACTGCTTTTTCGCATATGTGCGAATTTTTGCCGCTAAAGAGGAAAAAATAGGCCTCTGGTGGAATAAAACAAGTCTGGTAAGGAGGGTGTCTTATGGCTTATGTTGCGCTCTATCGTCAATGGCGCCCGCAGGATTTTGCAGGACTGGTCGCGCAGGATCATGTCAGCAAAACCCTACGGAATGCCATTCTTTCAGGTAAAATAGCTCATGCCTATTTATTTGCCGGGCCGCGCGGCACTGGCAAGACCAGCACAGCAAAAATTTTGGCCAAAGCCATCAACTGCGCTCATGGACCCACGCCTGAGCCGTGTAATCAATGCCCGAACTGTGAGCGTATCACCGCCGGGACATCTATGGATGTTTTTGAGATAGACGCAGCCTCCAACCGGGGGATTGATGAGATCAGGGATCTACGGGAGAAGGTTAAGTTCGCCCCAGTGGATGGGCGCTATAAAGTATATATCATTGATGAAGTACATATGTTAACAACAGAGGCCTTCAACGCATTGTTGAAAACGCTCGAAGAGCCGCCTGCCCACGTAGTGTTTATCCTTGCCACCACCGAAGCGCATAAAATTCCGGCAACCATTCACTCACGCTGCCAGCGGTATGACTTTCGGCGCATCGGCGTTCGTGAGATTGAAGGTCGGCTGGCGGAAATAGCCGCAAAAAGCGGTCTGGCCATCACTCCTGAGGCCATCCGCCTCATTGCTGTACAGGCGGATGGCGGGATGCGCGACGCTTTAAGCATCCTCGATCAGTGCACCACACTCAGTGAAGGCGAAGTTGATGCCGGGGCGGTACGTCAATTGCTCGGCCTAATCGGCCATGAATGGGTATGGCGGTTGGCGGACGCATTGGCTGAACGGGATGCGGCAGCGGTTTTGCTTGCTATTGATGATTTAGTTAATATGGGGAAAGATGTGCGGCAGGTTTTACTGGAGCTGGCGCAGCACTTCCGCAGTCTCATGATCTATAAGGCGGTGCCTGATGCGGGTACGATTGAACTGTATAGTGAAGACCGCGATCTCTTGCTTCGCCAGAGTGAGCGGTTCAGTCACTACGAGCTTGGCGTCATTGTCCAAAAACTGCATGATGCAATACAGGATGCCAAATGGGCGCCTGAACCGCGTGTTGCTGCTGAAATGGCACTGCTGGCAATTAGCCGCCGGGACGACATGGCGGATGTTGCGTCATTAATCGAACGGGTGGCGGCTTTAGAAGCGCAGCTTGCGGGAAGGGAGGCTTTGCCTAAGACAGCCAAGCCTCAGCCCGCTCAGCCGGCGGTTGCTGGCCGGCCGGTTGAACCTGCGCCCAAAGCGGCAGGTGAAAAGCGCGAAGAAGGTGCGGTCAAAATCCCGCCGTGCAATGTGCCGGAAGTATGGGATGCCGTACTCAAGGAACTTATAGCATCCGGCAAGCGCTCGATTCATGCCTGCGTCGCCCAGGGAAAGCTGACTGCGCTTGACGGGGCGACGGCAACCATTCAGTTTGTCAGCGATTTTCCCAAAGAGCGCACCGAGAAAGAAGATTACAGGACAATCATTGAAAAAATAATTGAACAAATAACCGGAAGCCAGGTGAAGCTGCGCTGCGTGACTGGTCCTACGCCTGCCGCCGCTAAGAAAAACGAGACGCCTAAGGCTGACGGCAGTGCCGGCATTTCTGCCGACCATCCGGCGCTGTCGCAGGCGCTGAAAATGTTTGGCGGCAAGGTTGTTAAACAGGATACAAATTAGGGGGTAATAGCAATGTTTGGCAATATGGGAAATATGGGGCAGTTAATGAAAAAAATGCAGAAGCTGCAGGCAGATATGGCCAAGATGCAGGAAGAATTAAAAGGGCGCATTGTCGAGACAAGTGCCGGCGGCGGGGCTGTTAAAGTGACAGTTACCGGAGAAAAGCAGATCAAATCGATCAAAATAGACCCTGCGGCAGTCGATCCCGCGGATATTGAAATGCTGGAAGACTTAGTCACTGCGGCGGTAAACGATGCACTGAAGAAAGTGGATGACATGATGGCGCAGGAAATGGGCAAACTGACTGGCGGGATGAATCTGCCGCCAGGATTGTTTTAATTATGAACCATGTTGCGCCGATCAACAAACTTGTTGACCAGTTCCGGCGGCTGCCCGGCATAGGTCCGAAAAGCGCAACCCGTCTCGCCTATTTTATTTTGAAAGCTGACCGAGAACGGGCGGAGGCTTTGGCGCAGGCCATACTGAACGCCAAGGAGCAAGTGGGCTTTTGCTCCCAATGCTTCAACTTTACTGACACCGATCCTTGCCAAATCTGCCAATCGGAGGCTCGGGATCACTCACTTATCTGTGTGGTAGAGGAGCCATCCGATGTGGCGGCACTGGAACGCACCCGGGAATTTAAAGGGTTGTATCATGTACTTCACGGGGCTCTCTCGCCGTTAGCGGGCATTGGACCGGACGATTTGAAGCTAAAAGAGCTGCTTAAGCGTGTTGGAAAGGGCGGTGTCGCGGAGGTGGTCATGGCTACTAACCCCAACGTCGAGGGTGAAGCTACCGCCATGTATATTGCCCGTCTTTTAAAGCCGCTTGGCGTAAAGGTTACCAAGATTGCTCGCGGCCTGCCGGTAGGCGGGGATTTAGAATATGCGGATGAGGTAACTCTGTCAGAGGCGTTTGAAAACCGCCGGGAGATGTAAGATTATCTTCCCTAGATATTGGCAATAATATCTTAAAGGGAGGGATTTACATGAAATGGAACGGCGTAGTGAATAGATGGATTGGTGCTATCCTGGACAATGACGGAGTGGAAGCGGTGCCTATGCCTGAAATTCCTGATGTTGTCGAGCAAGCGCGGCAGGAATGGCTGAACGCGCAAAACTACTATAACAGTGTATCTGACAGTGATCTGGTAGATCATGCGGTTTATATGATGCAGGCTGCGGAGAAAAAGTATATGTATCTGCTGAAAAAGGCGCGTCAGGAGGGTATAACGTATTCGCCCTATATGATCAATCGCGAAGAGATGGATAACCGGATTGGCCTTTAGACATGATTGAGGCAGGAGCCGCCAAGGGCTCCTGTTTTTTTGCTACTGAAATCATAAAACGGACTTGCTGCTGATATATTTGTAAAAGATAATAAACTGGGAATGACAGTCGGGACATTTAACCTTACAATAGAAACTGACGGGGGGATTGTTATGCCATTCATATCAAATCTAGCATGGGATATTAACGTCATTATCGCTTTTGTTTTCGGGCTGTTTCTAATTTATCTGATTGGCCGAGTGTTGCTCATGCCGATCAAGCTGGTATTCCGGTTGATTTATAACGGGGTTATCGGCGGAATTATTTTGTGGGCGCTTAATTTTGTCGGGTCGTACATAGGATTTACCATTGCCATTAACCCGGTGACTGCCCTAATTGTTGGCTTTCTCGGACTCCCGGGCGTTATTCTGCTGGTGCTTTTTAAGATTTTTATCGCCTAAAGCTTAGCCGGATTTTCGTGCTTCACCTGGTTTATGCTATAATAATAATGCACGGGTTGGGAATTATCCGCCCGCAGGAAAAGTGGACAAGGAGTTGGCCAAGTGGAACCAATCGTAGAAGCGTATGTCGGCGAATATGCCAGCGGCAAGAGTGAAAATGCCGTTAACCGGGCAATTTACCTGTGTCGCCAGGGTCTGCCGGTTACATTAGTCGATCTGGATACGGTTGAGCCCTGCTATACCATTCGCCCAATTAAAAAAGAACTTGAGGCCATGGGCATGGATGTCGAGGCATGGGAAACCCGTGATACCGTTGGCTTGGGAGAGGCGGGCAGTGTAATTAAGGGATCTATGCGCTGGGTACTCCGCCGTAAAGGCAATATTATTATGGATGTGGGCTATGGCGTCCATGGCGCCCGGATATTTAACCTGATCGAAGGCGCTAACGAACATCCGTATTTAAAAATTATCGCTGTGATTAATATGTCCCGGCCCTTCACGGCAACTGTCCGGGATATTTTAGATTATGCCGCAACTCTCGGGCGTGTTGACGCTTTTCTCAATAATACGCATATGGCGGAAGAAACGACAGTTGAAATGGTGCAGCAGGGAGCTCGCGGCGTTACCGAAGCTGCCAAGCTGCTGGGAATACCGATGGTAGCAACTTCGGCCGTGACTGAAATTGCCGCACAGATCGGCGACTATGATTGTATGGGTAATCCTGTTCGCAAACTGGAACGATTGATGCCGAAGACATTTTGGTAAATACACGCCGCAGACTGCGGCGATTTTTTTATTATCGCTAAAAAAATTAGCATATTCAAGCGCCGAAGAGTATATATTACATTTCACAAGATCATAGAATGCCAATGGACTAATTGCCTAAAAGCGGA
>JAOACF010000079.1 GCA_026417995.1 Negativicutes bacterium
CTGTTGCTTTAAGGCCTCGGTAATGGCGTTCATTCCCGGATAAGCCTTGCTATCACCCTCGGAGACGATGATCCACAACTTGTCCTTCGCCAGCGGGGTTACCTTGGCTGCATCCCACTGGCAAGCGACCAGCAGTGACGCCGCGAACATATCTGGATACTTGATGTCCATTGCAATGCAGGTCATGCCGCCCATCGACTGGCCGGTGTTATAGATACGATTGGTGTCGATGCTATACTGCTTCTCCAGTTCTTTGATCAGATCCACGGTGATGTCCATTTGTTCGCTGGTCTGAGAATTATCATCGGCGATAACGGTGGTGTACTGCGGTGCAAGTACAAAGCATTCATGCTTCGCCTGTTCGGATGGTGTGGCCCAGATAACAGCGCCTAAGCCCTGCGTTAACGTTTTCTTGGGGTTGTTGCTGACCGCACCGGCATCATGCATGAACAGCACTAGCGGATACTTCTTGGACGGATCGTAATTTTTTGGCACATACAGATTGTACATCAGTTTTTCATTGCTGTAGTTCGGGTCTGTGTAGACGAGCTGCCTGAAATCATCCACCACCAGGTTGATGACTTTGCTGTTCGTCACCCAGCCGGCAAACGCCTTGTAGGTCTGCCCGTCTGCCGTCGTGATATCGCCGTTCTGCGCCACCTTGACGCTCAATGGTTTACTTTCAGAAGAGTCGCTTGCTGCCGAGCCCAAGACAGGACCACCCTGGGGCGGGTTGCTACGCTGAGCAGCCGCTTGCGCCGCATTACCGTTCCGGTTGTTACCGGCTCCATCAGCACCATTGCCGGAACCGTTTCCCTGACCAGCACCAAAACCGGCATCGTTGGATGTAATAGCTGTTGATAGCTCAACAATGACATACTGACCGTTTACGCCTTGTGAAGCTTTGGCCGCAGCGGTATTGGCATACACCTTTGCAACCGTCTGGCCTTCGACCGTGAAGTCCGAAGTCTTCAGCTTGGATGTGTCAATGGCTTTGTCGTATTCCACTGCTACGGCGCTTACTTTTTGCCCGTCTCCAAACACCTCGGTAATTGCTGTAACGCTTTTAATATGTTCATGCTTATTTTTTATCGTCATTTGTTTGTTTCCCAAAGTATCAATTATTTGCGTATCCACGCCCTCGGCTGCAAATGTTAACGAATCCATTGTCATCACCAGCATTAGACATACTATTAAGGTTGATACTATTCTTTTCATTTATAAGTACAAACTACTCCTTTCATAAACTGGGTGGCAATAGGTTCTTGCTATTGCCACCCAATTTGCTTTATTTTACAACTATGATTTTATTCACATTACTTTTTTCCAATCTTTAAATAAGACAGCATTGGCCGTTTATTGAGAACGATATGCACCACCCCCGCTCCAATAAAGAGATATCCCGCCCATTCATGAGCTTTTTTAGGATAAAAGGGAATTTGTCCCTTGGTTATTGATTTATCACCGACAGGATTACTTACCGCTTGCTGATGAACATTTTGCGGTTTAGGGACAACAACCATATGTATACCGGTTATTGATACTACCACAAATGCGATCGCCAATACTATCGATATTATTCTTCTCATAACAAAACCTCCGTGTATATTAGAGTAATAACCATTTGATTAACATAATAAACCAAAGCTGTCTGCGTTGTTTTTAAACCTAAAACATGGTCAAAGCCTCTGTTTAGTAAATCAAATCAGGTTAATGCGAAAGACAAATATTGTCAATCCAAGCAAATAGTTCATCTAAATCATAATCGCCACCGTGCCCTTGCCCCCAAGGCACTGCAAAATCAACGTCGAAGCCCTTATTTTTAAGAACGGTAGCCAAAATAACAGGGACAGCCAGCGATGTATCCCTATCAATAGCGCCGTGGCGAATCCGCCAATACTGTGCGGTAGCAGTTTCTTTAGCACCAATGTAGTTCATCGGGTTCATCATTTTAACGATCGATTCATCAGCAAGAGAACCACCAACCACGCTATGCTCTTTGCCAAACTGGGTAAAGTGCTGAGCACTAATAGTTGCCGTCCCAAATAAGCTGTTTTCCGCATTACTCAGATCTGCTCCGTCAAAGGCTGATGCCGCCTTCATGCGACCGGCATATTGGACATATTGAGCAAAATCAATATCGATAACCCTACCATCCCGTACGGTCAGCCAAGTTAGCCCGGATAAATCCTTGCCATTATCTAACGCTTTTTGCGCCGATGCAATTACGAAGGACTTGACATAGTCCTTAAAAGAGCCGTTACCATTTGCATCGATAGTCAGTGCAATACCATTGTCTACTTTAAGCCCCAGGCTATTCAAATATGCTGGAAACATTTTTTTCAATTCATCCGAATTCTGAATTTGCACTGCCGTCATTGTACCTTTTTCCTCAGAAAACTCAGGCTTGGTTGGCGGTTTTGTGTCTTGACCTATAGACGCTCCTCCCTGCCCCGGCGACGGCATTGCCCCGCCGGGAAAAACCATTTTTTTGTAGTCGTTTATCCCACTGAACTGCCATTCATACGCCATGTCTGCATGGTCGAGATTCGTAATCGGACAATAGGCGGAAACGGCAAAAATATCATCCCGGGCATTGGCCGCACCAATTGCCTTTAGGTAAGGCTCATAATCTTTATTATTGCCGCTGGCGCCAAGCAATGCCGAAAGCGCACCGCCGGCGCTCGTACCGTTAGAAATGATTTTATTGGCATCGCCCGGCATAATTTTATCGTTATAGTGCAAATAGCGCACCGCAGCCTTCAAGTCTACAATGCAGGTCGGAGCCTTGCCGGTATATTCTCCTTTTTCATCTTGGGTGGTACGTCCGCGCACACCCGGTGCAGCTACCACATAACCTCTCGTCAAAGCAACAAAGGCCGCATTGGGGCCATTGCTCTGCCAATCCTGTCCGGGACTGCCCGGCGCCCCAGGCATGTACCCACCGACAGTGTTGGGCAAAAAGATCGGTGCCGTTTCAGCAGTATAGGCGCCAATCGGCTTGCCTTCATAGTATGCCTCAGGCACATAAATATTCATAATCTCGTATTGCGTATCTACCGGATGCTGTACATACATTATGTTTTCATATGCACGGTACGTTATCGTTTGCCCATTTAACGTCAAGGTTTTCACCGTATAATGAGATGGATCAAACACCAGGCTATAGCCATCCGTCCCGTCTATCTTTTGTCCGGCCTTCGTCACAGAAGCCGCTGCATCAGCCGGCGCCGTCACCGAAGTTATCTCTAGGCAAGCTGCCAGCAGTATAGCTGGAATAGCTTTTTTAAACTTTGCCGTCAATCTCACTGCCCTCTCTCTCCTTTATCATTTATTATCTTGTTTTTGCTATAATGACACACCAGCGTTAAAAATTTATTAGAAAATACCAACCATTGCTTAAATTGCTAAAATGCCTTTTGTTAAAATTTTAGAAGACACTAAATATTGCCGCTCTAATGTTCTCAGCCGATACCAGAGATTACAGTGTCTTTTTAACAGGCACTCTCTGCGTAGTCATATAAATAAGCGTAGGCATATTTAGGCAATATCTGCGCCAGCATATTGTTTGAAAAATAAATTAAAAACGCGATAAGAAAAATCGCAATAAACTGTTTGTTTTTTAACATAGAATTGTTTTCCATTTAAACCGTCTTTATAAACGACATAATATTATTTCCGATTTTTTCAATTAAGTTGTGCACATTCTCTTTTTCTTGCTCAGCAAAATTATAAAGCATGATACGGTTCCACTCGTCCAAAACGGCTGTCAATTCGGTTTTTATTGCATTTGCTTTATCGGTAATATAAAGATTGTAGGCGCGCTTGTCGGTTTCGCTTATTTTTCTGATTACATAACCTTCTTCTTCCAGTTTGGCCACCGCTCTGGCGGTCGTGGCTTTATCAAATTTCACTGCCGCCGCTAACTGTTCTTGTGTGATACCATTGTTTTCAAATAAACTCATCAAAAAGATATACTGCCCGCTTCCCAATTTAAATTTCTTTAACTGTTCATTAAAATAAATCTGACTGTAGCGATATATCAAAGATATGTGCTTGCCCAATCTGTCCTTATTCAAACTCCCTACCTCCAAAAATGTTAAGCTTCACCGGCTGTAGCCGGGTTTGCTTTAAGTATATACTTAATGTAAAACAAGGTAAAAGGTATAATAACCAAAGCACCGCTGATTAAGTACATCACCCGCAAACCAGTATAAGTCGACACCAGCCCCAGCAATGCAGAGCCCAGGGCAAAGCCCAGGTCAAAGGCTGTCAGCATAGTTCCGTTTACCATACCGCGTCTTGATATGTCAACCTGATTGATCGCCAATGTAAATGACAACGAAAAAATAATGCCAAAACCTACCCCTAACAATAAGGCAGCTATTAAAAACAAGATATAGTCATTAGCAAAAAACAAGCAGATAAAAGTGGCGCATAATGTACCAAACCCAACACACATAATTTCCACTGGGCCTTTTTGATCCATGATTTTTCCGGCATAAGGCCGACTGATAATGACCGTTGCCGCATTAGCCAGAAAAAACAAACCCGAATTTTCCACCTTTATTTCTTGCGCAAATAACACAATAAACGAAAGAACTGCACTATATACTATTGCTACAAAAAAAAGAATAGCCGCATCAAACAACACTTTTTTCTCGATAATCCCTTTCTGCCGCTGATGCTCCATAGCCGCTGCCGCATGATGTTTAACACCGATCAAACACAGTAAAGCTACAGCCGCCAGACAGGTCCCTGCGCCAAACATGGTTGAATAGTCGAACGCGTGCAGCACTGCTAACCCCAGTGACGGACCAAGAAGCATGGCTAACGACATTGATAGGCCGAAATATCCGATTCCTTCCCCGCGCTTTTTAACGGGAATAGCATCGGTCGCCAAAGTTGCCAGCGCTGTTGTTGAAAAGCCCCAGCCAATTCCATGGATGATCCGTAAAATTAAGAGAAACAGCAGGCTAACCGCCCAATTATACAAAAACATGGCAACAAGCAAAGCAAACAGCGACAGCCAAGCTATTTTCTTGCGCCCTAGCGTATCCAGCATATAACCGGCACACGGTCTGGCAACAACTCCTGCCAAAGCAAACAGCCCAAATAAAATACCTACATCTTTGTTACTTCCGCCAAGAACCTCGATTGTAAACAATGGTAGTGTCGACATAATATAATACATAGCAGTAAAGGCGAAGAAATTAGCTAAGCTGGTAAATATAAAATTCTGATTCCACAGCTTTTCATTAGCTATTTCAGTAGTCATAGGAATGCCTCCATTTTTTAATCCTTACAAATACTCCTTGCTTAAAAGTTAGCCGAGAGATCTGCCGACTAAGCATTCTCCCGGCTTAAAACACAATTACTGTTTTAAATATCAAGTTTAAACAGCCGCTTGGCATTCCCGCTCATAATCAGTTCACGTTCAGACTCCGTAATAGCAAGTGTTTTGACAAATTCAACCCCTTCTGCCATCCAGCCGTAAACTACCGGGAATGAACTGCCGAATAAAATATGATCGGCGCCGCAGACCTTAATGGCGCACTCAACCACTTCCTTGCCCCAGGAAGCCGGATGGGTCATATCAAAGAAAATATTATTTTTTAAATATCCGGCTATTTTTTCGGCTTCAGAAGTATCCAGACGCTGCAAAGCTTCTTTTTTCTTACTCTTATGGGGCATCAATAAATGATAATTAGCAAACCAGTTGCCGCCAAACATGGTATGGATGAATTTGAGATTCGGGAATTCCTCGAATATACCACTGAACAATTCCCGCCCTACCGCCGTGGCCTGGTCGATAATGCGGCCCAGTTCACGGCGCAGATTGGTATATTCGTAAATTGACTGCCAATATACAGGCAATGGTGTGTGATGCACTATAACCGGAACTTGCAGTTCATTAAGTACTTTTAAATATGGTTTAAAAGCTTCATCATCCAGATATAGCTGCCCGTAATGGCAAGCCAATTGAACTCCCACCATTCCTAGTTCTTTCAGGCAGCGCTCTAATTCATAGAGATTTTCTTTTCCGCCCCATGGCGGCAGAACGGCATTGGCATAGAGACGTCCGTTCGATTTTTGGCACATCTCTGCCGCATTGTCATTAACAATTTTGCAAGTGTCAAGCCTAAGCCACTCCTGCCAAACCGGCACACGTAAAATCCCTTTATCAATCCCGGCGTCATCCATTGCCTGGATTTTGGCCTCAAGCGAATAATCACCTTCAACATAATTAAGATTCTGATAGCCTTTAGGCTTTTCCAGAATAAGATGACGCTTACCGTTGGCCAAGGTTTCCACCGAAGCAATTTCACCAAACGCGCGGGGAGCTGTACTTAAAAAGCCGTCCAGTACCTTCTCATTGGTAAACAAATCTTCCGGGAGATGATGCATATTAACATCAATAATCATCAAAAATCACCTTTGTGCCAATTTCATGATCATGAAAATAAAATAGTTGCATGCACAACTATATAATAACGCCACTTAGTTGTGTTTGCAACTATTTTTTTTTATTTTTTATCTTGCTTTTTTCGTATAGACAGCTATAAATATAGCAGAAACAAAGTGCATCAATTTTTGCAAAAAAAGGTTACTCTGTCTTGCAGCCAAATCAAAAACTTATAAACCTCACCCCAACCAGCCTGTTTCTGTTTCTATTCAATTACACACTCAACCTCTGTACCGTCAAGCAAACTTACCGTCAATCTGCCCTCGTCACGTACTACTACTTTTTCCACCAATGCAAAATATAGGTCAATATCAAATTCATTGATCTGCCCTGTCTTCTTTATGATTTTTGAAAACTGCTTTGCTTTGTAGCGTCGAAGCGCGTTATCACTTCCCAGCTGCTCCCGCCACTTGCCGATAAAATAATCCTTGTTTTCGATAAGCGTATTAAATACATCAACAAACGCTTGATACAAAATCCCATCGTCAATATGCCTGCTGTTACAACCCTTTTCACCCTTCGCTGGATATCTACCGTTGCATCGCCAAATAAGCCGCCTAAGCCTTTCATTGGTCGAATTCCAAACTTTTCGGCCAAAGATCTTGCCGCACTTGCCGCAGATGACTCTGCCGGCAAAAGGGTTATCGGCTGTTGCGTACTCAAGCATTTGAATGCCATGCCTCAAGGCAAAATCACGCCTGCGCGCCATTTCAAGCTGTACTGCTTGCCACATTTCTTTATCAATTATCGCCGGATGGCTGTCCTCCACATAATACTGCGGCACCTGGCCGGTGTTTTCGGTCCGCTTTTTACTCAGAAAATCAACGGTGTAGGTTTTCTGTAGCAGCGCATCACCCTTATATTTCTCATTGGTAAGCATTTTTCGGATGCTGCTTTCATACCATTTCGCCTTGCCGTGCCAGTTCGGCACGCCGTCCCGTTCGAGGTCTTTGGCAATTCGGTTGGCTCCTTTACCGTCAAGAAACTCTTTGTAGATGCGCCTGACGATTTTCGCCTGCTTTTCGTTAATGACAAGGTTGCCATTTTTATCTTTGTCATAGCCTAAAAACTTAGTGTGATTAACATGCAGCTTGCCTTGTTCAAACCGGCGGCGGATACCCCAGGTCGAGTTTTCCGAGATTGACCGCGACTCGTCTTGGGCCAGCGAACTTAAAATTGATAAAATGACTTCACCTTTGCTGTCGAGGGTAAAAAGATTTTCCTTCTCAAACATCACCCCGATCCCCAGGTCTTTTAACTGCCGGACAAAATTGAGACAATCAAGCGTATTACGCGCAAAGCGCGAGATGGATTTGGTGATGATCATGTCGATTTTTCCGGCTTTGCAGTCTTCAATCATCCGGTTAAATTGCTCGCGCTTTTTGGTGGTAGTACCGCTGATGCCTTCGTCGGCATAGATGCCGGCGAGTTCGTAGTCGGGATGTTTTTCGATGTAACTCGTGTAATAATTAACCTGGGCTTCGTAGCTTGATAATTGCTCTTCCTGATCGGTCGATACCCGGCAGTACGCAGCTACGCGTTTTTTCTGCGGCTGTAGGTTTTCCGCCAGGCTGGTTCGGTTCGCCCTTGCTGGTATAACGATAATATTTTTTGCCATTTTTGAAAGCCTCCTCAATCACGGTTTGGCTTTGTATGTTCAGCCTGCCTACTGTCACATCGTCAATCGTTGTCCCTAGGCAGGCGTTTTTGCCGTTTTTAATGTAGTTACTGCATTGCCATACAACCTTTTTGCAAGGATGCTTACTGTTCCAAATCCGCCGTCTAAGCGGCGCCCCGCACTTACTGCACAGCAGCATGCCTGTCAGCGGGTAGCGGTTTTGATACTTGTTTTTCGTTTCCTCAATATTTCCTTTGGCCTGAGCGCGTAAGGCGATCTGCCTTTGCGCCTCATCCCATATTTCTTTGCTTATGATGGGTGGATGGTTGTTTTCAATATAAAAGCTATTGACCTCGCCATGATTGACGCATTTCTTTTTGCTGAGGTGATCCTTGCTGTAGGTCTTTTGCAGTTTGGCATTACCTTTATATTTCTCATTCTTGAGGATGCCTAAGACGGTGCTGGAATGCCATCGGCCGCTGGCAACGGTTGGCACTTTTTCGGTATTCAGTTCTTTGGCGATGACAAAGCTCCCCTTGCCGCTGATGTAGTCAGCAAATATTCGCTCAACTACTTTCGCCTCGCTATGGTTGATTACTAATTCGCCATGCTCGTTTTTGTCATAGCCTAAAAACCTTGTAGCATTGATGGCAAGTTTCCCTTGCTCAAATTTTCGCCGGTAACGCCATTTTATGTTTTCACTGGCGTTTTTACTTTCTTCCTGGGCAAAAGCAGCGAGGACGGTAAGCATAAGCTCCCCGTCCCCTGTAAAGCTTGAAATATTGTCTTTTTCAAAAACAACTTCTACTCCCAATTCCTTTAACTCCCTGACCGCCTCCAGCACTAAAAGGGTATTACGGGCAAACCGCGAGATGGATTTCGTCAGGATTAGGTCTATTTCCCCTGCCCTAGCCAAAGCCAGCATTTTCTGAAACTCCGGCCGCTCATCTTTAGTGCCCGTGGTACCATAGTCGGCAAAAACGCCTGCATATTCATATTCCGGATTGGCTTCGATCAGTTTCCGGTAATAGGTGGTTTGGTTTTCCAGCGATTCGCCTTGGGCTTCGCTGGCAGAAGATACCCTGGCATAGGCACAGACTCGTTTGCGTCTTGGCGCTGGCGATTCTGTAGGTTCGATGATGCGGACTTTCATGACGACGCACTCCTTTCTATCAATTTTCAGTACTATACATCGCTCTGGTTGGCGAATAAGTCAAGTTAATAGCGCGTCAAAACCGCCAAACATGCCTAACCTCCCAGCCGGAGGTCTTTATTTTCCCCTTCGCCAACTCCTCCGGCACCAGATGCAATTCCGCCGCCACCGCCTTATGCGGCGCATAGTTTCGCTGCACCCCAAGCGGAATATAGGTGTCACTGCGGTGACTGCCTGCCCCCGTGGAAAATTCCCAAGCTTTATCCAGATTAATTTTCAATACGTCCACCTTATAATCCGTATCGTTTTTGACCACCGCTGTCCGGTCGGTCTTTTCCAGCGCGGCAGGTGGCAAGGCCGCATCCTGCTTATTAATCCGCTCCGCCACCTGCTCAGCCGCAACCACTAGTGATGGCGCACTTACGGTAAAACTGGCAACAGGCGGCTTAGCTTTCAGTTCGTCATACGCCGCCTGCAGCTTCTTAGCATTTATCTGTGAAATATGAAGCGCTTTGCTTAACGCTTTAACCTGCTCCAGCTGCTCCTGGTGCAGCACCACCGCCTGCCGGTACTGTTCCTCTGCTTTTTGTGCGCGCTGCCAAACCGTAAAAAATGCTGCATATATAATAAGGAAAGAAACTATAAGCGCAATAAGTAGCTTAATATGGTTAAGGGCCGTTTTCAACATTTGGAACACACACATCATACCTCATCCCTCCAGGGTAGCTATATAATCAGTCACTCCCCGCGCGATTGCTCTTGCATACCTATCCTGCCAAGCAGCGTCAGCTAGCAACCCGGCTTCTTCATCGTTTGAAATGAATGCCATCTCCACCAGACAAGCTGGTGCGTCAGTATGAATGAGGACATAAAAGCGCGACTCCTTATCAGGGTCACCATCAGCATAATCCGTCCTACCTTTTCGGCCTGGAAACTCGGCGGCAACTTGTTCATATATATAGGTCGCCAACCTGTCTCCTAATGTATCTCCCGGTGAAGTCCAGACCTCATAGCCTTTTGCACTCTCGTTTGCCGCGCTGTTGCAGTGAAGGGAAATAAAAATATCGGCGCCCCAGTCATTTGCCAGAGCCGTCCGATAGCTTAGATCATCCGTTTCCGGCTGCTCCCATTCGGTTCGGGTCAATTTCACCTCATGCCCTACAGCAAGCAAATATTTTTTTGCAAGTTTGGCAACAGCCAGCGTGACGTCCGACTCTTTCAGTCCAATTGTTGAATTAACTGCGCCGGGATCGGGACTACCCGAGTGGCCGCTGTCAAGCACAATCCGCATAAAACCACCTCATTTTCTTTCGTTTAATAGTTCTTTTTCACTTCTCAGCCGTACCAGCTTCTCCCGGATAAAAGCGGGAATATATGCGCCGTACCCCATGCGGTCCAAGTTTTCAATAATACTTAAACCCTCATTGCCCAGATACGCAAAAATCACCATCGACCGGCAGGTGCTTACACCAAACAGCCCCTCATCAAGCCAGTGAGCCATGATGACGACCACCAACATAACGACCTTGCGCTTTATCCCCTCAAAACCTTTTTTGCTGTCGAGCGTTTTCGTTTTCCAGGCTGCGGCCATCCCAGTTATATAGTCAAGCACAACAAAAACCAAAAGGGCTGTAATCAGCTGGTCAATGCCGCCGACAAGAAAAGAAAAAGCTGCGCCGATGGCGGAAAACAAGGCCATGATGCGCAGCTCTATTTGGGTATATTCAATCAAAACTTAATCCCTCCCCAGTTTAGGGTATGAAAATGCCTGTAGGCGTGTAGGCAATCGTGCCATTAAGTTTACAGGCCGAGTAGTAATAAGGCAGCGAACTTGACGATGTCATCATGGTGGTGCTTTGCCAATAATCACCATATTGCAGCTGAAAAAACTGTTTATCCTGACTGCACACAAACGTAGCCAGTCGATAAGCGTCGCTAAAGGAAATGCTTAACGAATGGTTACCGTTGAATGTGTTTTTATCGGTGTAAATATAGGCATTCCCCACCGATATCCGGGTCGGATTTATCCCTTGCGCCAAAGTGCACTGATATCCCGTGCCGGACGGCAGATACTGAAAACTCGCCAGCAATTGTTTCAGCTTTCCGCCCGGTACATAGCGCGTGACAAGTACCACCATGGCCTTGTACCTAAAATCCACTGTTGCCGCTGTTGCCCACAGCCGCATTTCAATCACGTCACCTGCTTTGACGTCATAAAGTTGGTAGCAACTGACGGTGTAATAGTTGCCTGCCGCTACTGAACCGCTGCCGGTCACAATAGAAGTACCGTTTTTCAATATGCGATACGAAACTGTGGCCGCACTCGTCCCGTTGTTTTTGCCGCCGCCCCACAAAAGCGCGGTAAACTTCATCGTCGCCGCTTTATCGGTCGTTACCGGCAGGTCGCTTTCAGCTATGGTATATACGATTTGGCTTTCGCTCGGCTCGCTGGTCGGCAAGGCAGTCCCATTCGCGTCATAGCTTTCTCTTGGTGCAGGGTAGGTCAGGTAATCGGTGCGCGGACTATACATAAGCGGCCCACGAGGGCCCATTATCCGGCTCATTTCGTCACCAGCCCGTCATAGGCCACATAGATATCCGCACCGGACACGTTTTTAATTGCTAGGTATGACGCATTTGTCAACAGGAAACTCGCCGAAAAACGCCCGCCGGCTGCTCCGTCACTATCGATTTTGATGCTGTTTGTCCCATCGGTCCGGTAAATCTCTACCGCGCCGCTATAATACAAGTTTTTTATTAGCCACTCAGCGCCCGCGTCTGGCCGCAAAGCCAGACTGGCGTTATTAGCCACTTGGGTAGGCACGATGGTGACAATATCGTTAACAGCCATAAGCTCCTCCTTTTCACAGCATGAGCTGCCAAAGATTAACTGGCGTGCCATTGCCTGCGCCAGTACTTGCCGCAATGGTTATACTGCGATTTGCTTCATTGGTCGTGACCGTTACATTCATCCCGGCAACCAGCGTCAGTGCACCAGCTGAGTCGGCCACAATATCCGCCTGACCGGGCACAGTAATGGTTTTAAAGGCCGCAGCGCCGCTGTCGCCAGCGCCAAAATCCGTCCATGTCGTGCCGTCGCCCGTATACTGCCATTTCCCGCTGGCCGTGTTATACCGGATGGCCGGTGGATTTTGCGCGCCGGTAGCCGCCTGGATGGTTTTGTCGGTATTAGTCCCGTCACCAATGGGGAAAGTATTGCCCGCTGCGCTGTCGGCCGCTGCCGCCGCACTGACCTTGCCGTCACCGTCTGGGTCATATACGGATTTTTGCATATCGCCGACAATGCTTAGCGGCAGACGCAGGCCCACCGGGTACAGCTTGGCGCTGGCCGCGTTGCGATAGGCCAGCACCAGCCGGTTGTAGGCTTTCGTCGTGCTGGCCGCAGCCGTCGTCAAGGATGCCGCATACACCATAACCGTCGCATCGTTTATTTCCGACAGATCCACATACGCCATCTGGTTGTCGCTGAGCGTCACGCCGCCTGCAGCCACAATATTTTGAATCAGCTGGCCGTCGGCACGGACAAATAAAATCCGCAAGGGACCATTCCAGGTAAGCTGCCCGCTGGTCGAAGAATAATTGATAACCCCGTCACAGTGCACAATTACATTTTTTATATACGAAATGGCCCGGTCCAAGTCCGACAACGGCGCTTCCATGGATGACGCCGCAAAGATTGTTATGCCGTCCGCATAGGCCGTATGAAAATTAGCCCCCATTTCACTCCCTCCCTACAAATTTAAAATTGCTTGCCCGGATGCATAATACTCGCCTTGAGACAGCGTGAACTCGATGTTGACCAGCGTCCCGGCGGTTCCTTCAGTGTAGGTAAAGG
>JAOACF010000080.1 GCA_026417995.1 Negativicutes bacterium
CATTTTTATCGCCCACGGCAACTATAACCAGGATTTGGGCCCCCGCGCTATCCTGGTTGAAATCGGCACACAGTATAATACGCTCGATCAGGCTAAGCGAAGCGCAGCCTTGTTTGCTGATATTGTCCCTTCACTGCTAAAACCAGCAGGCGGTAATGCAGCCAATCCCGCCGCCGCGACAGATGAAGAAGCCCTGCCGCCGGAAAACAATACGCTTGCGGACATTCTCACCATCTTAGGCGTAATAGCAGCCGGTGCGGCAGCCTTTCTGTTCCTGAGCACCGGCAGTTGGCGGGAAGCAAAAGAGAAACTATGGAAATTTCGCGATGTGGAGTTTGGTGATGTGTTCCGGTTGCGCCGGAAACGCCGGTAAAGGGTGTAGAAGATGGCAGTCAGTGTCGCGACAAGTTATTAACCGATGACAAGGCGCTGCAGTATTGTCAGGATGAATAAAACCGGGCTTACACCCGGTTTTATTGAAGATATGGCAAAAGAAGTTAAAAAATGCGAAAAATACTTATAAAGTTATCAACAGCCTCCCTTATACGTGGCGGTCTAAAAGAGCCTGTTCTCTAATCCTCTTTAGGCCGTCTTTTATTGCCTTGGCGCGCACCTCGCCGATGCCGTCAACTTCGTCAAGCTCGGCGGTCGAGGCGCTGTAAATCCGGTGCAGCGTCTTGAAATGCAGCACGAGATTATCAATAACCGGCATCGGCAAACGCGGTACCCGCTGCAGCACTCGATACCCCCGCGGCACTACCGGCAAGTCCAATATATTGGGTGTCGTGCCGTAACCCAAAGCTCGACAAATAGTATAAGGCTCAAGCCCTTCTTCCGGCAATAAAGCAATCTGTTCCCGCGCCAGTTCATGGCTTCGCCGGTCGGGGCTGAGGCAGTAATCCTTAATAAGCAGTAAAACGTTATCTACCTCCGGCAGCAGTTCCTCCATCTGCATGCTGACCAGCCGTCCTTCATTGCCCAGCTCGATAATATTGCGTTCAATATCGCCGGCAATGCGGCTGACATGCTCAGCCCGGATTAACAGCATCGCCACATCATGCAGCGTTACAAGATTTTCAAACTCGAGTGCGCTGAGGGTCATAAGCCCTTTTTGCAAAATTGTCCGGTATTTTTCCAGCGTTTGCAGCGCCTGATTAGCCCGGCTCAAAATAACGGTAAGATCTTTCAGGGTATAGCGGAGATTGCCGAGATATACCGTAATCACATTGCGCCGCTGGGAAATACCGATGACCAGCGCCCCGGTCTGCCGTGCGGTTCGTTCCGCTGAACGATGGCGCGTCCCCGTTTCGATTGTCGGTATGGTCGGGTCGGGAGTCAATTGGGCATTGGCATACACAATACGTTTCGCGTCATGTGATAAGACGATGGCTCCGTCCATTTTGGCAAGCTCGTAAAAACCTTCCGGCGTAAACTCGCAATTCAGCATGAAACCGCCGTCAACAAGCTCCAAAATCGCCGGGCTGTCGCCAACCACCACCAGTGCTCCCATTTTAGCCCGAAGCACATTTTCCAGTCCTTCGCGCAGTTGCGTTCCTGGTGCAAGGGATTTGATTGTCTTAATAAACCGATCATCCCATAACTTATCTTCCCGGTTTTTGCTCATACTTTCGCCTCCATTGCTCCGGGTAACACGGCGCCGCACCGGTAATACGCGCCATCACGTTTTTTACATACACTTCCATTATACGGGGGGCTCTCCCGGTTGGCAATATTTAGAGCGCAGCTTCCAATCCTTCAATCACCGTTTCAATGCCGATTAGCTTCATAGACGATCTGACCGAGATCCCCTTGATATTGCCCTGCGGCAAAATCATGCTTTTAAAGCCCATGCGCTCGGCCTCACGAATCCTGGCTTCAATCTGAGTAATCGCTCTTACTTCTCCGGCCAGACCCACCTCGCCAACCGCTACCACTCCCGGTGAAACCAAATGATTGCGATAGCTGGAAACAAGGGCAACGGCAAGACCTAAATCAATCGCCGGTTCATCGATTTTAATTCCCCCGGCAACTTTTACATAGACATCCTGGTTGCCCAGCATAATGCCGGCGCGTTTTTCCAATACGGCGAGAATTAACTGGATACGCTTGATATCCACGCTGTCAGATGTGCGTCGGGGCGGCATAAAAGGCGACGCGCTCACCAGCGCCTGCACTTCTACCAACAGCGGGCGGGTACCTTCGACCGTGGGGACCACGATGCTTCCCGGCACATCAAGCGGCCGCTCAGACAGAAACAGCCTGGAAGCATCGGGTACATCCAGCAAGCCTGTGGCGCGCATTTCAAACAGGCCAATCTCGTTGGTGCTCCCAAACCGGTTTTTAACGGCGCGCAACACCCGGTACTGAGCGTTACGCTCCCCTTCAAAATACAGCACGGTATCCACGATATGCTCCAGAGCGCGCGGACCTGCCAGCGTTCCGTCCTTCAACACATGTCCGACCAGCACTGTAGCTACCGAATTGGACTTTGCAAACTTAAGCAGCCTGACTGCGCATTCGCGTACCTGGCTAATGCTGCCCGGCGCACTCTGAATGTCAGGGCGAAAAACCGTCTGAATCGAATCGATAACCAGCAGCACCGGATTTAGCTTTTGCGCATGCTGCTCAATTATATCCAGATTTGTTTCACTTAAAATATAGAGTTCATCCTGCAAAGCACTAAGACGGCTGGCTCGCAGCTTGACCTGCCTGGCGCTCTCCTCACCGGTCACATAAAGCACCCTGCCGCGCTCTTTGGCGACATGGGCGCAGACTTTGAGCGTCAGACTCGACTTGCCTACCCCCGGATCACCGGCGATAATTGACAAGGAACCGGGCAGCAGACCGTCGCCGAGTACACGGTCCAATTCACCGCTGCCTGTGCCGAAGCGCGGAACTTCCTCCACGTCAACCTCGGCAATAGGCACCGGCCCCGTTCCGCTGGAAAGACCGAGCGCCAAACCGCCCCGCCGTTCCGTGTCCCCCCGCTGCACCGGCTCCTCAACCATCGTATTCCAGGCGCCGCACCCCGGACAGCGTCCTAGCCACTTGGACGCTTCAGCGCCGCATTCCTGGCAGAAAAATGCCGTACTTTTGCGCTTGCTCATCAGATCCTCCAGGTTAGAAAAAAAGCAGTCTTATTAAAGACTGCTTCTTTCGCCATTTTAGGTTTAATTCCCTGCCGCTTATGCTTTTTTGGCAAAGGTCAGTTTGCCGTTCTCATCAGCATCTACCACAATAGTATCGCCGTTGGCAACCTCGCGCTTCAAGAGCAGCTCAGCCACCTCATCTTCGACCAGTTTTTGGATTGCCCGGCGCAAAGGCCGCGCCCCATACGCAAAGTCGCTGCCCTCTTTTAGCAGCACGCTTTTCGCCCGGTCCGACACTACCATCTTTAGGTTGGCTTCACCCATGCGTTTAGCCACGCCCTCGAGCATGATAGCGACAATCTGCTTGAGTTCTTCCTCGCTCAAGCTTTGGAAGACAATAATCTCGTCGACACGATTCAGGAACTCCGGACGGAAAGTGCGTTTAACCTCCTCCATAACCCGGTTTTTGGCAGCCTCTTCGTCATTCTCCTTTTTGGCATCGGCGAGGAAGCCCAGCGCCGCCGTATCTTTTTTCAAATGCTTGGCACCAACATTCGAGGTCATGATAATCACGGTATTTTTGAAGTCAACCGTCCGCCCCTGGCTGTCGGTAAGGCGTCCGTCTTCGAGCACTTGCAGCAGCATATTGAAGACATCATAGTGCGCTTTTTCAATTTCATCGAGCAGAATAACCGAGTACGGCTTGCGGCGAACGGAATCGGTAAGCTGCCCACCTTCTTCATAACCGACATAACCGGGAGGAGCGCCCACCAGTCTGGATACAGTATGTTTCTCCATGTACTCAGACATATCCAGCCGGATCATGGCGTTTTCATCGCCAAACAAAGCCTCGGCCAGCGCCCTAGCCAGTTCGGTTTTACCTACCCCGGTAGGCCCGAGGAAGATAAACGAACCTATCGGCCGCTTCGGGTCCTTAAGTCCGGCGCGAGCGCGGCGCACAGCGCGGGCAACAGCTTTGACCGCTTCTTCCTGGCCAACCACCCGCTTATGCAGTACATCCTCCAGCTTGAGCAGCCGGTCTGATTCCTCTTCCGCCAGCTTCTTAACCGGGATTCCCGTCCAAGTGGCTACAACATGGGCAATATCCTCACCGGTGACGATGACCTGGTCGCTGCCCTTTTGCTTAAATTCTTTTTGTCTGCTGTCAAGTTCGCGCACAAGCCTTTGTTCCTCATCGCGCAGGGCGGCGGCACGCTCAAATTCCTGAGCGGCGATAGCAGCCTCTTTTTCCGTGCGGATTTTTTCTATCTGCTGCTCGATGTCTTTTACATCGGGCGGCAGGGCGAAAGCTTTTAAACGGACCCGCGAAGCGGCTTCATCCATCAGGTCAATGGCTTTATCGGGGAGAAAGCGGTCGGTAATATAGCGGTGCGAGAGTTTTACCGCGCTTTCAATGGCTTCATCGGTGATTTTGGCGCGATGAAAAGCTTCATATTTATCTCTTAATCCCATGAGGATTTGTTTGGCTTCCTCGACAGTCGGCTCGCCTACCATAACCGGCTGGAACCTGCGTTCGAGCGCGGCATCTTTTTCAATATGCTTTTTATATTCATCGAGCGTAGTAGCGCCGATTGTCTGGATTTCGCCGCGTGCCAGGGCCGGCTTCAGGATGTTCGCGGCGTCAATTGCTCCTTCAGCCGCGCCGGCGCCAATCAGGGTGTGCAGTTCATCGATAAACAGGATGACGTTGCCTGCCTGCCGGATTTCATCAATCACTTTCTTGAGACGTTCCTCAAATTCGCCCCGGTATTTGGTTCCGGCCACCATTGATCCCATATTGAGCGACACAACGCGTTTATCGAGCAGAATTTCCGGCACTTTACTTTCGACGATGCGTTGCGCAAGACCTTCGGCAATTGCCGTCTTGCCCACACCAGGCTCGCCGATAAGTACAGGATTATTTTTCGTGCGGCGGCTGAGGATTTGAATGACCCGCTCAATTTCAGCCTCTCGACCGATTACCGGGTCGATCTTGCCCTCTTGCGCGAGCTGATTTAAATCCCGGCCATATTCATTGAGCGTGGGGGTATTGCCTGTGCCGGCTCCGCTCCGGTTAGCGCCTGCCTTGAACGCCGGCGCTTGCCCGGAAAAAGACATTCCACCCAGCAATTCGATTACTCTTTGCCGGACAACATTAATATCGGCGCCCATGCCGGCAAGCACATGCGCGGCTACTCCCTCGCCTTCCCGGATTAGACCCAGCAGAATATGCTCGGTTCCGACATAGTTGTGTCCAAGCTGCTGTGCTTCGGCCATGGCCAGTTCGATCACTTTTTTGGCACGGGGCGTATAGCCGATTTCACCATCAGCGCCGCCGCCGCGGCCGATCATCTTTTCCACCTGCTCGCGGACTCTGCCGAGATTAATATTCAGTGTAGCCAGCGCTTTGGCCGCCACGCCGCTTTCCTCGTGCGAGAGGCCGAGCAGCAAATGTTCGGTGCCGATATAGCCATGCCCCAGCTTCACCGCTTCTTCTTGCGCCAAAATTAGCACCTTGCGGGCACGGTCAGTAAATTTATTAAGCATAGTTTTTCCCTCCTTTAAGTTTATCACGGATAATTTCGGCTCTGAGCCGATCTCGGGCGCTTGGCTCGAGTTCGGTCCCTCCTGCCAGTTTATGCAGGAAATTGGGCCGGGTTAGCACCAAGAGTTCATTAAACACCTTCGCCGGAACCTCGGGAATAATCCTGAGATCAATGCCCAGCCGGACTTCGCTTAAGAGCGTAAGCGCCTCCTGCCCGCCCATTGACCGAGCATAGCGCAGTATGCCGAAGGCACGCCAAACGCGGTCCGAAAGAGCATCCAGCGATTGCTCCAGCAAAAGCTTGCGGGCGGTTCTTTCATGATCAACTACTTGCTTAACTACGCTCTCAAGATTGTCGGTTATCTCTTTTTCGCTTTTGCCCAGCGTAAGCTGGTTTGATATCTGAAAAATATTGCCGAAGGCCTCGGAACCCTCGCCATACAGCCCCCGTACGGCCAGGCCCAGCTGAGTGGCTGCATTGACCACGCGGTTCATCTGACGAGTAATAACCAGTGCCGGTAAATGCAACATCACGGATGCGCGCAAACCTGTGCCCAGATTGGTGGGGCAGGCTGTCAGATATCCGATTTCCTCTTTGAAAGCAAAGTCCAGTCGCGCTTCCAAAGTATCGTCAACAACATCCGCCATACGGGACGCTTCTGCTAAATTCAATCCCGGCGACAGGCACTGTATGCGGAGATGGTCCTCTTCGTTGACCATTACACTGACCGCCGCGTCATCCCGGACGATAAGCGCGCGGTGTTCTGGATCCTGGATATGATTCGGGCTTACAATATGCTTTTCAACCAGAACGTTTCGTTCCAGGGCGCTTAGCTTCTCCATCTCGATGAACATGTACCGGTGCCCGTCGGCATTGCTCAGATCATTTACCGTTTTGCGGACAGTCTCAATAACTTTACTAAGTTGCTCGGAATTGGCCCGGTTGGGAAAAGGCAATCCTTCCAGATTGCGCGCCAGCCGTACACGAGTGGACAGTACAATGTCACCGTCACGTCCTTCGCCCGACATCCACGGATTGAGATACTCATCCAGCAAATTATCGATAGACATCACGTCACCCCCTATGCCTGAAGTTGCTGCTCTAGCTTGCGAATTTCGTCGCGAACTCGGGCCGCTTCTTCGTATTCCTCGCGCTGAACAAAGCGCTCCAAATCTTTCCTGAGTTTTAACAACCTGCTCTTTATACCGATCATCTGACCGGATCGTTTCGGCAGCTTACCGGTATGGCCGCAAGCTCCATGCATCCGGCGGATCACCGGCTCTAAGCGCGCCCCAAAAGTAGAATAGCAATTGCCGCAGCCGATCTTTCCCGTCCGGCTAAAGTCGCGGTACGTCATCCCGCAGCTCTCGCAGGCCTTCTCTCCCCGGTTTACAGCGTCCGAATATTCATGGCTAAACATGCCTTTGAGCAAATCATGCACCGACAGTTTCGTATCCCAAGTAAAGAAGCCCATATCGCCGCTATGGTTTGCGCACTGTTCGCACAGGTGTTTCTCCACCTTCTGGTTATTCTGGACTTTTGTGATATGAACGGTAGCCGGCCGTTTTTGACACTCATCGCATATCATGTTTCTCACCTCTGTTGACTAATGTCAGTAATAGCCGCCGCAGCATCTTCCCCTGCTCTTCCGGCCCCACCCAACTGCTCATCATATCGCAGAACTGGCTAAGTAAAGCAGCTTCGCGGTCAGTAAGCAGTCCGTGACTGCGCAAGCGGAGAATAGTTGATTGAAATGTCGGGAGAGAAGCGTCTTTGGTTATCTGTCGGGCCGCGTCCTCAAAAACGATGGCCTGAATGGGAATGCGGGCAATGCGCACATACCCGCCCGACCCCCGGCGCGATTCGACAATATAACCTCGCTCTACGGTAAACCGGGTATTGAGTACATAACTGATTTGGGACGGGGCGCAGGCCAGTTCCTCAGCAAGCTCATTGCGACGCAACACGACTACATTATCCGCTTCTTTCTGCAGCCTGTTCAGTATCCAACTTTCAATAAAATCGGCTATTTTATCCAAGGCAGTCACCTCCTTGCTGCAGATTTTTTTGACTTTATTTGACCTTTTGTTTTTATTATATTTGACTTTTTGATTTTTAACAAGCGGCAATAATCGTTATATAGGCCTGTTTTTCTTCATGGATAATCATTATCAATATCTTGCTATTCTTTGCCAATTACTGGTCAATATAGCTCGCTGAATCACAGCACCTGAAGCGCCAGAAACTTTAGATAGTGTGTTTCGGGCGCAGCAGGAAGAATGGGATGGTCTTTGGCCTGAGTGCGATATTCAACCAGGCGGACAGTCCTCTTGGCATCTTTGGCGGCATCGGCCACAATCGCCTGGAATAAGTCGCGCTCCATGTGATAGGAGCAGGAACAGGTTATGAGATAGCCGCCAGGCCGCACCATTTTTATTCCCCGCAAGTTGATCTCCTTATATCCTCTGGCTGCCCCCTCAATCGCATGCCGGCTTTTGGTAAAAGCCGGAGGGTCTAAAATAACCACGTCAAATTCTCTTTTGGCCTCACTCATCTCCCGCAGCGCATCAAAAGCATTGGCTGTCTGAAATGTGCATTTACCGTCAACGCCGTTTAATTTGGCGTTCTGTCGCGCCAGAGCAATCGCTTGTTCGGAAATATCAATCGCTGTGACATGTCTGGCGCCGTATAATGCGGCGTGCACCGTAAAAGATCCGGTATGACAGAAGCAGTCTAACACTTCGGCGTCGGCGGCAAAATATTTCAAAACGCGGCGGTTTTCGCGCTGGTCATAGAAAAACCCGGTTTTCTGACCGTTTTCAATATCCGCATAAAAGGGAATGCCATTCTCATATACCCGAATCACCGTGGGAAAACTCCCCTTAATATACCCCTTCTGCTGGGTAAGACCTTCCAGTTCCCGCACCGGCACATCATTGCGTTCGTAGATGCCGGCCGGTTGGAACATTTCCTCTAAAATCGCGATAATGACATCGCGATATTTGTCAATCCCTAAAGCAAGTGTTTGCATGACGAAAATATCGCCAAATTTGTCGACAATGAGCGCCGGCAAAAAGTCGGCTTCACCATAGATAAGACGGCAGTATTCCGGTTCTTCCAGAAAGCGGCGGCGATAGTTCCAGGCAACCTCAATCCGCCGCCGGAAAAAAGCGTGGTCAATCGGCTCCTGTTCCCGTGACAGCAGCCGCACAATAATTTGGGAGCGGGGGTTGATATAGCCGCGTCCGATAAACTTTTCGCGGGAATTATAGACATCAACAATATCCCCCGGCTGATAATCCCCGTCAATATAATTCAATTCGGTTTGATATATCCACGGATGTCCGCTCTCAACCCGATGCTGGGCACCTTTGCGCAGATAAACCTTTGTCGCAGATTTCATCCTTTCATCATATCCTCACTTTTTTTATATATTTTTTGATAAATCAAGTAAATAAGCACGGCAGTCATCAACATACCATTTACAACCCTGAATTCCCGTGCGTAATATTCCGTCTCCCAGTAGGAGATTGGACTAATAATGGTATGCATTGAAAGCGGATGCTGCCAAATATACATATTTCACCTCGCATGCGCTTTTTATTTTATCTCAATCGCACGCCGGGTATGTAACAATAAAAGGGCCGTAAAGCCCTTTTACTCTTGTGCAAGCATCTTTTTGCCGAAGGCTAGTCCAAATTGGAAGCATTGCTCCAACTCCTCAGCATTTGCCGTCCATTTCACCGCTATTCCCTCGTCTACACTAAAACCGCCTGCTCGCAGCAAATCTTCCATATCTTTTTGCGCGCCGCCGCCCCAGCCATAAGCGCCAAAGGCAGCAGCCACCTTATTGGCAGGACGCAGCCCTTTCAGATAAACAAGCAAGGCGCCCATTGTCGGCAGCATGCCATTATTCAAAGTGGGCGATCCCACCAAGACCCCTTTGGCCTCAAGTATATCCCAGACAACCTCGCTGCGGTCGGCGGCTGACATCCGATAAAGGCGCGCCGGGATACCGGCGGCAGCAACCCCGTCCAAGATGCGGCGGGCCATCTTCTCTGTGGCGCCCCACATGCTGTCGTAGGCGACGACAACTTTACGCTCGCTCGCGCCTTTTCCCCATTGCCGGTATTTGCTGACAATCTTATCAATATGGCTCCGCCATACTACGCCATGACTGGGGGCAATCATCTTGACCGGCAGTGAGCTGGTTTTATCCAACGCTTTGCCAATGAGCCGGTTAAACGGCATGAGAATATTGGCATAGTATTTGGCTGCTTCGTATAATATTGCACTAATGTCATTTTCGTCATCAAACCTATGCGTGGTGCAAATATGTTGGCCAAAGGCATCGTTTGAAAATAGAATTTGCTCGCCGTCAAGGTAAGATGCCATAGAGTCCGGCCAGTGCAGCATGGGCAGCGGCATAAAGTGGAGTTTATTTCGGCCCAAGTCAAGCGCGTCGCCTTCCTTTACAACCTGAAAATCATATTGTTTGCCGTAATATTTTATAATCCCGTCTTTACCTTGCCCCGTCAAAATAACTTTGGCATTTGGTGCCTTTGCCATAACGGCTGGCAACGCACTGGAATGGTCCGGTTCAATGTGGTTGGTCACAACATAGTCAATCCGGGCAGGGGCGATTATCCTGGCGATCCGTTCGATAAGTTCGTCGGCAAATGGCGCTTTTACCGCATCAATCAAGCATACCTTTTCATCGACAATTAAATAAGAATTATACGTTACGCCGCGGGGAGTGGTGTAACCATGAAAGTCGCGCAAATTCCAATCCACCGCTCCCACATAATAAACACCTTCCGCAAGTTTAACTTGGTTCATGAGTTTCACTCCTCAGTCTTTCCGATTAATTGCGTAGCAGCTTTAAAGCCTCCTGTAAGCCTGTCCGGCACCACAGGCTGTAACTGCTTTTCATAAATATTTTCCCTGCTTCCGTATTATTCCTGCTCACGTGCGAGAATATATACCATGAATGAGATGCGGAAAATATTTTTATTACACCTCTTTACAATCATGTCCCGGCGATTTATAATGAAAAACTGTATAAAGAAGATAATAAGTGGCGTAAAACTGCTTTTTTACATGTATAACCGCACTTTTTACCATAAAATACGCGAAATTTAGTCGTTTTCGAGGATGAAATGCGAGTTTACGCCTCAAAAATCAAGCAGGAAGGGGCGACGTCAGATGAAGGTAATTGGCAAACATCTAACCGTCGATATGTATGGCTGCAGTTTTGAAGTTCTAGACAATGTCGAATTTGTTAAAAACGCTATGGTCTCGGCTGTACAGCAGGCCAATATGACCCTGCTGGATTTTTCCTACTATAAGTTTGAGCCGCAAGGCCTTACTGCCCTGGCCTTGCTCGCGGAGAGCCACATGAGCATTCACACTTATCCTGAGTTGGGCTACGCGGCTGTCGATGTGTTCACCTGTGGCGATCACAGCCGGCCTGATAGAGCAGTAGCTGTTCTTAAAAGCTTTTTAAAGCCGGAAAAGACAAAAACCACTCATATCAAGCGCGGCGATTTCGGCTCGGAAAATGATATGAAACCTAAGGTGAAAGTCAGTATTGCCCCACTGCGCCGAGTGCGTAATACCGGCGCACGCGTTCTCAGCTTCCTCTCCCGTTCCAAAGGATAATTTCAGCAGCCTGATTAACCAGGCTGTTTTTTTATGCGCATGCTCATGTAAAAAAGTTTACCCCACTGGAAAAATTCTACTTGACAGCATGTAAATTTTAAATAATAATATTTAATAGATAATAATTATTTATATGGAGGTACGTACAATGAGCAAAACCAACGAAAACTTAGCAGCCGCTTTTGCGGGAGAATCACAGGCCAATCGTAAATATTTGGCTTTCGCCAAACAGGCGGAGGCAGAGGGTTATGCCCAAATTGCCAAACTTTTCCGTGCTACGGCTGAAGCTGAAACCATTCACGCGCATGCTCACCTCAAAGCACTGGGTATGATCAAGTCGACAGCCGAAAATCTTCAGGCTGCCGTTTCAGGTGAAACCTATGAATTTACGCAAATGTATCCGCCTTTTATTGATCAGGCTGAAGCCGAGAACAATGCAGCCGCTGTCCGCACTTTCAAACTGGCCAATGACGCGGAAAAGGTTCATGCCGACCTATATAAGAAAGCCCTGGAAAACTTGAACAATAAAGAAACTTATGATCTATATCTTTGCACGATATGCGGCCATATTGCCGAAAATGAAGCTCCCGAAAAATGTCCTATTTGCGGCGCTAAAACACAGGCCTATAAAAAGGTAGACTAACCGAAATAAAAAGCAAATCCGCGGGTGTAAATCCCTCACGGATTTGCTTTTTGGTTATTATAAGCCATAACAGGTTCATATCGTATTTCCCATTCAACCGTGCCGGCTCGCGGCGAGTCTTTAAAAATCTTGCGCTCACGCATAGAATAACCGACCACGGTAATTTGTCTGGCAACTCTCTCGGCAGGAAAAACATGGTTTGCTGCGCCAGGCAGCACTGTTTCCACAACCCCATCCGCCCAACTAATCCTGATGGCGGATTTATGCGCGTTCTCCCCGCTTGCCTTAAAATTGACAATAATTAAACCGCGGGCATATGTACCGCTCAACTTCTGTGGAAACTCGGCTTTCCCCTCAAAGTTAACATTGCCGGACAGCGATAGTAGCGGCGGAAGGGGCTGAATCTTAACCGTATCAGGCGGATATTGAGATTTATCAGGCTGCGTTGCAGATATCGTTGCCGTGTTGAACCGGGATGCGCCAGGATTCAGCTGCAAATCCCGCTGATCTATCGCCATAAAAATAAAGGCGCCAAACAACAGCGTAACAACTATACCCAGGAAAAATGATTTCATGTTCTGCGGCATCATGTTCCCTCCCTATCTCAATTGTAGCGGCAAGGACAGATACTCCGCAAGATTATATGCTGTGCATTCATCATAATCCACTTACGCAATGCTGAGCAAACGGCGCACACGAAAAAGAGCACTCTCGACAAGTGCTCTTTTTGTCTAACCGGCAACTACCTACTCTCCCAGGCCGTTTCCAGCCAAGTACCATCGGCGTATACGAGCTTAACTACTGTGTTCGGAATGGGAACAGGTGGATCCTCGTAGCTATCGTCACCGGATATAAAGGTACGCGTACCTTTCGGTTTTGCGCCCTCAAAACTTCACAGAAGAAGAATTCTTAGGATTAGTAAGTCAAGCCCTCGATCTATTAGTATCGGTCAGCTAAAGTGATTACTCACCTTACACACCCGACCTATCAACCTTGTCATCTGCAAGGGATCTTACCAGGTTTTCCCTGTGAGAGACCTCATCTTAAGGACGGTTTCACGCTTAGATGCTTTCAGCGTTTATCCGTTCCCGACGTAGCTACCCAGCTGTACCCCTGGCG
>JAOACF010000008.1 GCA_026417995.1 Negativicutes bacterium
CGCCTTTGGTATGGTTATTCACCGGTTAACCTCCTTTCTGCAGCTTCTGGATCTAGATATGGCGTCTGGACTTCAACCAGTTCTTTCCCTAAACGCCATAGCGCTCTGCCGGGAGTGTCCGGCAAGTCTGCTGCGTGGACACTATCTAAGATTATTTTTGAGTTAATACTATCGGCCACTTGGAAACACAGCCGCCCCCGGAAATTGGCCTTGCTCTGTCCAAAACGTTTAAATGTGTTTGCGTCTGGTCTTTGTGTCGCCGCTATGATGCAGATGCCCGATGACCGGCTGAGCCTTAAAAGCGTTTCCACGTCGTCCTGGCTATTCTCGTCATTCAGTTCCGCCAGCTCATCAATTACCAGCACGACATATGGCAGTGGCCCATGTTTAGCATTATATTTGGCTATATTGACGCATTTAGCATCTTTTAGCAGCCTTTGCCTGCGCCGCATCTCTGCAACTAGCCTTTGTAGCGTTCGCGCAGCTCCTTCATGGTCAGTGACCAAGAAAGCGTGATTTTCCAGGTAGTTGTATTCTGACATTTTCAAGTCAATCAAAATGATTTCGGGTCGGACAGGCAGATGAATTAGCGAGTTCACAATCACGTGGATTGCATTTGACTTACCGCCGCCCGTGATGCCGCCAATGAGAAGGTGCGGTATATCGGCAAGGTCTACGACGATTAACTCCTGGTGCGTATAACCGATCGGGATTGGGAGTACCCCATGCTTCGGATAGTCCCAGTCATATTCGTACCGCGATTTTAGCCGTTGCGTAACCACTCTCACTAATGCCATTTTGCCGCTATGGATAATATCGACCGTACTATGGAGCCCTATCGCGTCTCGGAAATATTCGCGCCGGGCGGCGAAGTCGCGAAAACTGATTCCTGCGGGCAACTCGTAGTAGAAATCATACCCCAGTGCAGTTTTTTTGCGACTGTGTAATTGCGGCCGCTTTTCTTCTGCCCAGATCGCTTCGATGACTTCTGATATAGCAAGCGGAACTTCTTGGCCCAGCAGCGGCAAAATGATCTGCCGTAGCTCGTTTTTGAGTTCGGATAGTATATTCACTGAATATTCACCTCGCTTTCGTTTTTTGTTTAGTTTAGTTCAAATATATGACATATCTGTATAATTTAATGCTTATTTTGGTTACTATATTACAAAAAATATAGCCCCCTATTCGGGGGCCTCGAATAAATCTTCGATACGACAATTTAGTTTTTTAGCAATTATCCATGCCCACTCCAGTGACGGCTGAATCTCCTGGCGTTCCCATCTTGAATATTGGTTTTTGTTGGCGCCTAAGAAAGCAGCAAACTCCGTCTGGTTCATCTCCATCCGATGCCGCCAGGATTTCAATTTATTTTTTAGCATAATACCATCCTTGCAGGATATATTGGCTTTTTATGGTAATTCTATTTTTTGATAGAAAATTCCTTTTGGGGTATTAAACAAAAACAAAAAAGCCCGGCAGCCGAAGCCACCGGGAACCTAAGGAGGAGCTATTTACTTATCAGATAACCGGTAACACCAATCCAGAGCAGCCGCTCCGCTTTCCGGGCGGCTCGTTCTTTTTTAATTGCTGATTGCGCCTCGCGCTCTAACGCGTCTAAGGACTTGCTGGCTGTCTGCAATGAGTTCTGCATTTGATTTATTAATTGATTGGCTCTCTGCAAGTTCAGATCGGACTGCGCTAATGCTTTGTCGGCTGCTGCCAATCTCATTTCCAACAGACTGACGTTGCTGCTCAACTTCGTCAAGTTGCTCTCTAGCCTCGTCAGCTCGCTTTCCGAAATCAGGAACATTGGCTCCTGATTTTGCGCCGAACATGTACCCGGCCACGACAGCGCAAACAAGCAACAAAGCAATAATGATAATAGTCTTTTTGTCCACACTTATAGCACCAGCTTTGCAAAAATGATACCGGCCACAAAGCCGGCTCCAATGTCGGCCAGGCTCCAGCCTAGCGCGGTAAGCTTGCTTTCCGCCTGCTCCGCCTTATCGGCGAGCTTCTCACTTGAGCGCCCCCAGGTTCTCAGTCTTTCCGCTAACCATCTAAACATTTGTTTCAACCTCCTATCCCATTTTGTTGGTACCAGATTGCCTTACCCCGAATAATGTCTCCGCCCGGACTGCGATCATTATCAGACAAAAACAAGAGATCCCACCGCTCACAAGTTGTCGCCGGTCCGTAACCGTCAATATCGGCCTGCTCGGCGTGAGTGCGAACCGCCGCAATATCAATCGGCAACCCAAGTTCCTCACAGAGGATGGCGACTACCTGCGCCATTGTTTCGACCTGCTGCACAGTCGGCGGCTCCGGGCCCAAGCTATTCGTATTGCCGTTGTAGCAGCAGAGGATGGCAACCCCCACGCTGCCAGTGTTTTGCCGCCAGGTGTGAGCTAAAGTTTGCGTCAGTGAGCTTGCGGCTGTATAGAGCGAACCGTCAGCATCGATATTGACATGATAGTCAGGAAATGGCTGGCCGTAATGCCCAGCAGTCCAGTGCAGGAATATACGATCAATCTGTCCGCGCGCTTGTCTAGCCATCATCCGGATGCCGGGCAATGTTATTTGACGCATTTTGTGTACCTCCTCTCGAAAATGGATTAACCGGGATACCATTAAAAGGCCTTCCCGGCATTACGCCCCACGGACTATTTAAACCGCTATTCATGCCATGGATCGCACCCACAAGCCAAGCAAGCGTGTCCAAATCACGCATAGTAAAACGCTGCTCGACCAGCGAGTTATATACCCATGCACTAAGATAAACGGCAATAAAAAACACCGACAAAAAGTGGTCGGCGATCGCGTCTTTAATCCTTTCCCACATTAAATCACTTCCCTGCGGTATGCTGATAAAAAGCCCCGGCCAGCATCGCTACCGCCGCCCACAGACAGGTGATATGAAACCACTGTGACCTTAGCCGTTCCCTGAATGTCGGGACGTGCTGGCAAGCATCACATTTTCCGTCTAGCTTTTTTTCAATATCAGACAACTTAGAATTAAAATGTTCCTTTAAACCGTCAATCCGCTCAACGATCACAGCGATCTGATCATTGCTCAACTTTTACCGCCCCTCTCATCTCAATTTTCTGCCTATGCTTTCTTTGCTTTCCCGGCAATGATCCCGTTGCCAAAAGAAGATCCCGTTTATGATGTTTGACGCCCAGAAGTCGCCCTTGCGCCGCAAATGATAGGCCCTGCTCGACAATGTTTCGTCTGGGTGTCCGCCCAGGATCGTGTTTAGTAGTTGATCCAGGGCAATCAAAAGGTTCTTAACATACTGAAACATGGATCTGCAACCTCCTTTTACTCAGGAAGGACCAGGGGTGGCAGCTCAGATATTAACTGTTCAACAGTCGGCGTTTCCCGCTGGCCGGACAGGACGGCGTCAAGTTGCTCATAACAGTATGCCCACACTGCGGACCGCCAAGCGCGGAAGGCGACGCCCTCGGCCTGGAATTTAGGCACAGTTGGTTCCTCAGCGTAAGTGACTGCGGAAAGAAGATTATCATATCCCTTCGCCCTAGCTTTTGTATCCATGTGCGCCTGAACAGCGTCAGTCATTGCTTTCATAAGCGCTGCTTGTTGTTCTTCTGGGGTTGGCTCTGGTGGGCTAGGAATGGGCTCCGGCTCAATCTCGCGCCAAGCGTGAGCTTTATATACATAGCGGTAAAATGGAAATTCGTAGTCTGGGTTTGTTACGCCCTCAATCGTAGTAATTCGTGCTCCGTGCTCGTCCAATAATTCTATTCTCAATATCACCACCCCCTATATAATCGCATTAAGTGTCCACCCAGGCGACCCCGCTTCACCTGGGTATGACCCTGTTGACGCTGCTCCGCCACTAACATTTTTAGTACCTGTATCGGTAATATTACTTGCAAAGAAGGCGATACAGCCGCCGCCTCCACCGCCTCCGCCGCCAGTATACGTAACATGCCCGGGTGCCCCGCCTTGCTGTCCAGAGCAGTCAATACTTCCAGTAAAAATTATTGTTTTCGCAGCGATTAGAACCCCCGCTCCGCCATCCCCCCCTTTACCAGCGGTTGGATTACCTTGAACATCATTGTATCCACAACCCCCAGCAGAACCATAAAAGATTGGGCTTTCCATCAATGCACGTCTAATGGCGGAAGCACTAAGAGATCCAGTGGTAGCAAGCACGGGTAAGTTCATGTAGTTTATTTGTGGTGTAGGTATCGGCGGTTCATACCCTATTTCACGAGTATATCCAGGATCTAAGAATAATGAGTGACCCAAAGACGATACGGTAGCACTGTTGGTTGTACCCAGCCTACCATCATAACAATACATAAAAGATGCATAACTGTGCGGGGATGCAATTACAGAAGGCCCAGGAAGCATAGTCAGTCCAGGATTTGTGCTCGATGTTCTGCCGTTTCCTCTACCACCGCATCCACATCCATATCCGTGCATTGCCTTCTTTTTTGAATAATAAAGAGTTATTGAGTTATTTATATCAGTTGCGTAAGATATACCATTGTTAACTCTACCCACAATACTCCCCGCTATTGTAACTGTCCCTGTTGCTCTAATTATTAAGCATCCAATATTGGGGTCAACCGTTAATGTATGTCCAGCATTAAGTGTAAAATCTGTATAAAAATGTTCTCCACCAAGTGTTAAGTTGCCTGTGCTATTAAACGGCCCTTCACATCCATCACCGAGGTATTTCCAGCGGGGAGGGACGTTGAAAGCATCAGCAGATATAATACCATTTGCATCAACCGTTATACCTGCCCCGATAATTACGCCGCCCAGCGTAGTCGTCGTTGCCGGAGCCAACCCCGCCCCCGCAGGCATGCATAGTCTTTTTGCCGACGTGGCACGCCCGATGAAAACCTTTGTTGGCGTAGTTCCTATTGTTCCGTTCGACTGGCAATAATAAAGGGTGTTTGCGGCGATTGTGTCATCCGTAAACACCCCAGCGATCCTGACCTGACCAAGTGTGCCATTGGCATACTCACAGATGCCAATTACGTCCGTTGAGCCTAAAGCAACTGTCCCGTTGCATAATTCCCAACGATTGTTTGCAGTATTCCACTTGACGACCTTACCTCGGGACACCCCTGAGGCAATAGGAGCGCTATCATCAATAAGCTTACAAGCTTCGTCATTGGCAAACAGTTGAGCGACTATTGCCGCTCCCGTGTCGTCGTTTAATGGCGTAGTTGTCTTAAACATATAACCCCTCCTGTTTCAATTCACGCGCCCGCACGGGGTGCGACTAAAATCCGATCGCAACGATATCAGTAATGCCGGAAACTTCTGTTGATCCATTAAATAGTTGGACTTTAAATCCTGCATTTGTTTCAAGTGTTTTCTGCGGAGTATACGCATTGTTTGATGGCGTAACCACAATCGCGGGCTTAAAAATAAATGGCGGATTAAACGTGATATCAACTCCGCCCACCGGTACCGCAACATTTTCAATCTTCAATGTTTGCGTTTTAGCAGACACCACGATTTTAACATCTCTAAGCATCCCGCAGCGATTGACCCCACACACTGTGAAACGTATTTTGAAATACCGCAGACTGATTAACCCGCTCGTCAAGAGTTTCCAATCGCTCCAGTCAGTGCCGTTAACTGACGTCTGGATTTCGTACAAGCTCGGCGCGTCAGGCGTAACAAACCATGTTTCCTCTGGCGCGATCAAAACCTGCGCAACTTTGCCGATGTCGATAACGTCTCCAGTTATGGTATAGGTGCCAACAGTCGGGCTCAATAGCCGAGTGCTCTGTAATGTCGACCACGGCATGGTCATTATTGCCGTATAAGTCAAAGCCGTTTTCTGTACTGTAAATGTTCCAATAGCGGCGTAATCTCCGGTAATTGTCCGATTGCCATCGTCATAACTGTAATACTCTAAAACCTTCTCCTTTTCTGGCATTGTGTCAATTGTAATGACATCGCTAATCGGATTTGCGGAATAGCCATAGTGGTTATAAGCAGCAGCCCAATAACGATGAGTACCTTTATAGGCCGGCGCGGTTGCTTCATCATTTCCGGCAGCGCCCCGGCTGACCAATTGCGCACTTTCCCAACTATCGCCTCGCCGAAATTCGATGCCGATAATATTGGTATTTGCATAGTCCGCGCTCGCCAGCTTGAGAGAGAACAACACCTGCGCCGCCAGCACTGACACAGCAAAATATGTAATGTCAGGCGGCGGCGTTCCTATTCCAGAGCCAGGATCGACAAAAACATAATTCATTGTCGTTGCCGTTCCTGCGTTGCCAAAGATGTCGAGGGCAACCACGGAAACCTCATAGAGCTTAAACAAAATTACCGGTATCGAAATACTCGTCTTGTCCGCGCCAACCTCGCCCACTTTCTGGCCGTCGATCAGTATCCGAGCGCCGTTATACAGCCGCGATGGCGTCCATGTGATGTCTAAAAACAGATCATCGCCACTCACCCTACCAGATACCGCGACATTCGTTACCGCATTAGCCGCGCCTGAGTAGTTGATGACCGGAATATCCGTAGCTTCGGAGTAGACCTCTGGGATATATTCTAAAGCGGTTAATTTTCGTCGCATGTCGCCGGAACGGGTTAAATATAGCAAGCGTAAAGGCTTCGTAACCATATTGACCAAACCGAATGAGTAGATATCGTCTCGTTTCGGCAGCGTTTCAAATGGTTCTTGCATTGTTACTATATCTGTTTCTGTGTTTACCGTGACGCCCTTTACCGGCACCTCAAGCAGCCTGTCGTCCTCAAGCCGGATCGCCAGTGCGTAGGCTTTCCCTGGTTCTAGCAAAACCATCCTGTCTAATCTCACTTCATCAGTTATATGGTCAGTAACAATCCTCTCCACGCTGACTATTCGCCCGCTCTGCCCCCATTCGGGAACATCATGCGCGAAGTTCACAACATCGCCTACCTGACACGCCAGCGCGTCAATATCGGCTTCCCAGGAGCAGGTACGAATTAGGTATTTATTTAGCTTCAGACGATATTTCCCGGCCCGATAAGCCTCGCTAACAGTTGTTACCCCCGGCAGAGTTATTTGCGCAACAACAGGGACGGCATCCACGCTATCATAATCATCGCCGTATACCGTAAGAACGTCCCGCTGATAGCCCTTATCTTTATTAAAAAACGTGATTTCTATGGCATTTGCCCGGTCTTTAAGAGGCAGAAATTCCTCTTGGAACGTGTTTGGCACGATATTTCCCATCGTAAACAGCATGACCGGATCGCTCGGCTTGTCGCAAACGGCTGAAAACCTGGTGCCTTTCAAAACAATCTTCCCGCGTCCGCAAATTTCAATATTCCTAAGGGCGCCCCACAAGTCAGAAATGCTATCGAGGATGATATTCACTGTGCAACGCTTTTCGCCTGTTTGTGCATCAATCACATAGTCGCAGAATTCCGCCCAATCGACGAAGGCTTGATAATCCATTCTGCTGGCCGGAACACCAAACACGGTAAATTCGTCCAGATCGGTTTGAACGTTTTTAAGCAGCTTGCATCTGTGGATCAAATCGTAGCAGGCCCACGCCGGGTTAGTGGCGGGCTTTAAAACATACTGCTGTGTGTTCGCATCCCAAACATTGACATAGTTTCGTTTCTGCAGCCAGGTGATGTTCGGGATGCTGCCGGACAGTTGGTCAGTCGCTAATGCCTTGATACCGACGAGTACTTTACCCGGACGGGAAAAATCGTCATAAATAATGTGGCTAAGCTCCGACCAGTACACTCTTGTTGCGTAGTGTTGAGGGTCTTCGCCAGACTTGTAAGTGCATTGCAAGCGAACTTCGTAGCGGCCAATGGGAAGATTATCAATACGAAACGCTTTGCGGTAAACTCCGGAATTTTTGGCTGCCGTAATTTCCCATTCAGCCCAGTCTTGCCATGCTGTTCCTTCTTTACGGTATTGAGCTAAGATTTTTACTGTAGCATTTTTCTTGCGGCCTTTATCATCGATGAAATATAAGCCATATGGAAATTCCAATGTAACCCTAAGTCCCTGGCCGCCGTTGCCGTCGGTGATGCGCGTCACCCATGAGCCGTCAACTAAAAGTTCGGTACCAATATCCTGATTAGCAAATGTATCGTTGAAATTCTGAATTACCGTTTGGTCATTTGTTCCCAACCGAGTTTCAACGATTATATCTTTATAATTGCTGACAGGCTGGTCATTAATGAGTATGTCGCTAATTTCATCTACGGGGCCCTCGCCGCCGCATAACAGTAATTTTAAATACTGCTTATCGCCATCGGACTCGATATCGTAAGCGACTATTTGACCGGCAGTACGAACCGTGCCATATGTAATTGCAACGGGGTTTCCCTGTCCTTGCATGGACTGAATTTTCCCCCACGAATATGTGGGGCTGTCCTGTTGGTTTTCGATTTTGGGCGGCGGAAACAGGTGATTGATAACCATACCGCCAAGCACCATAGTCGCTGTGGCCGCTAGCCTTCCAGCCATCGTCAGCTTCGCGCCGGCAGCGCCAAATTTGGCTCCAGATACAACATTGCCTACACCTGCAGACACGAACATTAAAGCTACACTTGCCAATATTTGCAATATGTTTTTCTTCCCGCCGGATTTCCCGACTACCGGACACACGCCCACGAAATCCCCTGGCAAGGGGGTGATTGTCGTATACTCTGCCGGCTCAATTGTCCGCCCGTTATGGCATACAACCAAGTCCTCTAACTTCATTCCCAAATCCGAAACATACGAAAAAAGCGGCTGCCCCGTACAGGCAGTAGGCTTAATTTCCCGTTGGTGAGGTTTAAACGGATTTCTTAGTATCGCTAAATTTATCATAGTTCACCCACCCCGGTATGTAAAATCCCTCAATGCGGCGCCGCCAAACAGGACTTTCAATTCTGTCGATATTAACGCCCACGCGCTCGCGGGTATGAATAAACCTGCCGCCACCGATATAAACGCCGGTATGGTTGCAAAATATGGGCGAATTAAAGCGCATAACTACTAAAGCCGGTACCGGAACATTAGGCCAACGACATTCAATCCAGTTTGGTTTTGCTTCCGCTATTTGGCAGTCAATTCTGGTCGCATCCTCGCAGGAAATTTTGTAATCCGGCAGATCAATGCCGTATTTTTTAAACACCCACTGCGCAAGGCCGTAGCAATCCATACCGGTTAAGTCCCGGCCGCCGTTAACAAAGGGGACGCCGATTAAATTATGCATAGATGCCTCCGGCGGGGATCGCGGGCTCTCCCCCAAAGCGTACCGAATTTCCCCGCTGCCGACAGTGGGCAAGTGTTTTATTGCAAGCAGGATAAGTTGCCTTAACCGCCGCGGAAACCCCGCATTCAATTCCCCCATAAGTAAACGGACAAAAGTCTTTTAGATACCTGCGCTCCGGCACCCTGCGCCGCGATGGATCGTCTCCGCCCAGGATAAAATATACCCACTGCGTGTCCGTCTTGGTTGCTACGACGGTAAATGTTTCTTCGATTTCAGGGTCTGTAAGGTCTAAATGCTCTGAATGAACCACCCGCAATGTTACCGATGCGCCTATACCGCCGTTACTCTCTTCGAGATAGCGCTGGATAGTACGCAGCACGTTGCTGACTTTTACCGTGACCTGCGGTAACTCTCCTTTACTGTCTTCAGATACATCTTCAAGCTCAAATGGAAATGCGATCCAGGTTTGGCCGTTCCAGATGATGTCTTCGGTATTCCGGCAAATGCGAATAATAGTAGTGCCGATCGCAATCTCTAAGAGCACCAGCCAGGCGCCATCAGACGAGAGTTTGTTTTTCTCCAGAATTGCTGCAACTGAGAGGTTACGCATTTTTCTTTACCCCTCGTATAGTTATTTCTCCGGAATACCCATAAATGGTAAACTGAAAAGGTGATATGCTTACGATTTTTACAATGTACACTGTGCCAACCGTCGGGTCGGGATGCGTCCACTCAAACTCAACACTGCCTACTTTGACCTGTGCGAGAAACTCTTTGAGCAGATCATATTTAGCTTTAGGTAAATTTTTAAATCTTAAAACAAAGCTTTCACGCATTCTCGTATATCGCGGCCTAGTCTGTTCACTACCATCTTCGAACGGCGTACGTATTGTCGGGTCTTCAGTTATATGATCAAGCGGAAAGCTCGGGATAATCGAAGCAGGCCATATTAACACAACATCACCTCATCCTTTGAGCTACGGTGCCAGCAAGTGCATCACCGAAGCCACCCTTGTTTGTATAAGCAGCACTTACAACGACATCGAGAATATATGTTTCCCCATCAAAACGGCTTTCCTCCCGATCAACTTTCAATTTTTCACCGGAATTATTGATTACATTTACAGTAACCTTCGTTTGGCTGGCTCCGAGCATTTGCGACATCTGCGCCGGCGTTTTGATACTGCCAGGCACGGAGGGGACAAAGAACTCTTGCTCCCGTTCATTAATCATGTAAAGATGTCCGGGATAAACCGGGCCTCCACTAGCACGATGCTCTGGCTCTGCTATATATGTCCAGTAATCGTTCCCGGTAGTTCGGGCACGCGCAGAACCTCCACCGCCACCGCCACCGCCACCTCCACCGCCGCCAAACATGTCGCCTAGCAATCCAGTAAACCAGCTTCTTATTGGCTGCATGATATACTGCTGATACACAATTTCAGCGAACATGCTAATAATCGAGTTTTTGAGATCGAGAATAGTTCCCTTAATCCCTTCCGACATCGTTTCTGCGCCGGTCATCATGGCTTTAAAGTGACCGCTGGTCGCGGAGTTAATATCATCCCATGTACTGACCATCAAATTTTTATAATTGTATTGCTGGTTTTGGATCTCTTGGATTGCTAGGCCGGCTGCAGTAGCGATATCGCGACTGCCGATTTCATTAAGCTTCTCAATCGCTTCTGCTTTTTCGCGCTCAAGCCGAATACGCTCAGCTTTGTTCTCCTTCGCCTTAACGATCTCGGCATCCAGCGTCTTGATCTTGGCTTCCAACTCTTTGCGGTTCAGCGCGTCGATTTCAGATTGCTTTTTCCCTGCGAGAATGCTTAGCAGCGAATTATGTTGAACGTTTAAATCATACTGACGCAACAAGCTATCCCGAACAGCGTTTTCTTTTTCCTTCTCAGCTTCTTTTTTCTTCGCTGCAGCCCAGGCGTCGGCTGCAGCTTCGTCACCTGTCGCTTTCCAGCGCTCTTCCCGTTCTTTTTCGATTGCTTCCAGAGCCGCCCCATACTTAGCCTCGGCAGCCGACTTTTCATCCCCGATGATTTCAGCATTAATCTGGGATATTTCGTTCTGCAAGGACTTCAAAGCCCGGGTCTGTTCATCGGTATACTTCTTGGTCATTGCATCATTGTATTGCTGCATTAAGCTTTCTAAATCGGCGGTATCAATACCGTATTCCTTAAACTTGGCCGCCTTAACCGCCAGCTCGCCTTGCATCTTTTCTACTTCATCGGCGACTTTGAGCAATTGATACGACAAAGTAGTTCCCGTTTCTTGCGCAATTTTTTCCTGCAGGCTGCGAAACATATTATCGAGCTTATTTTGAAGTTCCTGACGCTCTTGCTCAGGATCCTTGCCGCCCTGCTTAATTGGATCGCGCAGCCCTGGCGATGTTGCCGCATTTTTAAGTCGCTCCGCCTCAAGTTGCGTTTGGAGATACTCACGCTTGGCCGGTGAGTTCATGGTATCAAGATAAAGGCTATCACCTTTTAAACTCCAGGCTTGGCTTTGGTTTTCTTGATAGGCAGCATACTCTTCCGGCGTCATCTTCCGCCAACCGCCCAAAGCATCCGGCGATTTAACGCTATATTCGGTTCTCCACCCGCCCTGGCCGTCACGAACGCGGTCAGCCCGGATCTCTCCGCCACCGCCGTAACCGGGAACACGGTTACTCGCATCTATGTGCTCATTAAGCTTTAGTGTGGCAAGCGCAATTGTTGTTGCAAGAATTCCCCAGGGGCCAGCCAAAGCGCCTACACGCAAGCCCATTGTTTCTAAAACTTTAATGGCTTTTTGGCTTGTGTATATCCATAAGCCTACTTCAACAGCGTTTGTAACAATAGCGACTGTACTCTTACGTGTACTCTCATCCCATAGCAGGTATTTATCAATTAAGTTTTCAACTGTGGTCAGCTTCTGATCCATCACCGGCAACAAATCATTGCCGATAGCTGTCGAGAGTTTATGCGCAATACCGGTGGCGCTATTTAAACGCCGCTCAAAGTTTTCCCATGCAGCGGTTGTTTCGTTATTGATAATCAAGCCTTGTTTCTGAGCTTTATCGGTAAGTTTCTTGATCTGTTCATCAGTCAGGTTGAGCATATCGTTGATCTTATAACCTGACCTACCGAATAATTCCATCTGTATTCGGGTTTTCTCAGCGCCGCCTTCCATCTCCCGGAGGTAGGCGGCTGTCTTACGATATATTTCATAGGAGTTTTTGCCTTCTAAGTCCTGAAGAGTAAATCCCATGCGAGAGAAGATGTCATTGGCTTTATCACCTTGCTTTTTCATCTCGTCAATGGATTCTGAAATCTGCCGGCCGAATTTGGCGAAATAGCCTGCCGCCTCTTCAGTCGCAACCCCAGTGTATTTTCCAATTACTAAAAGTTTAGACGCATCTTCAGCGGCCGCGCCCGTAGCATCGGCAACCTCATCAACAGCAAGCGCCCAGTTTTTGGCGGCTCCGGCAAATTGCGATACATACTGAAACACCGCTGGCGCGCCTTCCAGCAGAAGGTATGCATCCCGCAGTTTGGTCAGTTCGCTGCATAATGTTACGGCACTTTGCTTTATCTGTTGAAACGTCCTCGATGAAGTATCCTTTGCAGACACCTCGATCTGTACTTTTTTGCTCGCCACATCATCACCCCCCTTATTTCACTGGAAATAATTATGATATAATAAAATCAAAACAAATTTACCCAGATCGCGGAAAGGAGCATTGAAATGAGAGATAATCTTTATTCAACTGCTGCTAAAAAATCTCCCGTAACCGGATTCGGCCGCGGACTTTTAAAAGGATTACTTTTCGGGATGTTATTCCTTACGGCGGGTTTTTTCTTATACATTATCGGCTTTAATTATGTCGGTTGGTTCTGCATGATTTTCGGCATCATTCTTCCGTTTATCGCCCCACTAGCAGGAGCAGCAAACAATATACACGGCGAATGCCCTTACTGCTCAAATGATATAAACGCAATACCCAAAAACAACGCGATTATTTGTAGAACGTGCAAAAATACTATTATCGTAAAAGATGGGCGACTCTGGTCGATATAAAATGCGAGGCGGCTTACTTAGCCGCCTTTTCTTGTGTCTTTTTCATAGTGTAGTATTCAAGCTCCCGGATCTTCTCAAACAGTGCTGGCGTTATTTCTAGGCCGTAGATCTCAGCCACGGTGTGCAGAGCGTTGTAATCTAACCCCACCGGGCCGTCAAATCCCATACGCCACTGCGTATTTACCCGGCACCACAGCCGCCAGGCCGGAACATTTTCTGGCAGAAGATCGGGCATTCGATCTGGGCAGTTTTCGCACTCGGTCTGAGATGCCAATGAGCGGTGAGCTTCGCAATAAGCTGCACCGCCCCCTATGTGCCACTCCCAGACCTCTAGGAGTTTTTTGTCTCGATATCTCCCGGCAGCCTAATGCCGTATGTTTTTCTGAAAGTTAAGTCGCATAAATCATTGAGCGCATCGCAAGGAACCTTACTAAAATCATGTCCTTTATAGATGTTATCTAAAATCCAATCGTGCATCTCTGCTGTCAGTCGCACAGGGTTTACTCTTTTATTACCGTCCATGAATACGGGATCAAACCCGGATGCACGGAAGGCCTTGAGTTCTTCCCTTGTCATTGCCCGAGCCTCAGGAATCTGGTAATTACCGTTATCCACAATGTTCCTCTCCTTATGCTGTCGTGTACGATGCCTGGGAATTAATGAGTGTTGCCACAATCACTGAATTGCCAACACCTGATTGATAGAACGCACGGTACGGCAGTTCAATTAATATGCCTTTGCTGCCGGATATGCCGGGCGAATTCCGTTCGTAAATGACCTCTTCCATGAAGAATTCCAGGCTATGCGTGCCATTTGTCAGCTTCAGTTTTAAACTGCTGGTTGTATCGTTAATAGCTTTATCTAGTAGTGTTTTATTTTTGAAAAAGGCGCGAATACTGCCGGACACTTGCACCAAACCTTCGGCTATGCCAGCGCGCGTGCCCTGGCCGCCAATCGCGTAATAATCGCCGTCAAGACCGAAATCAATGTTCAGACTTGCGCTGACAATAATCGCGGAAGCGGCGCCGCCTTCTTCTACACTGCCTTGAAAGTTTGAAAACTTATTGCTTGCCGTGCTTGTTAAAGAGCTGTCAAACGAAGCAGCGTTAACAGTTTCTGTGGCACCTATAATGTCGATGCTGCCTGTTAGCTCTCCATCACCGCCAAGCTCCATAGAAAACTTGGATACCTTGCAGCCGTTATACAAAAAATAAGCTCCCGCATCCGGAAGCTGCCGTTCCACTAGGAAGGAAGGCATGTCATCATTCACTTTGAACACGTGAGTATACGGGGCTCCTGTACCGGTTGTCGTCGGTGCGCCGAACATGGCTGCTAGCAGATAACCGATAGGGATTTCCTGTATCGGCACCACTAGCCCGCCGGACACATCAATATTACCACGCCCCGGCCGCACCGGGTCGCGACGGCCAGTAATTGTGGCCGGCTCTATGATATTTTGCTTAGCGCTCAAAGTCTCGCTGTTAATCGGCAGCAAAATTCCGTTAGGACTTACCGGGGTTTGACCGTACGTGGTTTCAAAGCAAAAGCCGATTTGGCCTTTACTGCCTCTGGCTGTAACTGTCACATGATTTCACCTCACTGTGTTAATATTCAATCGTCGCTCCAATGGGCGGTGTAATATCAATCTCTAAATCCATGCGCCCGGGGATCTGCGGGAAAAACTCAACCGCCTCAAGATCATAAAATACCCGTGACACCGGATTATCAGACGATGCTTCTGCCAGCGCTCCCCAGATTAATTGCCCTAAATGGTCAGATTCAAAAACGCCTGGATATTTCACAATCCCAGGCGTTGACGTGTCTACTGTTTCATTCACGATTGACCAACCTACAGATGCCCGATAGGTAAAAGTGTCCTGTTCTAGTCCCTCATCTTTGTTGCCGGGAAACAGTATTATCACTGGACAATCCTTTAGCGTTGGCGGTTTTTTCTGATTGAAGCCAATATATATCATTGGTTCTTTGCCGTATGTTTCGAGACAAAAATCTCTGATTGTGGTATTTGTAGCAAGAATATCCGCCCATTTTTGCATAATGGAAGACAGGGTGATTGTTTGCATAGCTCACCTCATATACTGGCCGCCCAAGAAAAGCCGCCGCCTCGTACCCGGTAAATTGCTTTCGGTTTTTTCGGATCGGAGCGGGTGCTTTGGCCTGTCCAATAATCGAAGATTTTTTGTTCAAAATATTTCGGGATAATGGGTTCTAGCACCTGATACATTGGATCGTAAGTAGGCCTGGCCGGTATTTTTACCTCATTGGTCGCTTTGGATATTGGTATCCCGGCCGCCCAAAACATTCGCCGCATCTTGGGCGTAATAACACGACTATGCCCGCCTTCCTGCATTTCGCCGAGCCACTGAGCACTATCCGATAGCCAGCCAATAATAACGCTTCCCGAGCCGTCTTTGCCAACGTTTTTTTTGTCGTAGCCAACGGCTTGTAGTAACTTTCCAAGCGGCCTATACGTTCTAAACGACTTACGGCCCATTAACTCATCAATAGCCCGACGGCGTTTAGCAGTCATGCCTTTAGCGTATGAATGCCCGCCCGGAGCCCGAGAACGGATGCCTTTTTTGACTTCCTGCTGCACCATCCATCCGGTTGACTTTAATGCCCAACGGCAATAGTTCGGGTTATTCTTTGCAATATCAGCAAGCCATGGTGTCGCCGTATCGAGTATTCTTACCGGCTCCATGCCATCACCTCAACGGAAAAGCGCTTTCGTTGGCAATGCACTCCACCTGTTGCATCGCTAGATCACTCTCAATCACCCGCAGCACTTCCCAGCGCTTGCCCTTGTGGACAATTATGTCGCCGGCAGCGGGCTGCTGCACGTCGCTGACTGCAATCCAAAACTGCGCCCGGTCTGCGCTGCCTTCAGACGAGATTGTGTTCCCTTTGATGTTACTGGCACCAATCTCCGGAATAGCAACGATATTAGCTTCGTTATATTGAATAACTTCCGCAAATTCGTCTTGGCTTAAAAATACCGCCGTAGTATCGGCAAGTATTTGATCTTTCAACCCCACAAAATCACCCCTTTCAGGGGAGGGGCCATAAGGCCCCTTAACCGATTTTTACTTTTGCAACAGTTCCCGCCAGCGCTTTAGCTTCAACGCACCAGCCGGCCGGGGTATTGTCTGTAGCTGTCTTGGTCAGCACACCATTCGTAGCATCCCAATACAGTGCCTCGCCAACCGCAAACGCGGCGTTGTTGACTGCAGGAAGCTCGTACACCCCCGTCACAGCGACAGAACCGATTCCGCTGACAGGAATATCCTCCAGCGCTACACCAATGCGAGTAACAAGAGGAACAACGTCAAGATAACCTAATGCCGATGCGGCGGTATAGTCGATTACTTCGCCTTTTTGCACGAAAACAGCTTTACTCATGTTTACACCTCCAAACTATTTGTTAGAAGGGGCCTAATATTAGGCCCCCGGGTTTTTGTACAGTCCGCGATAGTCAAGCACGGTTACGCCGTAGTCGATGTAAATTCTCCACTTCATGCCGAGGACGTCAAAAGCGACTTGGGATTCAATAACAGGAGACTGTTGACCATTAAGGTAAGTAACCTCTATGGTATCGACCAGACCGGCCTGAGCGGCGAGATACCAAGCTTTATCACTATATTGATCCAGTTCGGCGTCGCATACCGGTACCAACCGGCCAACAAACGGGTTGCGCACATTGGCGTTGTTCCCCGCCGGATCGGCGATACTGGTGAGCAGTTGCTCCGTTTTAGTTTCGAGCGCCGCAGGGATAAGGATAAACTTTGGCGCGATGTTTAATGTTTCTTCGCCGCGAATATTTTTCTGCTTACGCATTGCTTCGCGGCCAGCTCCAAGAGTTTCAACTGAAGGAGCGGCGCCCGAGCCGGCAAGGTTACCGTGCGGGGCGGTAAAAATCCCTGAAGTAGTTGCTAACTTTTTGTAAACCAGTTTGTTAATACCTCGCCGGGCAGCAGCGGCATATCGGGCCGGCAGACGGGTTAATGCGCTCAAATCGTCATTGATAATTGCCTGACGGCTTAAGCTCCAGGAACGGCCAAAGGTCAGCACGGACTTTTTGGCGCTTTCTTCTTTAACCTCGTCGTGCTTGAATTCACCGTTAGTAGTCATCTGCTGCAGCTCGCCGGCTTCGGACAGTCGATAGTGAGTTGCCTCTTTAAAGTCAGGATTACTGCCGGTACCGGTCCACGCTTCAAACGTAGTCTCAGCTGCAGCATATCCTTCGCTCAGCGACTTATTGGCCGCATTGGAAAGAATACCCGCAAACGCCCCTGCGCCGGTCAGCGCTTCCCTGATTAGCGCCTGATCGTCAAGATACCGGGCTTTAGTATTGCCTGCGCGCTCAAGGCACTCGATCATAAGATCGCGCAAACGCATGCTGCGCAGTTCTGTTGCGCCTTCAGCAGGCTTTTCAATACGCACTCCGCCGCGCAGCAGGATTGCGTCTGAAGCTGCACGGCTGAATTTTACAGCGTCCTCTTCCCCAACGCTTGCCCGTGCGGTTTCAGTAGGCTTGTTAATTTGCTTGAGTTGGCGAAGCACTTCGGCCTGCACTTCCGCCAAGGAGCGGCCGTCACTGATAAACGGACCGGGGTCAACATTAAAATCACGGCAGAGAGCCGTAATCTCGGCGCAGCGCTTGCGCTCAGCTTGACGCTCTGCCTCTAAATCCACACTAACCGCACTGGGAGATGCGGCAGCAGGCGGCTGATTGCCTCTTACCTCTGGTTGTTGTTGGTTGTTCGGAATAGTCATTCTACCATCTTCCCCCTCTTCATTTTCATCAATTTGTCTTCCAACGCCTACACTATCATCGGCAGGAACGGAAACGATGCTGATTTCAAGCGGCGTCCATCGCAAGGCAACATAAGCGGGCCCCACTACACGGCCGCTCGAGGATGTTTTCCCTCCTGCAACCTCTTCCCAACTGTCTACGGAGTAGCCCACACTCACCCCGCGCAGCGTACCTGACTTAACTTTTTGCCAAATCAGTTCAGCTTGCTCATCATCATCAAACTGAACTTCTGCATAACCTTTTCTTTGCTGCTCATCAATCCAGCAACGAAGTATCTTGCCTAGCACTGCGTCGCGTCGATGATTGAACAACAAAACACCCAGGCCGTTTTCAAATCTTGACAGATTCACAGACTGGGCGTCTATCTGTAAAACTTCGGATCCATACCACCTGCCTACTGGCTGCTCAGATGCAAACGACAGCGTTACCGTTCGGCTATCTTCGTTAATAGCTTCAACATTAATCGTCGTCGCTTCCCTGACCATTCTTTGCGCTACCGGTGGCTGATTGCGCTGAGACTTTGGCACTAATCATTCCTCCTTCCATTGAAATTCCGTATTTATTTTCGAGTTCTTTGATATATGCCAATTCACGGGCGCGCTGTTCTAATACTTCGCGCCAGTCGTAGCCGGTACGGGCGCAAACACCGGCAAGGTTATCTTGACCTGTAGTAATAGCCATTTCATTTGCCTTAATCTCTTTCACCGGGTCAATCCAACTCCAGCCGGGAGCTATCCAGCGATGCCGCAGATACTTAGCTTTGTTCTGCCAAAAGTCCGGGATACTAAGTTCACCCGACAGTACAGCGCTAATAATTACTTCCGTGTACACTTCGCTAAGAAAATGGTCGATGAGCCACTGTTGCCAATCTTCATATGTGCGCTGGTCTTCTAAAAGCCCTTGTCTTGCACTTGAGTAGTTAACTTGGCTCATATCCCGACTGGTAGCCTCATAGCTTAACCCTTGACCGGCTCCCATTAGCCGCTGGTAAAGAGACACAAACTCTTTTGTGTTCGCAGCTTGACCGGCCGGGACTACCGCGCTAACGTCATCGCCCGGCTGCAGTTCCATAATCATTCCGGGACTAAGTTTTTTGCGCTTATAGCCTGTCTTAGGGTCATAGTCTTGACTGGTCGCAGTAGTATTAATGCCGCGTCCAAGGCTTCCGCTTGGCACCGAACGCTTTATAAAAGCGCTTAAGCTTGCCAGAATTTTCTCCTTAATGCCAACAGCGTCTAAATATTCTTCCGTGTCATTAGCCCTGGCGATAGCCGGTGCCAGATCGGATATTTCCCTAATCTGAGACGGAAGCGTTTTGCGGAACAAGTATATCACCCGGTTCGCTGGTATGCGTTCGGTTTTACCTGTAAACCAGCCATCAGGTGAAAACAGTTTTAGATGATACGCGACCGGCTTTTGCTGGCTGTCGACTTCAATCCCGTTAACAATCACGTTTGTCCCGTTCCGCGTCATACCGCCACTGTCAAGATCATCGACTTCGCGTGCCTGCAGTTGAAATGGAAACCGCTTGTTCCCGGAATAGGTTTTGATAAACAAAATGCCGCCGTCTACTTTCGTGCGGCGGACAGCCATTTTGCACTGCTCCCAAAACGCCAAAACGCCAGTGGTATCGCAATTGCGCGGCTTTTGCCATTCTTCAAATACAGCTTCTAACTTGGCGTTGAGATCTTCATCGCCAGTATTTGCCTGCACACGAAAACCTGTCGCTACAACATTACGTTCCAACACGCCGATAATACCACCGGCAATATCGCTGTTGCGCTCTAAATGGCGACCTCTGGCACGAATAAAATCGCGCTGCGGTTGGTTGATTTGTTCGGACTTGGCGTTGATAGGCACCCATCCCTCGGATCGACGGTCAATATCGCCGGCCGTATATGCCCCCCGGATGGCATTGCGCCAAGCCATTCGGAAGTATCCCCACCTGGGGCTTAACCAGGCAGCAGCACGATCCAAAATATTCCCTTTCACATCAGGTGAACGTTGTTTTTCTTCCACTCTTTACCCTCCTCATCGATAATAGGCAACGGTATATATACCGTCACTGTTTTCAGCCGCAGCAATTTCCTGCTGCAGCTGCCTGCGTTCGCGGTAAAGCGTTGCCAAGTCGCCGCGGCGAATGAGCCTATTTCCTATACGATATTCTTGCGCACCGTTTTCAATCTTTTGGATTGCAAGATTAATTTGATCCATTTGTTCTTGCAATGTCATTCAAGCCAATCCTCCTTCACCTTTATCCATTCCTGCTCCTCGCGAACGGAATAAGCCGGCTCTTGCGCTGGTAAATCTTCCAGATATCGCACATGGAGCAAATCAGCAGCAAGTGCAGCATATACCTCACAGTCTAAATAATGGTTGGGTGTTGCCGATGTCTTCTGTTTCCATGTTTCAACTTCTTTGTTGCCCTTACGCTCACGCACCCGATGTTCTGATGTTAATTGAGTTGCATAATCAAGATCACAGTCGGCATGCACCATAAAGCACCCCTCCCCGGTATCCCGGTTAAGTCGGGCGGCAATCATATTCTTATACTGATCAGTATCTAAGATATACAACGTTTGGCCATGAAACTTAGACCCCGGACTGTCTATCGATGTTTTACGGTATCGCTGCAGCATTGGATTAGAGCTGCCCTTAACCGGTACCGCCCAATCCTGGTTCATCAAGCAAAATTCATAAACAGTTTCAGTGTCGTAACCGGAGTCAATCGCACAGAGGTTAACCACCCAGCGCAGCTCTCCATTCTGATCCGGCCAGCGGCGGTTCATTATCTTCTCCAAATCAGCCCAGGCTTCAACTTCGCCATGTGCAATGTTCTGACTTGTCATGCGCGCCCCCCAGGCCCTGATTGTCCAGTACATGCGATTAACCTGCACGTCTACGCCAGCCGTCAAAAGCTGTGCATACTCCGGCACTACGCCGGCAGGGATATTTGTTTGCCTGCTCATCACCAGATCACTATCCAAACTGGCCGCTTTTTCTTCCCAAGGCTCAGCTAACCAAGAATTAACAAAGTTCATTAAATCTTCCGGAGTGTCTTTTGAAGCGAGAAATTTTGCCGCCACATCGCCAAAAGTTAACCAGGGCGAATAAATCGAACTAAGGTGAAACCCGACTGACCGCACGCGGCCGATCGGCGTGTTCTCAGGTACCCATTCCCCGTTGCGCAGCATCTCCATCTTATGCCGGTCGTCTATGCGCTGGCCGCAGCTAACGCACTCATACCACGCCGCATAACGGACAAGCTGCGGATCCCGCATATCCTGCGGCCATTTAACTTGCTTAAAATCAAGCTGCTGCCGGCTGCCGCAATGAGGGCACGGGACGTGATACTTAAGCTTTAAATCTGATTTTAAGTAAGCTTGCCAAATATTACCGTGTTTTGTGGTTGGTGTCGACACCTTAACAATCTTGCGATTATAGAATGTCTTCATACGCTCTTCTGCCAGCGCCAAGGGGCTTGCTTCTTTTCCGGACCACTTCGGGTATTTATCAATCTCATCAAAAAAGACGTACCGGACAGGCCGGGACGCCAAGTTTGAAGGCGAATTTGCACCAACGAGCGCGATATAGTTGTTTGTAAATTGCAGCTCAAGCTTTTCACTGGCACGTCTATTAAACTTCTCTGCCACTGCTGGCGAAAGCTCGAACATTGGGATAAGCCGGTTTTCACTAGCAAACTCTGCAAGCTTATCGGTCGGATAAACGATAACAGCCGGGCCCGGGTCCTGGTCAACGGCATAACAAAGCATGTTATATTCTGCCTCGGTCTTTCCAAGCTGGCTGCCGGCACAAAAAGTGATCTCCTCAATGCCGTCTTCGCAGAATACATCCATGATTTTGCGTAAATACGGGGTCCTTTCTGTTTTCCATGCACCTGGGGAAGCGCTAGATTTTTCATCAAGTATTCGGTTCTTATCAGCCCATTGAGATACTGTCAACTTCTCAGGCGGTTTAAATACACAAAAAGCGTCAGCGATATAAGGAGGCCAATTACTTGCGCTGTAAGAATTCACCTTTGGCAAGCTGGCCAAGCGCGTTTTGCACCGCATTATCCACCACCTTCTTCGCCTCCAGGGCAACATCGGGATCAAATGTATTGAGTTCTGTCGCGATCTCATGACCGATGGCCAGCAAAGCGCGCTTTAAAACAGTAAATAATCGCTTTAAATCTTGGGTAACTTCCGCAGTCGCGACATACTCACCACGCTGTACAGCCAGCTTGATTGCTTCCTGTGCGGCCTTTGCTTCGCGGTAATTAGCTTCTGCCATCAACTTACGTGCCTCAGGGCTGAGGTCGCCAGCTTTAGCGCCATATTTCCACTCTACGAGCTTTTTTATGTCCCATTTACCATAGCCTTCTTTAGGGGCACCGCGCTTTTCCCAATCTGAAAGTGTTTGAGCGCTCACTCCAAAAAATGCGCACGTTTCTGACGTACCGCGAATCCACCAGTCCTCTGGCTTTTTTAGCAATGTGTCCTTGGTAGATGTACTGTTACGTTTTTTTTCTGCCATAAAAGTTTCAACCCCAAAAAATGGTTTTTACGGAGAAAATTTCCGCGGCGCGCCCGACCCCTGATGCCGGCCCCCTCGCGGAAGGACCCGCAATCACTTGAGCACCCCTGTCACTCTGTCTGACCTGTACCCGCCCTGACCCGGCCGGCAATTTGGAACAAACGGAGGCTTCATTAGCTGCTGATAATCAGGCTCCGACTTACCCCTGCGCCTGGTGACGCATAGGTTATCTACGATACCAATCTGTTTAGCCGTACAGCACTGATCTCGATTATGCCTGCATTTTTCGTTGTCGCATAATACCACAGTAGCCATGACGATCACCTCCGTAATGGTAAAAGAAAAAGCCGCCTACGAATGTAAGCAGCTTTAGATAATTATTCCACAATACCATATTATCACGGCAAATTTGCCATGTCACTGTCATCTTTATGACATGTCCATTATGCTGTCCATACCAAAGATTAAGGCGCTTAATTTTTCACAAGCATCACGGATATCACGATAACATGTGCGCTCCTCAATCCCCTCACGCCGCATAATTTCAGCCATTTCAACGTTTTCGAAATAATACGCACTCAAAACTCTATACCGCCTTTTATCTTCTTCCCTCTTTGATTTTTCACAATAAACCGCATAGAGATCTAACATAGTGTCAATATGTGTCAAGATGATGTAAGTGCGAGTAACCGATTTTTTTATAGATTCGATATATGTTTTACTATCAAACCTTTCCATTGCATCCAAAATATCTATAGCGTTTTCAGTGGTTTGTTGGAGACTGTAAACTGATCTGCTACAATGTTCTTTAAGAAGATGATAATTTTTTAGCAGCAACCTAGTATTACGGAGTCGCTTATCGTGTCGCGATTTGACTTGCTTTTTTCGCTGTTCCTCCATATACTCGATAGCTGCTTTGACGCCAGTTTCTGCCGCTAATGTCACGATTTGGTCTTTGTTCATCTTACTCCTCCCGTGGGCTGCACGATCATTCGCCCTGTATCATATCTCTTGCGCAGTTCTCGCAGACACATAATCAGTACATCAGTAAAATCGTTCAGACATTGCTTTTCAATATCGTATTGCTCCTGCGACATCCAACCCCGAAATCCCTGCGGGTCAATGATTGGCTTTACCACAAAACCAAACTGATCATCACGCACTAAATTGGCGCCGACGCGCCTGATATAGTCAAGCCGTTCAAATAGTTGTTTGTTCGGTGTTACCGTATCAGCTATTATGAAAAGCTCCAGCCACAGATGACTATCCGCCGGCGAATATGGATATTGATCACGGTACACTCTCCCGAAATGATTGAGCACTGCCTCATGATGTTTTGGGTGTTGCTGAATGAAGTCGTATAGCTCCATGGTAGTCACTCCTCTTCTAGTTGGTTCAGTTGGATCATAGTTGGGTCAAAAGTTGGATCAAAAAAATCCAGTATTTATAAGGCTTCGTTGGCATTTGAACCAACTGATACAACCAATTTTACAAAAAACATAGTTATAGAAAATATACCTTGTTGATATGGTACCTTTATAAGGTGGCATGGTGGTTTTACTCTGTATATATAAATATTAGTTGGATCAGTTGTATCAATCCTTATAAATATAGATATATCAAGGCTTTGCGCTGAACCAACTTTGATCCAACTTTGATCCAACTTGATCCAACTTTTTTAAAATTCAGCCTTAACACGTATTAACCAAGGCTGTACACCATTGATACGTTTATGCTTAATGCCGAAGGTTTGCTTCTCGCCAACCTGAGTTACCGGTATTCGCCTCTGCTCCGCCCATCGGCGGAATATTTTTTCCGGTGCATACCCCTGCTGCCGCATGGCCATAGCTAGCTCGGTTTTCAAAATATAAATATAACTGTCCTCGGTGTAGCCGACAATCGCCGCAGCAGTTTTGGCATATGTCCCAAACCGGCCTTCGTTGGCCGCAATCCAGCCCTGCAGCCACTGCCAGGCACGCTCCGAATCGTCAGCATCCTCCCGGGTAACGAGCTGCGCGATGATATATTCCGCCATCTGTACTGCCGCATAAGATGCGGCTGATTTTTCTTCGCCGAAGATCCACATGCCAGCGAGTTGATCGGCAAGCGCTACACAGGCAATGGCGTCCAAGTGTGCATCGATGCGCTCCGGATATTTCTCGCGCAGCCGGCACCGCATGCCGTCATAGACCTGCTGGATCTCAGTGTGGTTGACGGCCAGCAGGTTTTCGATGAACAACTTGCCGGCATGACCGTAATTTTTATCAGTTACCCTGTATATGTTACTGGCAAATAGCTGATCATCGGCCAACGGCCCGCCGTAGATCTCCATTACGCGGGTAACAATCCCGCCTTTTGTATGCTCATTGATTAGCGGGTTTTCACCATTCATAATGACAACTGTGCGCCAAGTGGCAGTCTGCTGTAGCCCGGTTCCGGTGCCGCGACGGCGTCCCTTGCCTTCTGACAGCATGTAAATAATCGGATCAACTACATCCTGCTTTTTCTTGTCGCTTAGCGTCTCGTACTCGTTAATGCCGAGCGGCAAATCAGTGCACAGCGCTGCTGTCCGTTCGATACCGGTCTGCGACGAATTGGCAGTAATCTTGAGCGTTCCTGGGTGGCCCCAGACGGACAGCGCAGCATATAGCGTAGCAGTCTTACCGTCACGGCTTGTTCCCCAATTATGGATTGCAAATATCCGTTGCCCAACGAGCTTAAGGAGCGGCGCGGCAAAGCTGGCTGCGAGGATAAAACGTGCCTTCGGCCTGGTTCGCAACAGTTGCATGGTCTGCAGCCATATTTGATAGTCGCCTTTTGTTCCGAAACCGCCGAGCACTTCCTTTGACGCCTGGTCATCCACGTCCAGCACGTAGTTATTATTGAGCCCTGGACAAACAAATTCACTGTCATGGCTACGCCAACCGAGCTTGGCTACACCCAGTCTGTTGGCGATTAAATCCGCGTTGCTGGCCTCCAGCGCCGACAGCCACTTGCTTAAGTTCTTCGCCATTTCGGAATTGATAGTCAATCCATAGTCCGCCATGCACATAATCTTGCGAGCATCAAAGATGGTTGATTTTGGCAGGACAACCGGTCGCCAGGTTCCTCGATGGTCTCGGAATATGACAACCGCTTTTTCAGTCTGAGTATCAATGTTGTAAATGCGTTCGGCAATTATTACCGGCGTATAGGACGCTTCCTGATACGTTTCGCCTCGATCTGATACCCGTTTAAGCATGATCTTCCCGGTTTTATTAAATATCCAGGACACATAGTTGGATGTACTTTTCGGCATTCGGAGCCGAACAGGAATATCAGATATATATTTATCTGCGTCCGGAGGCGGCTCAGGCTCCTGGCTGTTATCAGGTTCAACTATTTCTTCTGCTATGGCGGCCGCCGTCTCTCGCCGCGCCTTAGCCATCTCCTGACGCAAAGTGTTTTTGTTAAGCTGTCCGCTGCAGCGCTGAAAAAACACGTCAAACTCAGCCGGTGCCTGTTGCTTGAGCATGTTAAGCGCTGTAAGTATCTCAGGTTGATAGACAACTTCCGGAGTTGGCACGGCAATCGACCGCACCAGGGCGCGTGCTTGCGGCAGTTTACCTAAGGACCACCCGCAAGGGGCCTGCACTCCGCAGCCGCCAGGCGGGCATCCCTGAAACCCGAGATGCCGGCGTATGTACTCACAATTTTGAGGATTCATCTGCTGCAAGCATTCGTCTATTTTTTTGTCACAGTCGTGCGGGTTATATCGTACCGGGTCCATGGCTGAAACCGCGTGTGCGGCCTGAATACCGTCATTGGCGCGCACTATGTTTGTAAGCGCTGCCAACCATTCCCCATAGGATATTGTTTTTGCGTTTAACTGTACATGCTGCATAAACATGCAGTTGTGGAGCATATACGCGGCGGGACCGTCTGTTGGCCTGCGTTCAAACGACGTTTTGCGCTCCCGGCCATGATCCGCCGCCGAAATCGTATTGATTACCGGGATTTGATCAAGCAAATCTGACGGGTTATAGCGATAATCCGAAACTTCAATGACCTGCGCCTGGACCGGCGGCATTTTGGGTTTATAATTGAGCGTCCCCGGAACGCGCATAACGCGGTCGATATTAGATGTTGTGTCAAGATGCCAGCCTACCGCACCGGCTCGCTGGCGAATATATTCCTGCAGGCGCGCTAGCAGCTCCTGCGCCTGTTTTTTCTCCTCTGGCGTGTCGAAATACCAGCACTCGGAAAATAGCCACCAGGCATGAATGCCGTAGCCAGTCCAGACGATTATCGAAGGAGGAATATGTTCGGGCAAGAGGCTCATGGCCTCCTGCACCGAACGGGGAAGGTTATCTCTCGCGTGAGCGCCGGGAGAGTAAATATCGATATCTACCCAAGCTGCCGGGAAGCCAATGATGTCGGCTTCCGCCCACTTATGATCGACGCTCTGTGCGGCAATGCCCGGCGAAAAATATATGTTAAGACCAGTAAAGCCGTTGATAATGTTCTGGACTTTCCGGAAATCGCTTACCGGTATCGACTTGGCCCGCTGCTTAGGGATTGTGAATATCTGTGTGTAGCCGCGCTCTGCGTACTCAAATATTTTTGACAGAAATTGTGTTGCGTCCACGATTTACCTCCTTGGGGCCGTTACCGCAGGATGTTAAGCGCATCCTCCACCGATCGCGGAATGCCAGTTTTTGCTCCAAGCTGCCGCATCTGTTCGAGAAAATTAAGCTGCTTCGGAGTAGGTTTGCGGTTTTGGGTTTTTACTTCCAGGAAAGCGGCCGCCGCGACTAACTGTCCGACGTGTTCCGGCGAGATTATTATCGGTTGAATAACTAACAGGTCAGAAAAACCTTCCGGCAAGCCGGTTTGAAATGGACGGGGATTATAAATCGTGATTGATCCGTCCAGGTTGCGTTGAATGCGTTCTCCTTGCCATGCTTGTCCTACGTTGGTTCGGAATGACACGCCTAACCGTTGCCTGGATATTTCAAAGCGAATTTGGTTCTGCAGATCGTGTTCGCGCATCAACCGCGGCCTCCATCTCGATTTTTCTTTTCAAATTCCTGGGCTTTCATAATATGAGAATATATGTTTCGCGCACACATCCGGCAGATTTCGATATAGTAGCCAGGAGCGATTTCGATTGTATAGCGATTGACATGAATACATCTAACTGTTGTCATAGCAACCTCCTAATGCCGGCAATCCGGGCCCTGATCGCTATCAATGCCCCCGTGCGAGCAGTCGTGTGTTTCATGCATTTTAGCGATTGCGCATACGGCAAAAATCATAAAAGCCAACCCGGCGCTGATCCACGCCGTTATCGGCAGCCAGTACCACTCAACCATGTTAATCCCTCCGGCTTTGGATATTAAGACATACGGATCCGAAACAAGGAATGTCTTCCGGATAAGGCTCACCATGGCAGACTCCGTTTTGATTGTATACACAGTTGGTCTCTGGACCGTGGATACATTTATCTAACAATGTTTTTCTCCTCCCCACCGTGGGCGCTTACACAGCGCCCACTAATTTCCCCAAAGCTTCGACGGCTGTTTTAATCTGACCGTACTCTGTCTCCAACGCATAAAGCTCAGTCTTCAAAGCTGATATCCGTTGATTTATTGCAGTTTCGCGCTTACTTAACATTTTGAGTGATACTGCGATTACATCAAACTCGTTAGTCGCTGTTGTTTCAAGTTGGCTTACAGTTTCGACTATGGAAGTGCCGGCGTTCGCGGGGACTGTGGCGACCTCCTCTGTCTGTGCCACGGAGGTTTCCGCCGGCGTTCGCGGGGACTGTGGCGACCTCCTCTGTCTGTGCCACGGAGGTTTCCGCCGGCGTTCGCGGGGACTGTGTGGACGTATCCTGCTCATCACTTTTGCATCTATGAAGCCCCATAGCCGTTAACCTGTTATACAGCGTAGGATCGCTCTTAAACCCATACATACGCTTGATAGCTTGCTTAGATATGCCGCGACTAAGCAACAGTTCGGCGTCTTCCTTAGTCAGATCGGCAGGTTCCATCTGGCGGGCTTTATCTAGAGATATATTCAATCTCAAGCACTCCGCGGGAGAAGGTTGCCTGGTTACGCATTTGCTTGGCTCGGTCATTCTTATCGCCCTTTCTCTCATTTCTTTTGACAGCAACGGCCTCTCTGGCTTGTTGACATTAACGTATCTGCCCAAGAGGAGTCGCCTCCTTGATAAGACGATATGTCAGGCAATTGCCGCTTTGAGCGTAAAAACACCGATCAGAACACGAATGACATCGCATACTAAGCAGACGGTCAAGAGCGCGTCTTTGCCAGTCAATCATTTCGTCATACTGGTCTTTTTGAACCGCCAAGATATTCGGCGGAAATTCTGCCACGCTGTTATCCAACGCTCGGGTAGCAATTCCGGCAAGTTCGGCAATAATTAGTTGAGCTTTTCGATTTATAAACCGGCTTTCAATTTTAAGTATCCTATTGATCCGCTCACGGTCGGTCATTTCTCACTCCTCGCCTTCACAATCATATAAGCCCAAACCCAGACAGCAGCAGCTGCGATAATATCCATGATGCTCATTGCCGCACCTTCAATCCTCGACGCTTCAACACGCGTTTTATCTTGGCTTGACCCGCTTTTCTGCCTTCATACTGTAAGAACCATAGCAGTTGTTCATTTGTCATGCGATACAAGGCGCAATCATAGTTTAGGTCGCCGACAGATAAGCGCAGCGCACTGTTTACCGCCCGCGCGAACTCTGATTTACAGTCGCCATCAGGTTGAACGGTTTTACAACATGGACATTCCTTTAACTCTTTCATTGCCGCACCTCCGCAAACTCGCCCTGGCCGAGCAGGCGATCCATTGTTCGCTTATAAATTGTGTCAGGATGAGCAAGGTGTTCAGCCTCGCGTTTAACCGTATCAATACGGTCATTTAAGTGCTGCATTGCAGTTACTGCAAACATTTGCTGAATATAAAGCTGTGAAACTTGCTTCGTGAGGTATATCACTGCGCCGATCGTTACCACGTTCATGACGATCAGGCAGATAATGAGTTTGTTTTTCATGATCTTCACCTCACTATATAGGCCAGCAGTCGCCGGTCTAATTTTTATCCACTTCCGGCGCCGAACGGGATTCTTTTAAGTTCACACATCTTACGAACCCAATGCGGCGAATAGCCTCTCTGCATTGCGATCTGCTCAAGGGTTACCACGTTTCTAGCTTGGCGCACTTCCTCTTTTCGTTTGCGCTTCTCTAATTCAATGACTTCGGCCAGTTCACCGGCGCGCTGTTTAGGTGTGTTGTCACGTTCTTCAACCTGGTAAACATGTGTGCAATACGGGCATACCGGAGCAGGCCTATGGGCGCCAAAACACTTCGGACATTGTTTGAGCGGAAATTCTCGTTTCTCGCCAGGACGTTTTTTGTTGTTTTCCAGGGACCATTCCCGGTCTTCATCCGGCAAACCGTGCCGGTACAGGTTCCCTACATGGTCAATAATGATGGCTATCTTCTCTGGGTTCTCTTTATCCGGACGCATTGCGCGCATTGATTGCTGAATGAACAACGTAAGTGACTGAGTAGGCCTGGCCAGAATAACAGCTTCCATTGCCGGCACATCGAACCCCTCGCTGATCAAATCAACGTTGCATAATATTTTTATCGATCCGTTCTTAAAATCATTGATTGCCGCCTTACGGGCAACGTCCGGTGTTTCCCCGTCAATGTGCAGCGCCGGTATTCCCGCCTGGCGAAACATCTCCGCCGTATGCTGGCTGTGGGCCAAGCTTGCGCAATAACATACTGCCCTGGCCCCCGGCGCCAGGCGCTGATACTGATCAATCAGGTCGCCGATAATTTCTGACTTGTCCATTCTCATGGCAACTTCAGATTGAGCAAAGTCGCCGTATTTAACCCGAAGCCCTTCAAGGTCGGCGGCTACCGGCGGCGCGTAGTATTTAAACGGGGAGAGATTTCCCGATGCAATAAGCTCCTTAACGGTTGGGCCCATAATCAAGCTTTCAAAAATATCGCCCAGACCGTCACCTCCCATCCGCGCCGGTGTAGCTGTCAGTCCTATCACAAATGCATCCGGGTACAACTGGAGCAGTTTCCGCCAAGTGTTCGCCGTTGCGTGATGAGCTTCGTCAAGAATGATCAACTGTGGCGGTGTTATCTTATCAGTGCGCCGGACGATAGTTTGGATACTTCCGATTTGGATCTGCTCATTGACAGTCATGGGGTAACCGGCAGCAATAATTCCATGCGGAACACCCATGGCGCTGAATGTTGCAGAAGATTGATCAATCAGTTCCTGCCGGTGCACGACAAACATAGTGTTGTTGCCTTTCAGTCGAGCCTGGGCGCTCATGTAAGCCATCAGTACGGTTTTCCCAGCACCGCAAGGGGCAACAATACAGGTACGTTGTTTCCCGTTTTGGAATTCCAGCCTGGCGCCTTCTATGAGTAGCTCTTGATAGTCACGAAGTTCAAACATTGGTACCTCCAGGGTAAGAAATAGCCCGTCCTAGACATAAATACCAGAACGGGCTATTTGCGGTTGTTAGCCGACTGTGTATGTTACTGCAGATTAAAACGGCGTTTGGCGTGGCGGTTGAGCGGGAGCAGGCTGCGGCTGGTATTGCTGAGGGTATCCCTGCGGCGCTGGTACAAAACCCGGTAGTGGCGGCTGCGGGGCTGGTGCAGGAGACTGATACTGCTGAGCATACCCCTGCGGCGCTGGATACGGCGCCGGATATCCCGGCTGCGGCGGATACTGTGGCGGCATCGGCGGTTGATATTGCTGCTGATATCCCGGCAGTTGCTGTTGCTGCGGAGCCGGTTCGACATAACTCATGTCATTTACGATTAGCGTCCAAGAGCGCCGTTTTTGCTGTGTTTGCTGATCCGTCCACTCGTCTTCCTCCATGCGACCGGCAACGACAAGGCGATGACCCTTTTCGGCTTTGGCAATGTTCTCGCCGACTTTACCGAACGCGGTGCAGCGAAAAAATGAAGCCTTTTCGCCGCGGTTATCAGCCAGAGTAAAATGAGTATACGTGCTTTTACCGTCTTGGGACGTTTTAACCTCCGGCTTGTCCGTCAAGCGGCCATATACTGTAATGCTGTTCATAGTTATTGCCCTCCCGTTTTTTGTTGTACGTAAGTTTTGAAGTCATTCATGAGCGTATAGCATTCTTCGGTTGTAAGTTGCCCCGGCGTCCGTCCGAAACGCTGCTGAATATATGTCGGTACACCATTGAGATCCCACCCTGCCTGCTGCCAATACCAGACAATTTCTGCCTCGTAAGCCGAGAAACCGTAACCGGATTGTTGCGGCGCCGGCTGCTCGAACGGTAGAGCAATCTGCGGCGGGCATTGCGGCTGCGCGAACTGGTAAATGTTCGGTTGATACATTTGAGGCTGATAGTAATTCGGCTGAGCATCAACGCCCTGCTCTAGCCAAGCGATTAGCTGTGCGCCCGTGCCTTCATCCGGAATAAAACACTTACCATCGAAAAGCCTGGTTCGATCTTTGCCAGCCGTAGCGGTATGCTGATAGTTGTCCATATCAAGCACAACGGTAAATTCATATTCAAGCCCAGCGCGCTGCACAGGCTCCATACCTTTTTTGACCGGAATGACTTTGCCTTTTTCATCTTTCTCAAGATCATAGGCTGTCTTGGCCCGCATGGTGACGATAATATGCAGCGGTGATTGCAAGATGGTGTCAATTAGCCGGTTGTGCATGGGTGTAGCTTCGCGCCAGCCTGAAGTAAACGCGCTTTTCCCGCCGCTTCGTTTATCTACTTCATCAAGAATGCCGCCTTCCTTTGCCCAGGCATGAGACAGGCTGTCAATGATCAGGATATTATAGCCGGCAGTTTCAGCCTCTTTGATAGCGCCGATATATTTGTCTACCGAAAATGGCGGTGCGATTTCGGCAACATCGTAATCAGCAATATCGCAATAAAGTTGTCCGCTACCGTTTTCAGTATCGATTAAGGCAATTTTTCCACCCATTCCCTTCGCGATTTTAAGTGCCGAATAGGTTTTTCCCGAGCCGCTGGGACCGCAAAGAGCTAGCTTTAGCTTCGCCTTTCGCCGTTCGGCTTTTTTGAATACACTGCTCATTCCACAGCCTCCTGACTTACGACTTCATATGCAATTTTGTTTGCTATGAGATAATCCTTAAAGCCTTGGGCTTGAAAAAAATCAATGCCCGGCAGTTTCAACACAACATTCCATTTGGTTGGTTTGGGACTATACGGCTGTTGCGCGGGAAACTGGATTGGCGGCATTGCCGGTGGCGCAGGCTGAACCGATGGCGCAGCCTTTGCCGTTTCCGCGCGTTCTATTGCCAACTGCGCTGCACGATCCTCGCGCTCCCGGCGTTTTTCCACTTCGGTTTCAATGTAGGCTTTTAAAGCCATAATATCCATCGCATCAATGCGGCTTTCGATTTCTTCAAACTTGAGCGGCGTCGCGAGGCCGGCACTCAGCTGCTCGCACATAAATTTCGCCATCTCGATTTTCTGTTTTCGGAAAAACTCAGCTTCCCGCTCTTTCGTCTGGATATCCAGAAACCAGGCGGCTTTCATTTCGATTTCCTCAATAATTTCCTTTTTGGTGATTGTCCGATTGAGCCATCTGTCCGCAATAGCAATCTGGCTGCTATATTTTCCCTCCAGACCAAGTTGACGGGCCACTTCGTTGATGATCTCTTGAACCATCAGGGCTTTTTCTTCCCGGCGCTTATTTTCGTAGACCTCCAGTTGCTCCTTAATGGGACGCTCAACCGACTCAACCAGGGCAAGCAGTTCTTTTATCTGTAGTTCAAATTCGGCGTACGGCTTTTCAAGCTCACGTTTTACTTGCAGCCTGAATTTGCCGATTTTTGTTCGTAGCGAGGCAATCTCTTTCTGGGTTCTTTCCATGTCTTTGAGATTGTCATCGTTTACAACCAGGCCAGTGTAGCGTTCGATCTTGCCAGCAAGAGACTGTTTGATCTCGTCAAAGTTCCACTTGAATTCTTGAACGATTGACAATGTTTTGGGCTCCAGGTCGATAGCTGCCGGTAAGACCGTAGCCTCGTTCACGTTTTCGGTAGATTCGTTCACGATTTCAGCCGTTTTTGTTATGGTTTTCGGCTTATCGTTCACGGCTTCAGGCATTTTCGGTACGTCTAGGCCTGCGGTAATGGCCTGAACGGTGCCGGTGATGCCGTCTGTTTTTTTATGTCTAGCCATTTTCGCACCACCTTTCATGCATAATCGGCATAAACTCGGGGTAAATTAGGAATACGGATGGGCTTGTCCTTTCGACAGCGTAAAAAATATTTGCAGTCTGGCTTGGTTGACTAGCCGGCGGACATTTTCCTTGCTGGCCACCACCAGGCGGTTTGCCTTCGGGTCATAGATAACTTTTTCACAAAAATCAATAACCTTCGCCATTCTGCTCACCATCTTTCAGCCAGCTATGCGTAAAGCCATAGCAGCGAATGTTTTCCTTTCCAATCCATACGCTTCTGCTATATCGTGTATAACCATTGCTTTCGACCCAGCGTCCAAAGCCATCGTCTTTTTTAAGTGACGCAATTAGCTGTTCAACTGGAATCTGCTGCTCTGTCGCCCATTTTTGCACTTTAGTCACAGGAACAAATACATAGTCTCCCTTTTCCATTCCGATATCTTTACCTTTAGTGACGATCCAGCGACGCAAGTTGTCTACCCACTGGGATTGCCGGTCTTGCTGAAGCGAGACTTTGATATTCAATCTGTCAATAGCTTCTTCCAGCACGGCTACGACCTCGTCTAACGTTGCCCCTGTTTCCTCTTGCGCGATGCGCAGCACTTCGACGAACATGCGATATCTCTCTCTCGGAAGCAGGTTACGGCTTAGCCGATGCGCAGTAATTGTAGCGCGTTCAAGTACTTTGTAATTACTCATATCATCACCCTGTTGCTTTTTTAATTTGACTGTTTTACAATTAACTTAGGTAATTTTTGTTAGGCCGCTATATGCGGTCTTTTTCTTTTGCGCCCAAGCTTAGGCACTCATCCGGGATGCAGAATTTCTTACGCGGGCACCGGTTACAGTTCAACTTTTTCACCCCCTCTCACTGAAACCAAATGCCGCGCCCGACGGATAACCCGATATGGAACGCGATATATGTACACGCCAAGATGATCGCAAAGAACGTCACCTTGTCGTCTAACCGGGATTTAGTCACGTTAGCCCTCTCCTCTCCCATGGTTGTCCAAATTATTTGTAAAAATTTTATAAATCAACTAATTTAGACGGCTAAATTCGACACTAATGGGTAAAAATTTTTGCGGCCAGGCCGCATCAATCAGGAAACACCCATTTTACGCTCTGCGTCCAGCAGTCCCAGAACACTACCATCTCGCTGCCGGTCTTATCGATCAGCCGGCGACCGTAAGGGAATAGCGGAAAATCCTCGACAATTACGGAACCAGGTGCAAAATTGTCAGCGATGAATTGCTCGACTGCTGCGCCGGACATTCCCGCACCCCCTTCCCGGCTCGTTTGCTCAGCGCATAAACAATAGCGTTGGCGATGTTTTCAGCTTCGCTGTCAGGCAGTTGGTCCAGAGGGCACATGATGCCGTTGACTTTAAACCCCAGGCACGTAAAGGTTATCTCTTTCTGCTTCACCACTCATCACCTCGCTACAATCTATGCCGGCCTCTCTCGTTCCAGAATTCTAATAACATTTCGGTATAGTCCACCGCCCAGGCAGACGCTTTAGGGTACAGCTCCTGCGGCACATCATCGAATTTCTTTAACCCGAATTGACAGCATATCTCACGTTTTAAGATCACGACTTTGCTGCGCAGTCTGGCCTGTTGATAATCAATAAAGGTCACAAACTCGCGCTTGGTCATGGGGCCTCCTTACAGGTTTTTTGTACCTCCCGTCGAAGTTTGACGCTGGAAGGGAGGTGATGACATTGGGCGAATATGCAAAAGATCTTTATTCCCACATAATCAAAACCATTAAGGTAAAAGAGAAACGTCTTACTGAAAATCAAGATTTGCGTGTTACCCTTCTCCACTATCCGGATCTTGAGATAACTGAGATAGGTCGCCTAGGAAACGAATACCTATTCTTTTCTGGGGTTTCTCCTGAATCTGGCGATACCACTCTTCTCCTTCCTGCCGAACCGACTCCAGTAAGGATTGATGTAGTGGATCGCAAGGCTGTGTCGCAAACAACAGCAAGAAAGCGAATTGGATTTTGTGGAGACGTCTCAACAAATCAATAGTCTCATCAATCTTTTCTTCACCCCCGCTACCGCTGTCACCGGTGGCGGTTTTTTGTTGCTCGTCCATCTCACTCACCTCCTTTGTATTGGGTAGGAAATTAATGGATTTTGCCGAAGTATCACCTCGAAGGGAGGTGATAGTCGTGAAATTAGATCTAGATTTGATGCGAAAAATTTTGCTGACAATTGAAGAGAAAGCCGTTTTTGGTACTTACTTATCACTGAAAGACTTAACTGACGATCCTGCTGAACATCCTAAGTACGCTTATCATGTTATGCTTTTGCTGGACGATGACCTAATAGTAACTGCACAAGCACCGCTTTTGGGTTTGGGGTATCCGGACTATCCCATTGAACGTTTAACGATGAAGGGCCACAATTTTTTAAATAATATCCGCGATGACACAGTGTGGAGAAAAGTTAAAGATGTTCTGATAAAAGTCGGCTCTACTGCTTCATTGGACATTATCAAGACTGTAGCAAGTCGCATTGTGGCAGATTTAACAAAAATTTAGCTTCCGCCTCAATTGCTGCATCAAATGCATCCCTAAGCCCGTCATATTCTGGCATCGGTACCCAAGACGAATTTCTCGCTACAACTTCTGCTAAAGCCTCCTTGTTTTCAATTAGTGCTTTGAGTCGACGATGACACCTGTCTTTCTTGATATGAAGTTGATATTTTTCACCCCCGCTGTCACCGGTGGCGGTTTTTTGTTGCCCATCCATTCCCTTCCACCTCCTTTTTACCAACGGCGGTATTTTAATCTGCTAAACGGGCATACTGTCGCTGTCTAACCGATCAAGAATTGTTATGCAGTTTGGTCAGTGGCGGCTGGGTCTGAATCGTTCAGCATCTCGGCCACCGATACGCCCAGGGCCGCGGCGAGTTTTTGTAATGTAATACCGCCGGGATTTTTTAATTGGCCGGTTTCGATTTTACTGATAGAGCTTTGAGGTACACCAGATTTTTCTGATAGCTCAGTTTGGCTGAGCCCTCTTAAATCTCGAAAAAACAATATTTTTTGCGCTATTGTACTCATATCACCACCTCCATTCATATTTTGATTATTATTTTATTCAAGTTTGAATGGCTTGTCAATTCATTTTTGAATGGGTTTACTAAAAAAATATGTGCTATAATTCAAATAAGAATAATATTTGAGGTGCACAATGGAAATCGGAAAGGCTATTAAGCTAATTCGCGAACAACAAGGATTGAGCATGACCGCACTTGCTAAAAAAGCTGGTATTGGTCAATCAACCATAAGTCACATAGAAAACGATAATACACAACCCACCTTTGACGTGCTAGAGCGCATTATCACCGCCCTCGGCTATACCCTCTCCGACTTTTTCGCCGGGGACAAGCCGGAACTGGAGCCTGACCTAAGACGGCTCTTAGACGCGGCTAAACGGCTTACGCCAGAGGAACGGGAAAAGCTAACGGATTTACTAAACACGATGAAAGGCTGATTAAAAATGGAACAAATTTTAAAAGAAATACTCAGTGCTGTTAAAAGCTTAGACAATAAAGTAAGCGATATTGATAAGCGTCTCAATAATCTTGAAACTGACGTCACTGAAATTAAAACCGATATCGCAGGCATGAAAACTGATATCGCAAACCTCGAAGGACAAATGATAGAAACCAATCAGATTGTCAAAGCCCTGCTTCACCGTAGTGAAGAAACCGACGCCAAACTTGAAAGTTTAGCTGTGAATACCGCCAGCCGCTATTCTGTTGAACGCCTTGAAAAAGCGATTGACCGCGTGGCAACCGACATGAACTACTTAGTTCGTAAATCCGTTGAACATGATGACGATATTCGCGAACTGCGCCGGGCGAAGTAACTACCCCGCCTGCTCCATCGCCGCCGGCCCCGGCTCGACTGTCGCCGCCTGGTCGTCGTGCGGCTTTACGCCACAATCTCGGTCAAAAAAAATCGTCCAATCAAATCCCAGTGCCTGTCCAATCTTTTGAGCTATTTCTGGACTTGGCCTGCGGCGCCCGTTTACTATTTGCGTAAAATATGAGCGCTCAATCCCAATTGAATTTGCAGCTTTTTGGTGCGTTAATTTTTTGTTATGCAACACTTGCTCTAACCATACTCTTTTCACTTTCTCACCTCCTTGTGGCGTAAAGCTACTTTCACTATTTATTTTAGTGGCATATCGCTACAATGTCAACAGATTTTTAAATAAAATGTATCTTTTCGCCGCAGGCATTTTTGTGGCGTACTGCAACATCTATAATATACTTAAGAGGTGTTGTCATGCTTGGCGAAAAACTTAAATCATTAAGGGAACAAAAAGGAATAACCCAGCAAGAAATGGCTGATATATTAGGAATTGCTCGCGGCACATATGCACATTATGAAATAGACCGGCGCGAACCTGACAACGCCACCCTCGCCCGCCTGGCCGACTTCTTCGGCGTCACAACCGACTATCTCCTCGGCCGCACGGACAACCCTTCCGACCCCAACGCCGAAGCAATCGCTAAAATTGACGACGCCCTGGCTGGCGACCCCGAACTTCTCGCCTTCTGGGAGGAAACAAAAAAGCGCCCTGACCTGCAATTGTTCTTAAAACAAGTCAAGAGCGCAACGCCGAAGGCGATTAAACAGATGATCGCCATCATCAAGGCTATCGAGGATGAGGAAGCAAACGAGTAAAACAAAAACCGCCCGAAGGCGGCTATCTATTTCTTCAAAGGTCTACCAATACCAGACGACAATAAGTACGCTGTCAACTGGTTTAAACTTACGTTTTCTTCTTTGGCCTTGCGTACCAGATCACGATGCAAAGATTTTGGCACCCTAACAACAAATTTGCCACTGTAATCTTCTTCACTGTTAACCGGCTCAGGTATGGTAATGCCTTCTTCCAGGGCGCATTCAATCCATGCCCGCATGGCATCGTTAATCATGCGCACAGTATCTTCCAGTGTTTCACCCTGAGTAATACAGCCAGGCAGTTCAGGCACTACACCAACAAAGCCGCCCTCCTCTGCTGGAATTATTTCAAAGCGATAAGGGAGAGACAGGTAGTACTCAAGCTCTTTTTTCATTATTCATCGTCCTCCTCATAGAAATCACCCAGTAAGGCGAGTGCTTTCTCGATATAAATTCGCTTCACGTGCGGACGGTCATGTGGTATGG
>JAOACF010000081.1 GCA_026417995.1 Negativicutes bacterium
AGATGTGTATAAGAGACAGGGATGGTTGCGCGCGCTTTGTCGCATAGCCGGGGACAAGCCGACTTTATCAATATTCAGATCGAGCCAATTAATGCGGCGGATATACGGCATACGCCGCTTTTGTCGGTCAGCAGGCTTGAGGTCGACGACTGCCACGCCGGTCGCCGGGCAGCGCTGGCCAGGCTGTGCGGGTGGGGAGTGGCCGAAACAGCAGCCGCATCCGGTCTCGCGGCGCTGTTGTCGCTTGCGGATAGCATGCGGGGGGCCATGCTGATTTGCGCGCGGAGCGGCAAGAGGCTTGATGATACCGGAGAGCGGGGAATTCGGGTGTCACGCATGGATGCGGCTCACCCGGCCCAATATGAAGCAATTTTGCGGCAGCAGGGACTGCTCAATACCCACGCCAGGGAAGCGATGCTGCTGGCAGCCAAGGTTGCTTCAGCTCCGGGAATTGCCGCCGAGTTATGCTGGTCGGATGACCCTGAGTACGCTGCCGGGTATGTCGCTTCCCGGTCCGGTTATGTTCGCATCAGTCAATTAAAGCCCTTTGGCTGCCCGGTGGGAGGGCGCGTGTTTTTTGTTGAGCCGGGGACTGATTTAAACCAATTGACCGAGTATCTTCAGTATCGGCCGGTATTGATTACCGTACCTGCAGCGGGAGGGGAATGCTGATGCGGTTTTTGGCAGAATATTTGGCTGAGCGCAGAAAGTTGAACTTATATCGCGAACCGGTTGTATATGAACCGGTTGATGCCACCCATGTACGGGCGGACGGGCGCATCTGTCTCGTGCTTGCCGCCAACAATTACCTGGGTTTGACGCATCATCCCGCAGTGATGGCCGCTGCCGCCCAAGCCGTGAATGCGTACGGCGCCGGTGCGGGCGGATCACGCCTGACCACAGGCACGCATCCGGTTCATTCGGCGCTTGAGCAGGAGATTGCCGCGTTTAAGCAGGCGGAGGCGGCAGTGCTTTATAATACCGGCTACATGGCCAATGTCGGCATTATCAGCGCCGTTGCCGATGCGAATACGGTTATTTTCAGCGATGAACTCAATCATGCCAGCATCATTGACGGCTGCCGCCTCTCGCGGGCGCGTGTTGCCGTTTACCGGCACGCCGACATGGAGCACCTGCGGCAACTGCTGCGGACGGAGCCGTGCGGCGGACTGCGGTTAATCGTGACAGACGGCGTGTTCAGCATGGACGGGGACATTGCGCCGCTAGACCAAATCGTTGAATTGGCGGAAGAATATGAGGCCATGGTTATGGTCGACGATGCGCACGCAGCAGGCGTGATTGGTGACGGCGGCCGCGGCACGGTTTCGCACTTTGGCCTTAACGGGCGCGTGCATATTCAGATGGGTACGCTGAGCAAGTCCCTGGCGGCGGAAGGCGGCTATGCCGCCGGCAGCCGGCAGCTGATTGAATTTTTGATTAATAAATCGCGTGGGTACATATTCTCGACGGCGCAAGCGCCGGCTACGATCGCCGCGGCCAGAGCGGCTCTGGGCGTTTTGCGGCGGCAGCCTGAGCTTGTGGCTAAGCTGCGTGCCAATGCGGCGCTTATGCGGCAGAAGTTGAGGCGCGCCGGGTTAAAGGTCGAGGGCGAGGACACCGCCATCTTGCCGGTGCTGACCGGTTCGCCCGAGGTAGCGCTGGCGATGGCGAACCAGTTGAAAAAAGACGGGCTGATTGTAGCGGCTATTCGGCCGCCGACCGTCCCTGACGGTGCCAGCCGCCTGCGCCTCACCGTGAGCGCCGCTCACGACGCCGCCGAGCTGAGCGAGGCTGCCGTCAAAATTATTAAAGCCGGGCGCCGCCTAAAGCTGTGCTGAGGAGTGACAAGTATGCCGGGATTATTTATCACCGCAACCGATACGGAAGTGGGTAAGACTGTTATCACAGGCGCGATTGCCGCCGCCTTGAAGGCGCGGGGGTATAACGTGGGCGTCATGAAGCCTTTGGCTTCAGGCGGCGTTGCCAGCCAGGACGGACGGCTGGTCGCCGAAGATGCCACTTTCCTGATGCGGGCTGTCGGCATCGGCGAAAGCGAACGGCAGGCGGTAAATCCGCTCTGCCTGGTGCCGGCGCTTACGCCGGCGGTAGCTGCCGTGGAAAGCGGCATAACCATAGATATAGGCAACCTGCTTGCCGCCTGCCGGGAAACGATTCGGCGGCATGAACTGACGCTCATCGAAGGCGTCGGCGGCATTGCCGCGCCGCTGTGGGAAGACTATCTTGTCGCCGACATGATTGCTGACCTGAAGCTGCCGGCCGTAGTTGTAGCACGGCGTAATTTGGGAACAATAAATCATACTGTTTTGACGGTTGAGTATGCCCGGCAGCGGGGGATTGCCGTCGCCGGGGTAATCATCAATAACTGGGTGGAAGAAGAAGCCGGGATTTTGGAGCAATCTAATCTGGCGTATATTGCAAGGCTTACCGGCCTGCCGGTTTTGGGGAAATTCCCTCACGCGCGCGACATTGACGTTCCCGCCGGAAAAACCGGCAATCTGTCGGCGCTGGCGGAACGACATCTCCATATGGCGGAGATAATTCGCATGATGAAAGAAGGCAGTGTATGAATAACGAACTTGAATTTCTCGACAAGCAATATGTATGGCATCCTTTCACCCAGATGCAGGACTGGGTTGCTGCGCCGCAGCTGGTCATAACGGCCGGCGAAGGGGTTAAGCTGATTGATGCCGAAGGCCGGGAATACTATGACGGCGTGTCGTCCCTGTGGCTGAATGTGCACGGGCATCGGAAGCGGGAAATTGATGCGGCGATTACTGCTCAACTGGGAAAAATCGCCCATACTACCATGCTGGGCCTTGCCAATGAGCCGGCTGCGCGCCTCGCAGCCGAACTCATCAGCATCGCTCCGCGCGGACTGGCGAAAGTCTTCTACTCGGACAGCGGCTCGACAGCGGTGGAAATTGCCATCAAAATGGCCTACCAATATTGGCAGCTTAAAGGACGCAAAGATAAGCAGAAGTTTGTTACGCTGGCCAACGCGTATCACGGCGATACGGTAGGTTCGGTGAGCGTGGGCGGTATCGATTTGTTTCACCGCATTTTCCAGCCGCTTCTCTTTAAGACCGTGCAGGCGCCTTCGCCTTGCTGTTCCCATTGCTCGCATGCCGTTAGCCGAAAGTCATGCGCGGCAATGCAGTGCGTAGCCGGAGTGGAGAGGCTGCTGGCCGGCCACAGCGGCGAAATCGCCGCCATGGTGGTCGAACCGCTCGTGCAGGGCGCGGCAGGCATGCTGACGCAGCCGCCCGGTTACCTCAAGCGCATCCGGGAAATTACCCGCCGCTATGACGTACTGCTGATCGTAGATGAAGTGGCGACAGGCTTTGGCCGCACCGGCCGGATGTTTGCCTGCGAGCATGAGGACGTGTCGCCGGACTTGATGACGATTGCTAAAGGCATTACCGGCGGATATTTGCCGCTGGCGGCTACTTTGACGACCCAGGAGATATATGACGCCTTTTTGGGCAGTTATCAGGAGCAGAAGACCTTTTTTCACGGTCATTCCTATACCGGCAATCCGCTTGCCTGTGCAGCCGCCCTGGCTAACCTCAAGATTTTTCAAGATGAGCTGGTGCTTGAGGGGCTGCCGGCCAAGATCGAGGCCGCACGGCGAAAACTAGAATGTTTTTGGCAACTGCCGCATGTTGGCGACATCCGCCAGTGCGGCCTGATGATTGGCATTGAGCTTGTTCAGGACAAGGCAACCGGCAAAGAGTACCCTTGGGAGCTTGCCATCGGGCATAAGGTTTGCCTGAAAGCGCGAGAGTATGGATTGATCATTCGCCCGCTGGGCAATGTCGTGGTTTTCATGCCGCCGCTTGCCAGCACAATTCAGGATATTGAGGCGATGTTGGATATTATTCACCGCTGTATTGCATGTGTCACCGGCCAGTCTGCCTGCTAGGCTATCTAGCGGCGCTTTCGCAGCCGAACGCTGCTGCTTCTCCGGGCATTAAAGCCGCCCGGCTTTTTTTTTTGCACATATTCGGCCAAAAGCGGCGATATAATGTTAAAAAATGACGGTGGGAGGAATGTATTGGGCTACAAGGGAGGGGAAGATAGATGTCTTTTTGGCAAAGAGAATGGAAATTCGTCCTTATCATGCTGCTGATCTGCATTGTGACAGGAGTCGCCTATTACGAATACAGGCAGCATGCCGCCGCGGCCAAAAACCCTGCTGCTGCCGCGCCGCCCAGCATTACCATCAACACGTCCGGGCAGCCGTCACAGGCCGGCGAACCGCAGGTAGTCTACGTCAAAGGAGATAACACGCACACCCGGGAAATCGTGTATGTTCCGAAAGAGGTCGACCCGCAAACCGGCAAGACCGAAAAAACCGATGTGCAGTTTGAGCGGCGGGAAAATAAAATTTATGTTCTGGTCAACGGCAAAGAATTCGCAGTGCCGGCAGAAGTGAAGGAAGACGCCAAGTTCGAGAAAGGGAAATTGGTTATCACCGAGAAAGCCGAAATGCGGGTTAACATCACGGCGCCCAAACCGTCCTTCAATCTCGGCGTAGGCTGGTCAAACAACGGGCCTGCCGCCCAAATGAGCGGGCCGCTCATTAAAAATGCATCCTGGTGGCTATATGGCGATAAAAATACGGTTGCGGGCGGCGTGCAATTTCCGATCATGAAATAAGCGGAAATGTAAAAAAGATCGCTTATATGTCATTTGACACTAAAGCGGTCTTTATTTTTGTACGATATACATGTTAGTGCAACGTAACATATTATTATTGCCGCTCTCAGCTATTTACATGTTTCCGTAGACAAATTATTGCCGGCAATGATAAAATTTTACTGTAAACTGGGCGTCCTTCAAGAGCACGGGAGGGTCTATCTTGGAAAAATCGACATTAATCGGGATTATACTGGGCGTAGCCGCCGTTACTATCGGCATGGTGCTGAAAGGGGCTTCGCTGACGGCTCTTATCAATCCCGCCGCCTTTATGATTATTATTGTAGGCACAGCCGCTTCCTTGCTGAATGCCTTTCCCATGGAACAAATCAAAGCTTTTCCTCAGTTGATGAAACGGATATTCAAGGGGCAGGAACTCATGCCTAAGCAGGATTTGCTGACCTTTTTCGTTGAGTTGTCGCAAACCGCCCGCCGGGAAGGGCTACTCGCTTTGGAAGGACGGGTGGCGGATGTTAAGGATCCTTTTCTGCGCAACGGGCTGATGATGGTTGTTGATGGCATGGACGCCGATTTTGTCAGCGATGTGCTTGAAGCGGAAATCATTGCGATGGAAGAGCGCCACCGGAGCGGCGCGCTTATCTTTTCGCAGGCGGGCATGTATGCTCCCACGCTTGGCGTTTTGGGCGCGGTTATCGGCCTGGTAGCCGCGTTGGGCAATTTGGAGGATATTGAGGCCCTGGGCCACTCAATCGCGGCAGCGTTTATTGCTACGCTGCTAGGTATTTTCACCGGCTATGTTATGTGGCATCCGTTTGCGAATAAATTAAAGATGTTGTCCAAGGAAGAAGTCGAGCTGCGCAAGATGATGATTGAAGGCATTTTATCCCTGCAGGCCGGCGACTCGCCGGTGGCCATCGAGTCTAAGCTGCAGGTGTTCATACCGCAGAGCCGGCGCAAGTCGACCCGCGACCGCGACCAGGAGGGCTAGTAATGGCCAGGAAAAAAAAACATCACAACGCACACCATGAGGAGCACGCTGACGAGACATGGCTGATTCCTTATTCTGACCTGCTGACGCTGCTGCTGGCCTTGTTCATCGTACTATTTGCCTCATCCAACGTCGACCAGAAAAAATTCCAGCAGATTGCCAGCGCTTTCAGCATGGTTTTTGCCAACAGCGCTTCGATTTTTGAAAGCCCGAAGACCAATCCCAGCTATCAGGAAATGTCGACAGTTCCGCCGAAAAAGGAAGACGCTCAGGCCTTCAGTATTGCGGGGATGGAGGAGCACAAAGCCAACAGTTTTCTTGCTGAAACGGCCCAGCTCATGGAAGTCAAGCAGCGTATCGATGCTTATATCCAGGCAAACAAGCTGGGCGGCGATTTGTCGACCGCGTTAACGCAAGACGGCCTGCTGGTGCGCATCAATGACAGCGCGCTGTTTGATTCCGGCAGCGCGGCCATGCTCCCTCAGTCAGAACGGTTCGCGAAAGAAATTGCCAAATTGCTGGCAGTGCTAAATCAGCGTGTTGTTATCTCGGGGCATACGGATAATGTCCCGATCAATACAAGTGAATTTCCCTCCAACTGGGAACTTTCAGCCAAACGGGCCATCAATTTCATGAAATATATCCTTGCCAGCGATATTCGCCTGCGGCCTGAGCGCTTCAGCGCAATCGGCCATGGCGAATATCGGCCGCTAGCGCCGAACACCACGCCGGAAGGTCGGCAAAAAAACCGCCGGGTCGAAATTCTCATCCAGCGCAATTTCCGGCAGTGAAGGCAGCTTGAGTGAGAGCGAAAAGCAAGAGAACCGTCCCCGTGTTTGGATGTCCGAGCATGGGGACGCTTTGCATTTTTTGGCCGCGTGCCCTATAATCTAAATAGAACTGAGTAAATTGGCTGGCCAAACGGGACTTGGCATTGACCGGATTGCATTAAGTCGCGCCTTACCGTAAAGGTTTATTCGATATTGTTTAACAGTAGGTGTCATGTATGAAAAATTCGCGTTTGGTTATTATCACCGGCATGTCCGGCGCCGGCAAGACCCAGGTCGTGCGTACAATGGAAGATTTGGGATATTTTTGCGTGGATAACCTGCCGCCCATGCTCATTCCTAAATTTGCCGAGCTTTGCGCCCAGTCGGCCGGCAAAGTGAACCGGATTGCGCTGGTCGTCGACATCCGGGGCGGCGAGTTTTTTGACGCGCTCATTCAGGTGCTGGAAGATATGGAGAAACAGGGCTATCTGTATGAGATTTTATTTCTCGAAGCTTCGGACGAAACATTAATCCGCCGGTATAAGGAAACGCGGCGGCGGCATCCCATGTCCCCCCACGGCCGCATCAGCGAAGGGATTATCCGCGAGCGCGACCGGCTGGAACATATCCGGGGACGGGCGACACACATCATCGACACATCGGATTTGTACACAAATCAGCTGCGGGAGAAAATCGTCGCGCTGTTCGCCAGTGAGCGGGAAGATACCCGCATAAACATCACCGTTGTTTCGTTCGGCTTCAAGTATGGCATCCCGTTGGACGCGGACATGGTTTTTGATGTACGCTTTCTGCCCAATCCCTATTACGTGGAGTCGCTGCGCCGCAAAAGCGGCGAGGTGCCGGAAGTCAGCGAATATATCTGGAAATGGCCGGTAACCCAGCAGTTCATGGAGCGGCTGACCGGCCTGATTGACTTCCTGGTTCCCAATTATATCAAAGAGGGCAAAAGCCAGCTGATCATTGCCATTGGCTGTACCGGCGGCCTGCACCGCTCGGTTTTTGTCGCCAACAAAATTTATGAAGGTCTGAAAATCAACGGCTATAAAGTAAATGTCGAGCACCGGGATATCAAGCACAACGTGGTCGAAGTGTAATAGCCCTGAGAAGGCAGAGGTGTGAATAATGCATTTCCTCAAATGGCTATACCCCGGGATGAAACTCAAACGCTGGCTGCTGCTGTTTTCGCTGGGCGTCATTGCGGCGAGTCTGGGTTTGGCGATTGTGCTTAACTATAAATTCATCGGCGTTGTTGAAGAAGAGATTTTCCGCATTGTCTATAAAGCGACAGGCAAATATTATTACACGGTTACCACGATTGCCGGCATCGCGGTGATCGGCATAGGTCTGGCGGTCATGACGCTGGCTACGCGCAAAATCATCCAGTCGGTCATCAGCGTGCTTGTGCCGGAAGGGTCGGACAAACTTGTAGAGATTATTTTTCAAAAGCGGCGACTCAACCGGGGGCCGGCGATCGTGGTCATCGGCGGCGGCACCGGCCTTTCGGTGCTGCTGCGCGGCATCAAGAGTGTGACCAGCAATATCACGGCTATTGTCACGGTGGCCGATGACGGCGGCTCATCCGGACGCATCCGGGAAGACCTGGGCATTATTCCGCCCGGTGATTTGCGTAACTGCCTGGTCGCCTTGGCTGATACCGAACCGCTTATGGAAAAACTGTTTCAGCACCGGTTCGGCGGCGGGGGCGGTTTGGCCGGGCATAGTTTCGGCAACCTGTTTATCGCTGCCATGACGGAAGTTCTGGGGGATGTGGAAGCCGCGCTCAAGGCATCAGACAAGGTTTTAGCGGTGCGGGGCCAGGGGCTGGCCGCCTCCACGCAGAGCGTCCGGCTGGGGGCCCAGATGAGCGATGGCAGCCTGGTAGAAGGCGAATCGCGCATCCCGCTTGCCAACAAGACTATCAGGCGCATATTTATCAAACCCGGCGATGCGCCGCCGGTTGAAGCGTCGCTTGATGCCATTCAGGAAGCGGATGCTGTGGTGCTGGGGCCAGGCAGCCTCTATACCAGCGTGCTGCCTAATCTCCTGGTGCAGGGGATGGCCGACGCGCTGCGGCAAACACAAGCGGTTAAAATCTATATATGCAATGTTATGACGCAACCAGGCGAGACTGATGGCTTTACCGCTTCGCGCCATGTCCGGGCGATTTTTGATCATGTCGGACCGGGGGTCATTGACTATGTCGTGGTCAATGTGCAGGAAGTTGCGGCCAATTTGCAGGAAATATACGCCCGCCAGGGCGCTTATCCGGTGGCGCCGGATATTGAAGCCATTGAAGCGCTGGGCGTCAAGGTATTCAAGGCAAATCTCATCAGCGAAACCAACCTGGTGCGCCACGACCCGCTAAAGCTGTCCCGCACGATCATGTCGATGGTATATAAGCTTAAATCCAGTTCCGAACGCATGAAACTGCTTGATTATTATTTGATTGCCGAAAATATTAAGGGGCATAAGGATTGAGCTAAGGAGGCCGGAGGGTGTCGTTTTCCGCTGAAGTAAAAAATGAACTTGCGCGCATTGCTGATGAAAGCGCCTGCTGCCCGCTGGCCGAACTGTCCGCGCTTATGCGCATGGGCGGGACTATGCTGATTGGCGGCAACAGCAATCTGGGAATTAATTTTACCACCGATAATGCCGCGGTCGCCCGTAAAGCGCTCACGCTGATCAAGCGTCATTACAGTCTGAAGACCGAGGTGGTCGTTACGCGCGGCCGCCGGCTTAAGAAAAACAACTATTATATGTTAAAAATCGTGCCGACGCCCGTTGTCACCGAACTCTTAAGTTCGCTGGGAATTCTGTCAGGGACCGGTTTTGCCGCTAAGCCGGCAGGCGGTTTCCTGCGCCGCACCTGCTGCCGCCGCGCATTTTTGCGCGGGGCCTTTCTTGGCGGCGGGTCGGTCAACAAGCCGGAGGGCGACTATCACCTGGAAATGGTGACAAGCAACTTGGAGTTTGCGAAAACACTGATGCGACTGATGAAGTCCTTCAAGCTTGCGGCCAAGATGACCGACCGTAAGCAGGGTTATGTAGTTTATCTCAAAGAGGGGGATGCCATCACGGCTTTCCTGCGGATCATCGGTGCACACAACGCGCTGATGGCTTTTGAGAATGTCCGCGTGATCAAAGATATGCGCAATCAGGTAAACCGTCTGGTCAACTGCGAAACCGCCAATTTGCAGAAGACGGTCAATGCTGCCGTCCGCCAGGTGGAGAAGATCGAGCTTATCGCGGCCAAGCTGGGGCTGCATAACCTGCCCCAACCGCTCAAGGAGGCGGCTGAACTTAGGCTGGCGCATCCGCAAGCGACGCTGCAGGAACTGGTTGACGCCTTAGACGGCAGGGTCGGCAAGTCAGGCATAAATCACCGGCTGCGCAAACTGGAACGGTTGGCCGCAAAGCTGGAAGAGGAAGGATCGCATGCGCCTGTTTAAATTACTGCTCATTCTTGCCCTGGCAGGCGTAAGTATCGGATTATGGCTGCTCTATTCGGTGGATGGCGTGCCGATTTTGGCTTATCACCGGGTCAGCGACGAAGACGAGATTTACAGCATCAGCCCGGCGGAATTCGAGCGGCAGATGAAATACCTGCAGGAACACGGCTATACTGCCATTTCGCTCGCCGAGATGTACGATGCCTTTGCCGGCAAAGGCAGCATGCCGGCGAAGCCGGTGGTTATTACTTTTGACGACGGTTATAAGGACAATTATCTGACGGCATTGCCTATTATGGAAAAATACCGGATGAAGGCAACAGTGTTTGTCATTGCCGGTCAGGTGGGGGAGCCGGCCTATCTGACCTGGGAGCAAATTCGCGAGATGCAGCGCCGTCATACCGAAATCGGCTCGCATACGCTTAGTCATGTCGCGCTCAGTGAGGTTGCCGCCGGCGAGCAGGAAATGGAAATAAGAACATCAAAGGCCGTGCTGGAGGAAAATCTAAAAATTCCGGTAGAGTTTCTGGCTTATCCTTTCGGCAAGTTTATGCCCGCCCACTTTGATATGCTGCGTCAGGCAGGTTATCGCGGCGCCTGTACCGGGCTGGCCGGCCTCAACCATGCCGGCGGCAATTCTTATGCGTTGAAACGCATCAATATCCCGCGGCCGCGTTATGGCATGGCCGAATTTCGCCTGCGCCTGCTGCGCGCCAATATATTTTTCCGGTTTTTACAATAAGAAGCTGCTCAAAAATATATACCATACATTGAGGCGTTGAAACAGGCTGATTGCGATAAGCAAGCAGCCTGTAAAAATTTTCTGGACTATTAGCAGGATTATTTCAGCGTTACCATGAACTAACATGATATTACAAATTATGACTAATTTTGCCATTATTTGCGTTTTCAACCTCTTGAGATGATAGTTTTATTCGCGCTACAAAATACTCAAATCTTCATGTTTTGCTGGGGGGAATAAGATGAGATACACATTTTTTTCCCTGGCTGAATTTGCAGGCAAACGGGAAATAATCAGAGCAATTCTCAAAGAATACTGCCAGGATCAGTCGGAGTTATTGTATGTGGCTTTAAACGAGGCAGTAAACAACGCATTTTTTCATGGCTATCATGGCTGTCAAGACAAGCAGAAGGCACTGGTACAGGTTTTCTTCAGCTTCGAGGGAGAAGAATTTGTCATCATGGTCAGGCACGAAGGGAAGGGAATCCAAACTTTCGGACAGCGCCAAACCCGGGATGAACTTTCTTTAGAAGACCACGGACGAGGTCTGGATATCATCGGTAATTGCACCGATTCCTACAAATATAATGCAGAAGGAAACGAGATCGTGATGCGCAAACGCATAGTAGCCGCCAAAGGAGTTATTATTTAACAGAAAGAGGTATAACAATGCACTTGTTCCGGAACTTGAAGATTCGCCATAAAATGCTTTCGCTGATAACTATTGCAGCCCTATTTATGGTTCTGGTAGGGTATACGGGTTATTATTTTATGAAAGATATGGATCGGAACGCCGAAAAAATGTATGATGAGCATCTGCTGCCAGTAAAGTGGCTGAATATTGTACGTGAACATCTGCGGGCCGTTGAAGCGGATATTTGGCAGCTTGTTTTGACAAGTGACAAAGCGGCAGAGCAAAAACTCATGGAAGATATCCAGCGGCGTGCCGAAGAGGCTAACAAGCTACTGGCAGATTACGAAAAAACACTAAACAATTCTGCCGCAAAAGAACAGTTAAACAGCCTCCGCACCATGCTGGCCGATTATCGCAGCGAGCGTCAAAAAGCCATTGATATGGCCTTAGCGGGTAAAAAACAAGAGGCGTATATCCAATACAAGAGTGCAGCCGCTAAGATTGAAGCACAGTCGAAGCTGCTGGAAGAAATGGCCAACCAAAGCGCTGCGGCAGCCGAAAAGCTACATGAAGAAGTCGACCGGCAATTCAAACAGGCTTCCCTTATAATGCTTGGCATTTCATTATTAGCTATCTTACTCTGTTCCTTTATCGGTATTTCCATTGCCAGAATGATAATCAATCCCCTGCTCAAACTGCAGGAACTTATGGCCAGAGCGGGAGCCGGCAATCTCACCGTTCACGGCGATGTTAATTCTACGGACGAGGTTGGTGAACTGGCGGCTTCCTTCAACTTAATGATAAAACGGCAGGCGGACGTTGTAGGTATTGTTCGCAAAGCGTCCCTGGAACTGGCGGCGGCGTCAGAGCAAATGGCGTCATCGACAGAGCAGGTAACATCTACCGCTGCTTCGGTAGCGACAAGCATTCAACAAGTTGCCAAAGATGCGGAAAAAGGCAATGCTTCGGCGCTGGAAGCGTCCAAGGCTCTTATTGAGCTTTCGTCCCTTGTTCAGATTGCACAAAATCAAGCCCGTTCAGCGCTGAGTAAATCACAAACAACGCTGAAGACAGCGACCGATGGCAAGGCAACGGTTAGCGAGACTGTCGCCCGCATGGGCAATATTAAAGAAAAGACGATGGAAAGTGAAGAATTAATAACAACGCTCAGCCAGTACTCGGAGCAGATCGGCTTGATTACCGATACGATTACCAGCATTGCGAACCAGACCAACCTGTTGGCACTCAACGCAGCGATCGAAGCCGCCCGGGCGGGTGAGGCAGGCCGGGGGTTTGCGGTAGTTGCGGAGGAGGTTCGCAAGCTGGCTGAACAGTCCAATCAAGGCGCGACTGAAGTTGCGGCGCTGGTTAGGAAGGTAGCTGAGGCAACTCGAGCTGCAGTTAAGGCGATGCAACAGAGCCGGGCTGAGGTTGAACACGGCGTGGAGGTTGTGAATAAAGCCGGCGCCGCTTTAGAAAATATTGTCGTCGCTGTGAATAACACGGTTAAAGATGTTAACGGCATCGTCAGCGTCACCGAAGAAGAAGTGGCTAACTCGGAAAAAGTCGTATCTCTCATCGACCAAGTGGCAACAGTTATCGAAAACACGGCGGCACATGCGGAGGAAGTTTCAGCCGCTACT